>CAMFLH010000043.1 GCA_945957295.1 uncultured Uliginosibacterium sp.
TGGCTCCGAACGCACCGGTGCTCCGGTGGTCGCCTTCTGTCGCATTGACAAGAAGGAGATCCGCTCCCGCGAACCAGTAATGAAACCGGACGCGCTGATCATTCAAGATCCGACCCTGCTGCATCAGATTGATGTATTCGCCGGTCTGGTCAGCACCGGCTACATCCTGATCAATTCCAGCTGCGGCTTCGACGAACTCGGCCTCGCCTCGGTCGCCGAGCGCTTCCCGCCTGCACATCTCTGCACCATGCCGGCCACTGAAATCGCGCTGCGGCATGTCGGTCGCCCGGTGCCCAATGTGCCGTTGCTAGCGGGTTTCGCGGCCATCACCGGCCTGGTGCGGCTCGAATCCATCCACGCGGCCATCCGCGAGAAATTCAACCCACGCGTCGCCGAGGCCAACATCGCGGCCGCGAGCGATGCCTTCGCCACCGCGCGATCGCTGGCGGCACTACAACCCGCCGAAGTCTGAACTGCCAGCAGGCCGACCGGGCCGCAAGGGAGTTACACGTGCTGAAACAGATCGAAGGTTCGCGGGCCGTCGCCGAAGCGGTGGCGCTGTGCCGCCCCGAAGTGATTTGCGCCTACCCGATTTCGCCGCAAACCCACATCGTGGAAGCGCTGTCGGAGATGGTGCGTACCGGTGACATTTCGCCCTGCGAATACATCAATGTGGAATCGGAGTTCGCGGCGTTATCGGTCGCGATTGGCGCCTCAGCGGCCGGCGCTCGCGCCTATACGGCCACCGCTTCGCAAGGCTTGCTGTTCATGGCCGAAGCGGTGTTCAACGCGTCCGGGCTCGGCCTGCCTATCGTGATGACGATCGCCAACCGCGCGATCGGCGCGCCGATCAACATCTGGAACGATCACTCCGATTCGATGGCGCTGCGCGACAGCGGCTGGCTACAACTATTCGCCGAGAACAACCAGGAGGCGCTGGATCTGCACATCCAGGCCTTCAAACTCGCCGAGGCGCTATCGCTGCCGGTGATGGTGTGCATGGATGGCTTCATCCTCACCCACGCCTACGAGCGTGTCGACATCCCGAGCCAGGCGCTGGTCGACAGTTACCTGCCACCTTACGAGCCGCGCCAGATCCTTGATCCAGACGACCCGGTTTCGATTGGCGCAATGGTCGGGCCCGAGGCCTTCACCGAAGTGCGCTACCTCGCTCATGCGCGGCAGCTGCAGGCGCTGGAGCTGATTCCCGAGCTGGCGATGGAATTCAGCCAGTGCTTCGGCCGCGAGGCCGGTGGGCTGATTTCCGAGTACCACGTTGAGGGCGTAGATACGGTAATCGTCGCGCTCGGTTCGGTGCTCGGCACCATCAAGGACGTGGTTGATGGCTTGCGTGGCGAAGGCGCCTCGATTGGCGTGCTGGCCATCAAGACCTTCCGGCCCTTCCCGCTCGACGCGGTGCGTGAAGCGCTGACGAACGCCAAGCGCGTTGTCGTGATCGAACGCAGTTTCGCGATCGGCCAAGGGGGCATCGTGGCCGATTCGCTGCGCAAATCGCTGGCCGGGCTGCACATTCCGACGCACACCGTCGTTGCTGGCCTCGGTGGCCGTCCAATTACGACCGTATCGCTCGAACGGCTGTTCCGCACAGCGCTGGCGGGAGACCTCGCAAGCCTCAGTTTCCTCGATCTCGATCAGGGGGCGGTCGACCGCGTGCTTGCGCACGAGCGCGAGGTACGCCGCAGCGGCCCACTGGCGAACCGGATGGTGCAGGAAATCGCCCGCGCCAGCATCCGCGTCGAGTAGGAGAGCAGCATGAGTTTCCAATCTGTCCGTTTCTACCAGACCGGCACCTACACCGTAGGCAACCGCCTGCTCGACGAAGCCCAGCGTACCGTGCAGGCAACGGTTGCTCGAGCGAACTCACTGACCTCCGGCCACCGCGCCTGTCAGGGCTGCGGCGAAGCACTCGGCGCGCGCTATGCGATGGACGCCGCAATGCACGCAACCGAGCGGCAGATGGTGGTCGTCAACGCGACCGGCTGCCTCGAAGTGTTCTCGACGCCCTACCCCGAAACCTCCTGGCAGGTGCCGTGGATGCATTCGCTGTTCGGCAACGCACCGGCGGTCGCCACCGGGGTGGCTGCGGCACTGCGTGTGAAGGGGCGGCGCAATGTGCGAGTGGTGGCCCAAGGCGGCGATGGCGGCACCACCGACATCGGCTTCGGTTGCCTGTCCGGCATGTTCGAGCGTAACGACGACGTGCTGTACATCTGTTACGACAACGAGGCCTACATGAACACCGGCGTGCAGCGCTCGTCCGCCACACCGGCCGCAGCACACACGGCCACAACGCCCGCGATGGGCACGGCGCCGGGCAACGAGTTCGGGCAAGGCAAGTTCCTGCCGGAAATCGCAATGGCGCACCGGATTCCCTACGTCGCTACGGCGAGCGTGGCCGATCTTCGCGATCTGGAGGCCAAGGTCGAAGAAGCCATCCACCTCCGCGGTGCGCGCTACATCCATGTGCTGGTGCCCTGCCCGCTCGGCTGGGGCGCCGCGTCACACGACACGATCCGGCTGGCACGCCTGGCGACCGAGAGCGGCCTGTTCCCGATTTTCGAGGCACGCAACGGTGAAGTGAGCGACGCGCGCACGATCCGGCACCGGGTGCCGGTGGATGAATTCCTGCGCCTGCAGAAGCGCTTTGTGCACCTGTTCGAACCGAAGCTGGATACCGCGCGCATCGCGCAGATCCAGGCGCATGCCGATCGCAATATCAAGCGTTACGCGCTGCTGCCCTGAGGAGCGGAGCCGATCATGGACAAACCCTTTGCCATCACGCTCGATCCCGGTTCGTCGCTGGCTAATCACACTGGCAGCTGGCGCACTACGCGCCCGACCTACGTCGACCACCTGCCACCCTGCAACCAGGGGTGCCCGACCGGCGAGAACATCCAGGCGTGGCTGTACCACGCCGAGAGCGGCCAGTACGAGGCGGCTTGGCGTGCCCTGGTGCGGGACAACCCGATGCCGGCCGTCACCGGCCGCGTGTGCTATCACCCTTGCGAAAGCGCCTGCAACCGCGCGCGGCTGGATTCCGCCGTCAGCATCCATGCCGTCGAACGTTTCCTCGGGGATGAAGCCATCGCGAAGGGCTGGCAATTTGAAGCGCGACGCGCGCCCAGTGGGAAGCGCGTGCTGGTGGTCGGTGCTGGCCCATCTGGTCTAGCCGCCGCCTATCACCTTGCGCGATTAGGCCACCAGGTCGAGATCCGTGAAGCCGGCCCGATGGCGGGCGGCATGATGCGCTTCGGCATTCCGAAATATCGCCTGCCGCGTGAGGTACTGGATGCGGAGATTCACCGCATCGAGCAACTCGGCGTGACCTTGAAGCTCAACACCAAGGTCGATCACTTGTTGAAGGCGCGTGATGAGGGCCGCTTTGACGCGGCCTTCGTGGCAGTCGGCGCGCATGTATCCAAGCGGGCCTGGTTGCCCGCGGGTGAAGCAGCCCGCATCATGGACGCGCTAAGCGTGCTGCGCAGCGTCGAACTCGGCGAGAAGCCCCTGCTCGGCCGCCGCGTGCTGGTTTACGGCGGCGGCAACACGGCAATCGACGTTGCCCGCACCGCACGCCGCCTGGGTGCCGAAGAGGCTGTGATCATCTACCGGCGCACCCGCGACCGGATGCCCGCACATGATTCCGAGGTGCAGGAAGCGCTCGACGAAGGGGTGATGTTCCGCTGGCTATCGACGATAAAGATGGGCGCCGATGCTGGCTCGCGCGAGCAATTCACAATCGAGAAAATGATGCTGGACGACACCGGCTTCCCGCAACCGACCGGCGAGTTCGAGCAGATCGAAGCCGATTCTCTGGTGCTGGCACTCGGGCAGGATGTCGACCTCACCCTGCTCGACGATGTGCCCGGCTTGCAGCTCAAGGATGGCGTGGTCGGCGTGGGGCCGAACATGATGACCGCCTGCCCCGGCATCTTCGCCGGCGGCGACATGGTGCCCGCCGAGCGCACGGTGACGGTGGCGCTGGGGCACGGCAAGAAAGCCGCACGCCACATCGATGCCTGGTTGCGCGGCGAGGTACCCGCAGTTGCCGACAAGCACCCCGTCGCCCAGTTTGAACACCTGAACACCTGGTACTACACCGATGCACCGCGCTCGGTGCAGCCAGAGCTCGAGCGGGTGCGGCGCGAATCCACTTTCGACGAGGTCGTCAGCGGCTTGAACGCCGATACCGCATTGTTTGAAGCGCGCCGCTGCCTCTCGTGCGGCAACTGCTTCGAGTGCGACAACTGCTACGGTGTGTGCCCGGACAACGCGGTGATCAAGCTCGGCCCCGGCAAACGCTTCAGGATCAACCTCGATTACTGCAAGGGCTGCGGGCTGTGCGCCGCAGAATGCCCCTGCGGCGCAATCAACATGGTGCCGGAGGCGATCTGAAACCGATCAGGACTTGCCGAACACCTCGTTGATCTGCTGGCTGACGCGAATGAAGGTGGTGCGCTTGGAAAGCTCCTTGAGCTTACGGGCGCCCACGTACGTACAGGCTGAACGCACGCCGCCAAGCAGGTCCTGCAAGGTGTTTTCTACCGGCCCACGGTAGTCGATCAAGACTTCCTTGCCTTCCGAGGCGCGGTATTCGGCCACGCCACCCGCGTATTTCTGCATCGCGGTGCGTGAGCTCATGCCATAGAAGCGCATCTTGCGTACGCCGTCGACCTCTTCAAGCTGGCCGCCACATTCGTCGTGCCCGGCCAGCATACCGCCCAGCATCACGAAGTCCGCGCCGCCGCCGAAGGCCTTGGCCACGTCGCCGGGGATCGTGCAGCCGCCATCGGCACAAATCAGCCCGCCGAGTCCGTGCGCCGCATCCGCACATTCGATGATTGCCGAGAGTTGCGGGTAGCCAACGCCCGTCATCTTGCGCGTGGTGCAGACCGAGCCGGGACCGATGCCGACCTTGACGATGTCAGCCCCACCCAGCACGAGCTCTTCGGTCATCTCGCCCGTCACCACGTTGCCGGCCATGATCGTTAGCGCCGGGTAGCTTTCACGCAGCGAGTGGATGAAATCGACGAAGGCCTTGGTATAGCCGTTCGCGACGTCAATGCACACATGCTTGATCGCCGGCCCTGCGCGCTCCATCACACGGCGGAACTTCGCCATGTCAGCAGCCCCGATACCCATCGAGTAAAAGCGCGTCGCCTCGTCCGGCAGCGCACTGAAATGCGCGACGAGGGCGTCTTCCTCGTAGTGCTTATGCAGCGCCGTGGCGAGCATTTGCTTGTCGAGCGCTTGCGCCATTTCAAAGGTGCCGGTGACGTCCATGTTGGCCGCGATGATCGGCACGCCACGGTACTTTCGCCCCGAATGCAGGAAGGCGTACTCACGCGAAATATCCACCTCCGACCGCGATGCCAGCGTCGAGCGCTTGGGCCGGATCAATACGTCCTTGAAATCCAGCTTCAGATCCTGTTCGATACGCATGCTTCAAACCTCCTGTGTTCTCGTCGGCCGCCTGGGCCGCAGCGGGCGACATGATGCGCCGATTCGGTCGCATGGCAATTGATATTCTTTAATGAAGACTTGGTCGGGGCGAAACCCGGCGAGGCCTTACAATCCACATGGCAACCGACTCTACCCGGCACAAACCTTCATGAAAAACCGCGCCCTCATCGCCTGCCTGCTGCTCGCAACGTCACCACTTGCCTATGCCACCACCTACAAGTGCAAGATGGCGGACGGTCGAACGGTGTTCCAGGACATCCCCTGCGCGCCGGATGCGAAAACGGAACATGTGCGGGGCGGGCAACAGGGCTCGGCTTGGGTGTTTGAAAAACGCAATGACAGCGAAGGCAAGCCAGCCTGCTTCGTTCAGTCGCCGTCGATCGGGTTTGGCTCGCGCTACCGCCCGATCGCGGTGGCGCGCTTGCGAGTCGAGTACACGAAGGATGGTGCGATTGCCGAGCTGGTATCAGCTGCGGAACCCGGCACCCCCTCGATGCCGTTCAGCGCCAATACCAACGGCGTCGGTATCAACATCAAAGGCCAAGCCTTCCTATCCGATGTGCGTTTGAACCCAAACGGTACGCTACGTTTCGGTGCAAAGGATTCCGCCAAGCTGGTCACCCAGCTTCAGACCGACGAACCGTTTGTAATTCGGGCGCGCCACATCAAATCCGAGGCACTGTTCGACTCGATGGGCGACCGGATTGAAGGTTTCGTCGCTGCGCAGCAACTGGCACAGGACTGTGCCGCCACAACCCGGTAGTTATGTCCCTGCACCATCCAGCTCCGTCCAAAAACAGAGGACGCTGCCGTTGAGCATCGGATAGCGAACCCTACCGAGGACGCAGAAAGCGCTTAAGTCGGAGCAGACCTGTGCCGAACACGTACTTTCAAAAACGTGCCGTTCTACAGGATCCTGCCCCCTTCGGATGCCTTGTCGTTTGATACCGGCCTACGCTCCGGCCCAGCCCGAGAACGTCGCAGGAGCTCGCGGATCGGTCGGTGGCGCTTGTAGTGCGCATTGCCACCAGCCGACGTCGCGCCAATCTCCGTGCTTGAAGCCGGCATTCCGGTAAATGCCAACCGGCAGAAACCCAACCGATTCATGCACCCCTACGCTAGCGGCGTTAGGTAGTGCGATGCCCGCATAAGCTTGTACGTAGCCCAGATCCTTGAGGATATGAAGCAGCGCTGCGTAAAGCCGCTTACCGACGCCCTTGCCGCGCGAGTCTTCCCGCACATAGACCGTCGTATCGACCGACCATTGGTAGGCAGCCCGTTCGCGGTGTCTGCTTGCATACGAATAGCCATTAACCTTGCCGTTCTCGTCTTCACTAACGAGCCAAGGGAGTTGCGGCAAGACGGAAGTGATGCGCTGACGCATTTCCTCTTCGGAGGGCGGTGTCAGTTCAAACGAAATGGTCGTGCGCTCAACGACGGGACGATATATCGCGGCAACAGCGCCAGCATCCGAAGCCCGTGCGACGCGCAGCCCCTTTGCCGTAAGGTGTTCGGCAAACGGAGTCATGTCATCGCTGCCGTTCAAAGGGCGATGCAGCAACAACGCTGAACAGGGACAGACACCCTGAAATTGCACTGATGCGAGGAGCGCAGAAGGAGCGTCTCGGCGTTGTATCTGTGCGAACGCCAGACGACTGAAGTAGTCCGCGGCAGACGTCGTTAGCAGATACAAATCGGACAACCCGCGGCTGCGAGCGTGCGCGCAAACGCGATCAATGAGTTGTCGTGCGATCCCTGCTCCTCTGTGCCTCGCCAGCACCGCAACCGACCGCAGTAGCCCAACTTTGCCCCAACACTCCAAGCCGGCGACGCCTACGATATCGCCAGCCCAAACGGCCACGACGAAATCCTGAAGATGGTCGCGTGCGCCTTCCAGCGGCAAGTGACAGCTGTGGAGAAGATCGGCTACAGCCGGCCAATCGCTTTCGATCATGGAACGCAACGAGACCCCAGCTACTTGCATGACCGGCTCCTGCCTTTCTTCGCGGATATCGAGGGAGATAGTTCGTGCCGCAGCACTCGTAAAACGGTGCCCAGTGCCTCCGTCACAGCCTTGCGCTCCCCTTCCGGCAGTGTTGTCAGAAGGCTAGACGCGTGGCGATTGAGCGTTTGTTCGAGCGCCGCGGCGCGTTCGACTCCCGCATCGGTGAGGCTGAGAAGCCATGTGCGCGCATCACTAGGATGGGGCTCCTTGGAAACAAGCCCCTCCCCGACGAGTTTCTCCACGGTGCGACTGACCCACGCTTTCTCCAGTTGGAGTTGCGCAACGAGCTCCGCCTGCGAGATTGGTTGGCTCCGCGACAGCTCGGTCAAGATGTGGCACTGGGCCGTCGTATTACCGCAGCACGCGACTTCGTTCCGCTGAGCACGCACATAAAGGCGAGAGATCTCCCGCAGCAAGGGGCCGGCTTGAGGCATATGAATCTGTTGTCAATGACTACAATACGTCGTAGTTTGGAGTGCAACAACAACGTTGTCAATGGCAACCTTATAAGCGAGCGGCCTCCACCTGGACGCAAGCTCAGCTTGTCTGAACGTGTTGCTTCGACCAAACGAGAGGCTACGAAGCCAAAGAACCTGTCCTCGCCTCACCACTTGCACCGGATCGCTCAACACTGATAACGGATCCCGCCGCTCGCTCCCGCTAAGGCATCGCACCAATCCGGAGAGCCGCTCAAAGAAACACGAGCTGGCTCGCGTTGCGGCGGCAGCGTCAGGGTCGAGGCCCCGTCTGCAAAAATCCGCGGCGTAAGTTGCGAGCGCGCCGCAACACTTCGCCCCGTGGCAACGGGCCTCCGTAACCCATGTAGAAGTTGGTCGCGCAGGCAGCGGCAAGGCGTTCAAGTGCGACGGCAACTAGCGCCGGGTTGTGCTCAAACGGTGGGCGTTTGGCGCGTCCCGTGAGGGCGACTCCACCGAGCAAAATCTCGAAGGACAGCAAATCACCCACCAACGCTTGGCCATCGTCGAGCGCGATACAAAGAGAGCCATGGGTGTGGCCCGGTGGCGGAAGTATCCAACCCGACACACCGTAGGATGCCAAGTCAAACTGCTGTGCGCCGTCGAAGAGAAAGTCTGGCTCAAATGGCTGACACGCGCGCTCGATCAGCCCCGTGCTGAAGAACAGTCGCCCAAAGACCCCGGTTACATGGGAAGTCATTGGCGCTCGCCGCATGTAGTAATCCAAGTCGCCTTAATGCGCGCATATCGGCGCCCCACTCAGCGCCCGCCGTCGCGCGGCGTTGCCAGCGTGGTCGATGTGCGCGCGCGTGACGACAATCAACTTGATGCGGCTCCAACCGCGTTTGCAGCCAGCGAGCGCCGTTGCTACAGCCCTTTCGCTACCGGGCAGACCAGCGTCCACGAGTACAGCGCCGTGCGCCCGACAACTAGATGGGCGTTGACGAGACCCCACGGCAGGATTGGGATGCGCGAATCACACGGTTTGGACGACTCATGCTGTTTCCACAGACGACGCCGTTGGCCGGTTTCGCTCCAACCAAGTTGAGACCGCTTCCAACGACAAGTGCTCGCCGGCAGCGCGCGCATAGGCGTCCACAACCTCACTCGCAAACTCAACCCGATCCGCGGTGACCCGGTCTAGCAGAAGCTAGCGAGCACTCCCGACGCCGTACACCCCGCCTATCGCGAGCACCTCGTCCTCGCCTTGCAGCCGCTCCGCCATGAAGCGGGCGAGGCAGAAGATTCGAGGTAAGGGCACCTTGGTGCGGACCACGCTGTCGCCGAATTCTTCGGCGCGCTCGCGCTCGAACGTGAATGAGTTGACATTGTTGAGGAGCACGAGCGACTCCGCCGCGTGCGCGCCGAGCAATTCATGCGCTTCCCAACGGTTGAGGCCGCGGAACAGCGTGAAGTGGGTCGTGTCCGGATAACGCCGTTTCAGTTCGTACTGCGTCCAGGTGTAGACAAGGTCGAGCTGCGCCTCGAGCGCGTTGGTGTTGTAGAGACCCGCGGCGCGTTGTTCGAGATACAGGCGATAAGCCTCGCCCGAAAAGTCGCGGATTGGTGCGCGGTGATGACGCGGCAGCAGGCCGAAGCGAGATTCAACCCAGGCCTTGAGTACCGCGCCCTCCACGCTGTCTGAATTGAAGTGCCACCCGCGGATCAGCTTCAGATAGTTGAGGCGGCCTCTCTTCCTTGAAATGCTGGCCGAGTAGCCGGCGTCTTCCAGTGCGTCGAGTCGGAAACTGACGCTCATGTAATCGTAGAAAAGCTGCAGGCGCACGGCCTCGGATGCTTCGGCGTCCAGCAGGGCAAAGAAGTCGCAATGCAGCTCCAGCACGCCATCGAGCACCAACGGTGATGGGTGCTGTTGATAGGTGTAGCTCCCCAGAATCACGGCGGGCAGATTGCATCGGTTGATCGACAGGCGTGCCCACGAGGGCAGCGTCGGATTGTCGCAAGCCTTGTCGCCATCCCGACACTGCAGCCGTGCTTTGTCGCATGCCGCCCCTCCGTCATCGCCGCTCGTGCCCACCGTATCTCCTTGTCGCCATTGGGTTTGCTGGCATTTCTGCCAGCCTGGCACGCGCATTGCGATTTGCTGTTCGAGTCGTCAGTGCGGTGCTGCCCGCTTCCACGCAACGCCTGTGCCTGACCCGAACAACGTTTCCCTCAAGGAGAAGCACCATGTCAAAGCTCCGTCAATGCGCGATTTACGGCAAGGGTGGCATCGGCAAGTCGACCACCACGCAGAACCTCGTCGCCGCGCTGGCCGAGGCCGGCAAGAAGGTGATGATCGTCGGCTGCGATCCGAAGGCCGACTCCACCCGCCTGATCCTGCACGCGAAGATGCAAAACACCGTGATGCAGCTTGCAGCGGATGCCGGTTCGGTGGAGGACCTCGAACTGGAAGATGTGCTGCAGATCGGCTTCAAGGGCATCAAGTGTGCCGAGTCCGGTGGCCCGGAGCCGGGCGTTGGCTGTGCCGGCCGCGGTGTGATCACCGCGATCAACTTCCTTGAAGAGGAAGGTGCCTACTCGGACGACCTCGACTTCGTCTTCTACGACGTGCTGGGCGACGTAGTGTGCGGTGGCTTCGCGATGCCGATCCGCGAAGGTAAGGCGCAGGAAATCTACATCGTGGTGTCGGGCGAGATGATGGCGATGTACGCCGCCAACAACATCTCGAAGGGCATTGTGAAGTACGCCAATTCGGGTGGAGTTCGCCTTGCAGGCCTGATCTGCAACAGCCGCAAGACCGACCGCGAAGACGAGCTGATCGTAGCGCTGGCGGAGAAAATCGGCACCCAGATGATCCACTTCGTGCCGCGCGACAACGTGGTGCAGCACGCCGAGATCCGCCGCATGACGGTCATCGAATATGACCCGACCGCCAAGCAGGCCGACGAGTACCGCGAGCTCGCCCGCAAGATCGTCGAGAACAAGAAGTTCGTGATCCCCAATCCGCTCGAAATGGAAGAGCTCGAAGAGCTGCTGATGGAGTTCGGGATCATGGAAGTGGAAGACGAGAAAGTCGTCGGCAAGACCGCTGCCGAACTCGCTGCCTGATTCAGCCACTTCACGACCCAGCGATTGAACCAGTGCGCCGTGCCCGGCTAGGGGCCGGCGCAGGGAGAACGTAATGACTGAACTGACCCGCGAAGCGGCCCAGGCCCTCATTGAAGAGGTGCTTGAGGTCTACCCCGAGAAGGCGAAGAAGGACCGCGCCAAGCACTTGATGGTGAACGACAAGACCATCGAGCAATCGAAGAAGTGCATCACCTCGAACCGCAAGTCGGTGCCTGGCGTGATGACGCAGCGGGGCTGCGCCTACGCCGGTTCGAAGGGCGTGGTGTGGGGCCCGATCAAGGACATCATCGACATCTCGCACGGCCCGGTGGGCTGCGGCGCGTACTCGCGCGGTGGCCGCCGCAACTACTATGCAGGCACCTCGGGTGTGGACTCCTTCTGCGACATCAACTTCACCTCTGACTTCCAGGAGAAGGACATCGTCTTCGGTGGCGACAAGAAGCTCGCCAAGCTGATCGACGAGCTGGAAGGCCTCTTCCCGCTGTCGAAGGGGATTTCGGTGCAGTCGGAGTGCCCGGTCGGCCTAATCGGTGACGACATCGAAGCGGTGTCGAAGAAGAAGGCGGCAGAGATCGGCAAGACGATCATCCCGGTGCGCTGCGAGGGTTTCCGCGGTGTGTCGCAATCGCTGGGTCACCACATCGCGAACGACGCGGTGCGCGACTGGATCATCTCGAACCGCGACGATCAGGCGTTCGAGAGCACGCCCTACGACGTGGCGATTCTGGGTGACTACAACATCGGTGGCGACGCGTGGGCTTCGCGCATCCTGCTCGAAGAGATGGGCCTGCGTGTCGTGGCACAGTGGTCGGGTGACGGCACCCTGGCGGAGATGGAAAACACGCCGAAGGTGAAGCTGAACCTGCTGCACTGCTATCGCTCGATGAACTACATCGCGCGGCACATGGAAGAGAAGTACGGCATTCCCTGGCTCGAATACAACTTCTTCGGCCCGAGCAAGATCGCCGAGAGCCTGCGTGACATCGCCTCGCATTTCGACGACACGATCAAGGAAGGCGCCGAACGCGTGATCGAGAAATACACGCCGGCGATGAACGCGATCATCGCGAAGTACAAGCCGCGCCTGCAGGGCAAGAAGGTGATGCTGTACGTCGGCGGCCTGCGCCCGCGCCACACCATCGGTGCCTATGAAGATCTGGGCATGGAAGTAATCGGCGCTGGTTACGAGTTCGCGCACAACGACGACTACGACCGCACGATGAAAGAGATGAAGGACGCCACCCTCATCTACGACGACGTGACCGGCTACGAGTTCGAAGAGTTCGTTCGCAAGCTCAAGCCCGATCTGATTGGCTCCGGCATCAAGGAGAAGTACGCCTTCCACAAGATGGGCGTGCCCTTCCGCCAGCTGCATTCATGGGACTACTCCGGCCCGTACCACGGCTTCGACGGCTTCGCGGTGTTCGCCCGCGACATGGACATGACCGTGAATAACCCGTGCTGGGGAATGCTCAAGGCGCCGTGGCTCAAGGAAGAGGCCAGCGCTGACGACCTCAAGGCTGCCTGAAGCCGCGCGCTAGCGTTGCGGCGGAATCCGGGGGGCTCCCCTGCCCCGGATTCCGCCCGGCAGCACACAAGCCCGGCTTCCTGAGAGTCCATCTGAGCACGTGTGGCCAACGCCACG
This sequence comes from uncultured Uliginosibacterium sp., assembly GCA_945957295.1. Taxonomy (GTDB): domain Bacteria; phylum Pseudomonadota; class Gammaproteobacteria; order Burkholderiales; family Rhodocyclaceae; genus Niveibacterium. The sequence goes on from CAMFLH010000043.1 coordinate 12,704, forward strand.
CGGCCGATCAAGCTTCACCCGCGTCCACAGCTAGCTGGCCGGGCAAGGAGATGCAAGATGCAAACCGTCGAAGATACAAAACCGTGTTTCCCGCTCTTCAACGAGCCGGAGTACCGCGAACTCATCAAGAACAAACGCGAGCAGTTTGAAGAAACGATCTCGAAGGAAAAGATCGCCGAGACCTTCGCCTGGACGACCACCCAGGAGTACCAGGATCTGAACTTCAAGCGCGAAGCGCTGACGATCAACCCGGCCAAGGTCTGCCAGCCGCTCGGCGGCGCCCTGTGCGGCATGGGTTTCGAGAAGACCATGGTGTACATCCACGGCTCGCAAGGCTGTGTGGCGTACTTCCGCACCTACTTCAACCGCCACTTCAAAGAGCCGATTGCCTTCATCGCCGACTCGATGACGGAAGATGCTGCGGTGTTCGGCGGCCAGAAGAACGTGCATGAAGGCCTGCAGAACGCGACGAAGCTGTACGACGCAAAGATGATCGCGGTGTGCACCACCTGCATCGCCGAAGTCATCGGTGATGACTTGGGCGCCTTCATCGGCAACGCCCGCAAGGAAGGCCACGTCGAGAAGGACTTCCCGATCCCCTACGCAAACACGCCCTCCTTCGTCGGCTCGCACATCACCGGCTGGGACAACATGTTCGAAGGCATCGTCAGCTACTTCACGCAGACGACGATGGACGGCAAGGTGGTCGGCAGCAACAAGAAGATCAACATCGTGCCGGGCTTCGAGACCTACCTGGGCAACTACCGCGTGATCAAGCGGATGCTCAAGGAGATGGATGTCGACTACACCTTCCTGTGCGATCCGGAAGAAGTGCTCGACACCCCGGCCAACGGCGAATACCAGATGTACGCCGGCGGCACGACGATCGACGAAGTGAAGGACGCGCCGAACGCCATCACGACGCTGATGCTGCAGCCGACTTCGCTCGAGAAGAGCAAGAAGTTCATCGAGGGCACCTGGAACCACGAAGTGCCGAAGCTCAACATCCCGATGGGTGTCGAGTGGACCGACGAGTTCCTGATGAAGGTGTCCGAAGTCACCGGCAAGCCGATCCCTGAGTCGCTGCTCAAGGAACGTGGCCGCCTGGTCGACATGATGACCGACTCGCACGCCTGGCTGCACGGCAAGAAGATGGCGCTGTTCGGCGACCCCGACTTCCTGCTGGGCCTCACCAAGGTGCTGCTGGAGCTGGGTGTGGAGCCGACCCACATCGTCTGCAACAACAGCAACAAGCGCTGGGAAAAGGCGATGAAGAAGCTGCTCGAATCCTCGCCCTACGGTGTGCATGCCAAGCTGTATCCGGGATGCGACCTGTGGCATATGCGCAGCCTGTGCTTCACCGACAAGCCGGACTTCATCGTCGGCAGCACCTACGGCAAGACGATCCAGCGCGACACGCTCTACAAGGGCCCGGAGTTCGAAGTGCCGCTGATCCGACTGGGCTTCCCGATCTTCGATCGCCACCACCTGCACCGCATGACGACGCTGGGCTACGAGGGCGGTATGTACCTCGTCACCACGCTAACCAACGCCGTGCTGGAACGGCTGGACGAGAAGACGAAGTTCATGAATCACACCGACTACAACTTCGACATCGTCCGCTAATCGCACAGCGCGCAACCGAGCAGGGCGTGCCGCCACTACATCACCGGCGGCACGCCCACTCGAAACCCGGAGCCGACACATGGCCAACATCATGGTGCGCAAGGCGGCGGACGGCGGACTGTCGTTCTACCTGCCCAAGCGCGACATCGAAGACCGCATCACCTCGATCGAATTCGACACCCCGGAGAAGTGGGGTGGCGAGATCCGGCTCGGTAACGGGGGCGTCTACTTCATCGATCCGATTCCCGCCCCCGCGCGGCTGCCCATCTCCCTTCGGGCACGGCGCGTAGACTGCGTCGAGTAGCAAGGAGAACCATCATGGCAATGAAAATCATCGTCGCCGAATGCAGTAGCTGCGGCGACTGCATCAAAGTCTGCCCGACAAACTCGATCTTCGACAAAGGCGGCATCGTCAAGATCAAGGCCGACACCTGCAACGAATGCGAAGACCACGACGAGGGGCCGCGCTGCCAGGCGACCTGCGCCTCGGGCGACGCCTGCATCGTCTACATCTGACCAGCGGCGCCGGTATCGCGCAGCAGGTGCGCGCACTGGCGTCTTTGCCCCCGTATCCACAAGCCAGGAGCCCGCAATGAACACCTCGATCACGCGTGAAGCCGCGCTGCGCATTGGTCTGGCGGCTAGAGCGCTCGAAGTCAGTCCGCGCGAGCTGACGCTCGCCCTCGCCGCGAAGCTCGGCCTGCCCCTGTCGGAAACCAAACTCGCCGGCTGCTCGGTGGAGCTGCTGCGCGAAGCAATGGACGGAGACGGCGGCATTTGTGTCGCTGAGAAAGAAGATCTCAAGACAGCCGTACGCCTGCTGTGGGGCCAAGGCGTCACCGGCAGCGAACTGCCGACCATTGATCCCTATGCCGAAGGCGACATGCCGCGCTCCGTGCGGCTCGCGTGCGCCTCTAACCATGGCGAGATGCTGGATGGGCACTTCGGCTCCTGCGAACGCTTCCTGATCTACCAGGTTTCAGCCGATGCGCTGCGCTTGATCGATGTGCGCCCGACGCTGGAGGCCGACCACGCCGAAGACAAGAACGTCGCCCGCGCCGCCCTCATCGCCGATTGCGATGTGCTGTACGTACAATCGATCGGCGGCCCCGCTGCCGCCAAGGTAATCCGCGCCAACGTGCATCCGGTGAAAATCCCCACCCCCGGGCCTGCGCGCGACAGTGCGCTGCGCCTTCAAACCTCGCTCGCGAATCCGCCGCCGTGGCTGGCGCGGGTGATGGGCGTCACCCCGCCCTCATTCGAACGCCTCGTAACAGCGAGCGAGCACGCATGATCAGCGCAGACTTTCTCAAACAGGTCTGCGATGCGCTGGCACATGGCCGAGTGCATCAGCCCGGCGTCGATGCAGCCTTGCGCGACGCCTTCCCTGGCACGCCGTTCACGCTGTGTAGCGACAACGACATTCCGTCACGCCTGCAACCCATGGCAAGCGGCGAGGGCTTCGCGCTCTACGGCATCAACACCAGTGGCCACTGCGCTGCGCTCACCAGCAGTGCGGATAGCGCCAGCGGCGTCGCGATCGCCCTCACCGACGATGAAGACTGAGCCGAAATCCGCGCAAGGCGCCGGGCGCGAGACGCGCGACCGCTACTGCAGCTTCGTCGGGCTCGACTGCAACGGCCAGGCGCAGCGCCTCGTTGCGCTGCTGCGTCGTTACATCGATGACCCCGCTCGCACCAACGGCTTCTGGCAACTATTCGCGCGCAAGCTCGCAGCGGAAACGGGCCCGTCGCACGACGCGCTCTTCCTGATCCACGCACACCTGAACATTCTGCGCGAGCAGCTCGAAATGCATGACGACACAGCGGCGCTCGCCCTGCTCGATCAGATCGAAATCGAGTGCTGCTGACACGCAACCGTAAGCCATGAACATCCTGGTCATTCTTGCCCACCCGCGCGTCGGCAGCTTCAACCACGGCATTGCGCACGGGATTGCGGCGGCGTTGGCCGAGGTGGGCCACAGGGTCACCCTGCGCGATCTCTGCGCCGAGCGCTTCGACCCCAACTTCACCGATGACGAGTTGGGGCGCGGCAATGTCGCACCACCCGCGATCCGCGACCACGCGGACGCTGTACTTGCGGCGGACGGCATTGTCGTCGTGCATCCGAACTGGTGGGGCCAGCCGCCCGCAATTCTCAAGGGCTGGCTCGATCGCGTACTCAGACCGGGCGAGGCATACCGTTTCGGCACCAACGCGCGCGGCGAAGGCATCGTGATCGGCCAACTGAAGGCACGCGCCGCCCTCGTCGTGACCACATCCAACACGCCGCGAGAAGCTGAACTAGAACGCTACGGCGATCCACTCGACAACCTCTGGAAACGCTGCGTGTGGGGCTTCTGCGGTATCGATCGGGTCGAACGCATCAATTTTGAGCCGGTGATCGGTAGTTCTGATCAAACCCGCAGTACATGGCTGCAGCAGAGCACGACACGCGCGCTGGCGTTGTTCCCCGCGTGATAAGGCGCCCCCAATCCCGACAAACCCTTGACGAGGTAAGCATGTGTGATCACCAGCCGGCAAGCGCCGACGCTGCGCCCTCCTTCCACGAGAAAGTATGTCGTGTAACCCACGGCATTCCCTGCAAAGCAGCACACTCCTTGGGTGCAGCGCTGAAGCGTCTGGTTGGCAAGCCGGTCGCCGAAAAACCGTGCTGCGGCGGGCAACAAGAAGTACGTCATCACCACGCCGGCGGATGCGGCGGAAGCGGCCCTGGCGCCCACAGCGGTGGATGCGGTTGCGGCGGCAAGAACGGTCACGACACTGTAGGCGGCTAGGCCCCGCACCTTGGCGCGCGTGCACACAGCAGAGCGCCGCGTCTGCGGCTGTGCCCGCGTCACACGATCGCCATCAGGTGGTCAACAACACCGTGCTAGCCAACTCAAATGACACGCGCTGGCGATGCGTCCATCTTTGATCAATAGCGCGGGGGATATCGCATTGCATGGCCGCAGGCACTTCATCATGCCGGCCTCCAGCACCTCATTCGAGCAGCGCAACCGCTTTCACTTGCGCCCACACGGCACGCCCGGGCGCAAGCTCCAACTGGTCTGCCGCGCGCCGGGTCACCCGCGCAAACAAGGGCACCCCCGCCGCGACAAGCCCGACGAGACACTGTGACGGGTCATCGGCGGGCGCGAGGTCGCGCACGACGCACGCGAAGCGGTTCTGGATGCTCGATGCGAGATCACCACTCAAGGCGATGCTCACGTCGCGCGCGAGGATGCGTACGCGCACCGCGCGGCCGATCTCAAGCGCCCGCTGCGATACCGAGATGTCGCCGCCGGCAAAGCGAAGATGCGTGAGGTGCCATACAGCGTCGTGGCCAAGTACCTTCGCATCGATCACGACACCTGCTTCGTGGTCACGCGCGAGCGGCAGATCGAGCCGCGCCAGCGCTTCGCCCAAGGGTGCACTGGCAATTACCCGCCCCTGTTCGAGCAAGACGAGGTGATCTGCCAGCCGCGCCGCCTCTTCCAGCTGATGCGTCACATACAGCATCGGAATCTCGAGTTCGTCGTGCAAACGCTCAAGGTAGGGCAGGATCTCCTGCTTGCGCGCCGCATCCAGCGCGGACAAGGGCTCATCCATCAACAGAAGCCGCGGCTGCGTCAGCAAGGCGCGCGCGATCGCAACGCGCTGACGCTCGCCGCCCGAAAGTCGGTCCGTCGCGCGATCCAGCAGGTGATCGATACCCAACTGCGCAGCCACGTTCGGCAAGGCTGCCGCGCCATCGGTCACCCTGGCCCGCTTGATGCCGTAGGCGAGGTTTCCGCGCACATCGAGGTGCGGGAAGAGGCTTGCCTCCTGGAACACCACACCAATCGGCCGTTGCCAGGTCGGCACAAACAACTGACGCGCATCGTCCTGCCAGACTTCGCCGTTGACCGAGAGCTTCGCATGCGCCGCACGCTCCAGCCCTGCCACACAACGCAGCAAGGTGGTCTTGCCGGAGCCGGAATGACCGAACAGCACCGTTACGCCGCGGCCGGGCAAGGCGAGATCGGCATCCAGCGAAAAGCCTGGATAGCGGTGCTGCAGGCGAAGGAGAATCTGCTGATCGCTCATCTTTGCCTCACTTTCGCCGCGCTTGCGGATTGAGCGTGTAGAGCGCCAGCAGCACGAGGAACGAGAACAGCACCATGCCGCCCGCCAGCCAGTGCGCGCGGGCGTACTCCAACGCTTCGACATGGTCGAAGATCTGCACTGACACGACGCGGGTACTGCCCGGAATGTTGCCGCCGATCATCAGCACGACCCCGAATTCACCCACCGTATGCGCAAAACCGAGTACCGCGCCGGTCAGGAAGCCCGGCCGCGCGAATGGCACAACAACCGACCAGAACGCATCCCACGGCGATGCCCGCAGCGTGGCCGCCACTTCGAGCGGGCGCGGGCCGATTGCCTCGATCGCGTTCTGGATCGGCTGCACCACGAAGGGCAAGGAATAGATCGTCGAGGCCACCACCAGGCCGGCAAAGGTGAAAGGCAGCAGTCCAATGCCCAGCGCCTGGGTAAGCCGGCCGACTGCGCCCTCTGGCCCCATCAGCAGGAGCAGGTAGAAGCCGATGACCGTGGGCGGCAGCACGATCGGCATCGCAACCAACGCGCTGACGACATTGCGCGCACGCGATTGGGTGTTCGCCAACCACCATGCGAGCGGCGTGCTCACCAGCAGCAGCAAGAGCGTCACAGTGGTGGCGAGCTTGAGCGTCAGCCAGATCGCCAGCCAGTCCTGCGAGTCGGGAAACAAGGGCATATCAGGTACCGCTCATCAAGGCTTCGTGAGGCCAGCGCATCAGAACGCGTAGCCGTAGGTCTTGATCACTGCCCGCGCTGCGTCGCCGCGCAGGTATTGCAGCAGCGCCTGTGCGGCGGGTTGCGACGCGCCCTTGCTCAACAGCACCGCATCCTGCCGGATCGGCGAATACAGGTCCGTCGGCACCATCCAGGCCGAGCCACTGGCGATCGCGCCATCCTTCCAGATCAGCGACAGCGCAACGAAACCCAGCTCGGCGTTGCCGGATGCAACGAACTGGTAGGCCTGCGTGATGGTTTCGCCCTGCACCAGTTTTGCTTGCGTCGCCTCGGCTAGCCCGAGCTTCTTCAGCGTCTCGACCGCTGCAAGGCCATACGGCGCGGTTTTCGGGTTGGCAAGCGCGAGCTTCTCGAAGCTACCCTTCTTCAACACCTGGCCTTGCGGGTCGACGAAACCCGCCTTGCTGCTCCAGAGCACCAGCTTGCCGATTGCGTAGGTGAAGCGGCTGCCCTTGACAGCCAAGCCCTCGCTCTCGAGCTTCGCCGGGGTCTCGTCATCCGCGGCGAGGAAGACTTCGAACGGTGCGCCATTCTTGATCTGCGCGTAGAACGCCCCCGTCGCACCAGTCGATATCACCGCCTTGTGGCCGGTTGTCTTCTCGAAATCCGCGGCGATCTTCTGCATCGGGGCGGAGAAATTTGCGGCCACCGCGACCTTCACTTCATCGGCATGGGCGAACGCGGCAAAGCCGAGCAAGCACGTGAGCAGGAGGTGACGTTTCATGCTGGGTTCCTTTCAGGAAAAAGTCAGTCAAATGCCGTCAGCGTCACGCTCGATGCCTTGAATACCGCACACACACGGCTGCCCACCCGCAGCGCCAGATCCGCCAGCGCCTCGCGGGTGATGATCGCGCTTACACTGCGGCCCGTCGGCAGCGCCAGGGTCACATCGACAGACACCGGGCCTTCATGGATGCGGGACACCTCACCCCACAGCCGATTCCGTGCGGACAGGCGAACGCCGTCGTCGGTCAGCAGGATCACCGCAGAGGCGTTCACCCAGGCGTGCAGTTCGCGGCCGAGGTTCAGCCGCATCTGTTCAGCCGCTTCGCGCGAGATGTGCGCGACGATCTCGTTGTGCCCGTCAAAGCGCACGCCGACCTCGAAGGTCACCTCGCCCGCACGCAAGCTCGTCACTGGGCCAACGAACTGGTTGCTGGCGCTGGTCGTCACGCCAACACTGCGCATCAGCCGACGCAGCGACTGCGAGTCGGACTCCGTCGGCGCACTGAGCTTTGCCGTCACGCGATCAAGCGCCAGCTGATACTCCGCCTCCAGCGCGCGGAACATCGTCACGACGTGGCGCCCGTAGTCTGTCAGCACGGTTCCACCGCCATGCCGGCCACCGACCACGCGCTCCACGAGCGGGCGCTCGGCCAGGTTGTTCATCGCATCCACCGCATCCCAGGCAGCCTTGTACGACAGCGGCACAGCCTTCGCGGCTTGCGAGATCGAGCCCGTCGCGTCGATGGCTTCGAGCAGCCGGATACGGGTATCGCCGAGGAAGCTGCCCGCGTCGACATCAACGCCAAATCGCCCAATCAATCGGCCAGTCTTCACGCTTTGCACTCCGGCATCACAGTTCCGCTATAAACCTGAGAATATATCGAAATCTCGCAAGGACGATCGCAGATTTCCGCACCGCCTTGCGCCGCTATGGTTGTGCCATACACGCCGCGTCGCCTAGATTCGGCCAAGGCGCGACGCTTGCGCGCCCTCCCCCAATCCGAACAAGGCTCATCACCATGAAAATCAGCGCACGCAACGTATTCGAAGGCAAGGTCACCGCGCTCTCCAGCGGCCCCGTCAGCGCCGAGGTAGAAGTCGTCACCCCCGGTGGTGACAGGCTGATCGCCACGATCACGCAAGGCAGCGTGCAGACGCTCGGACTCGCTGTCGGCAAACCGGTGGTCGCGCTGATCAAGGCTTCGAACGTGATGATCATGACGGACGCCAGCGGCGTGAAACTCTCTGCCCGTAACTGCCTCGCCGGCACCATGGAGAAGATCGTCGAAGGCCCGGTCAGTGCGGAAGTGATCCTCAAACTCGCCGGCGGCGCCAAAGTCTTTGCCAGCATCACGCGCGAAGGCGCTGAAGCGCTCGGGCTCAAGCAGGGATCCGCCGCGACTGCGGTGATCAAGGCCTCGTCGATCATCATCGGGGCCACCGACTGAAGAACCGAAACCCCACAGCTGACCCGGGCCGCCACGCGGCGCGGGGTCAGCCACCTTTGCGGCAGTAGCGCGCATTGCGGCAGCGCTGCCGACCGTTGGCAACAACCGCCCGCTCACTGGCCTTGCTGAAAGCACAGGAGAGCCAATTGCGTTCATCGCGGCATCGTTTCGGCCAGGCAGAAGAAGCTGCGGTACTGCGCGCAATCTTCGCCGCTCGATAAACGGCGGAACACCAGCCAGCGCCCGTCGCGCAAACGCCACGCGACAAGGTGTTCCCAGTAGCCCGGCACGACGTAGTACTCGTCATCGTCGTCCGACCGCATGGTGTTCAAAACGAAGTAGTGCTCGCAGTAGCAGGGTTCATCCTCCACCTCGTAACCCACCACACGCTCGGCCAGCATCTCGTATTCGCGGAAGCGCGAGAACAAGGTTGGCGACACAACCAGCTCAGCCCACTCGCGCGGCAGCCCGCGCTGCCAATCGACGCGCTCGCCGGGTGACAACGAACGAGCGCGCCGCGCGCAGGCGCCCTGCCGCATGTCGCCGTTCGTTGGCGGCTTGTGTTGCGATGCATTCACCGTGAATCGCCTTTCGCCCTATCGCTATACACACGTCGATATAGCGAATTGCGTGCCAACCGAGCCACGTCCTCGTTACGGAATGTGCATCAACCGCGCTCGAACACCACGCTCACATCGCGCGGCGCGGCGAAGTAAGGCGCAGAACTGATCAGGAAGTCAGCCCCGGCGCGCGCGTAGTCCAGCGCATTGGAAAGGGTGACACCTCCCGCCGGCGCGATCAGCGGGCACCGCCCGCGTGCCCCCAGCGCGGCTTTGCACTCGGCCAGTGCGGTCGGGCTGAACCGTTCAAGCTGCAGCACATCGGCGCCACACTCGGCGAGCCACAACGCTTCGCCCCAGTCGCTCGCCTCGGCGACGAGCTTCTTTTCCGGATGTTGCCGGCGCAGTTCGGAAAAGCGCGCCGGCAACGCTGCCTTGTCGACAAACAGACGATGTTCGGCAAACACCAGTAGCGTTTCCGACAAGCCCAGCCGGTGCGCCACCGCGCCGCCGGCGCGCACTGCCTTTGCCGCCAGCGCGCGGCTGCCGGGCATGTTCTTGCGTGTGCAGGCCAGCGGCAGATCAAAGCCACCGGCCTTGAGTGACTGCCGTATCTCGGCCGCACTGGACGCGAGCCCCGAGAGCCATTCGATCAAGGTCTGCGCCGTCTTCCAGGCCCGGTGCAGCGCCGCAGCGCGCCCGCTGGCGCACATCAGCGCCTCGCCGCCTGCAACGTGGCTCCCAGAAACCGCCGACACGCTGACCGAAGCACCGCACAGGCTAAACATCCGTGCCGCCTCTTCGGTGCCGCACACCCACATGCCCTGCCGCGCGTACATCATCAGACGAGCAGGCTCATCGCCGATACGCAGCCCGACGGTGGTGAGGTCGCCGTAGGGCACGTCCTCGTCAAGCAGCGCCTGCAGCGCCGTATCGCTCAAGGCGCAGTGCATAGATCGATCTCCGGGCCAAAACACAGCATGTAATCTGAGCAATCCGCGCAGTTGGGCGATTTGCAGATCGGCACGCCGGCGCGTTCGCAGAGCTGGCGGTAGAAGAACTTCTTCCACTTCATGTCACGGTCGTTGCGTGCGGCAAGCGCCGGAAAGCGGGTTTGCAGGATTGCGGAGAGCTCGCGACGCGATGGCAGCCCCATGTCCTGCCACAGATGTTGATCGCGCTGTGCAGCCGTCGCGATTGCGGCGGCAAGCCAGGTAGTGAGCTCACAACGCGGCTCCGCGTGTTCGCACAGCAGCTCGAACAGCTCGTCGAACTCATCGAACGCCGGCTTCGCGGCGAGGCCGTTGCAGGGCGGCGCGTCGGGGGTACACACGCTTCGCAGGCGCGCGTAAGCGGCCTCTGAAATGCCCCGGATCAGTGGCTGATCGCCCCACTCCATGCTGGCGGCAATCGCGCGACGCAGCACAAGCAGATCGAGACTCGTTGGCAATTCGGTCAATCGCAGCACAACGGGGTCGGGTGCGTTCATGGCGGCCTCCTGTACCCATCGCGTCGCAAGAGTCGCGCCATGCTCGCGCGCGGTATCGCATGGCTTACACCCCACCCGCTGCGTGTATCGATTACGACAATTTGTCGCCTTCATCACTGCGGCGGCATGCGCGAAAGCCTGCATTGGCTTGGGTATCGCGCTCAGGCACAGCGCTTGCGACGGAAAGCACGACACCCTTTGCCAGGTAGCCGCCGTGAAAGCTTCCGAGATCACCGCCCTGCAGAATGAGCCGGCCTGCGCCCACAACTCGGGCGAGAAGAGCGGCTGCGCGCGCCCCAAGCCGGGCGCCACGGCGGGCGGCTGCAGCTTCGACGGCGCACAGATCGCGCTGCTGCCGATCGCCGATGTTGCCCACATCGTGCACGGGCCGATCGGCTGTGCGGGCAACTCATGGGACAACCGCGGCACGCGCTCCAGCGGCCCGGTGCTGTATCGCACCGGCATGACGACCGACCTGAGCGAACAGGACGTGATCATGGGGCGCGGCGAAAAGAAACTCTTCCACGCGATCAAGCAGGCCATCGACGAGCAATCACCCGCCGCGGTGTTCGTGTATGCCACCTGCGTCACCGCGCTGACCGGCGACGACCTCGCCGCCGTGTGCAAGGCCGCACAGGCACGCTGGGGTGTGCCGGTGGTGCCGGTGGATGCCGCCGGCTTCTACGGCAGCAAAAACCTGGGTAACCGTATCGCCGGCGAAACCATGCTCGAACATGTGATCGGCACCCGCGAACCTGAGCCGATATCGGTCGCCTGGGTGCCGGGCCAGCGGGTGCACGATGTGAGCCTGATCGGCGAATACAACATTGCCGGCGAGTTCTGGAGCGTCGCGCCGCTGTTCGACGAACTCGGGCTGCGCATCATCGGCACTTTGTCGGGCGATGCGCGCTTTCGCGAAGTACAGACGCTTCATCGCGCAGAAGCTAGCATGGTGGTGTGCGCGAAAGCGCTGCTCAACGTGGCGCGCAAGCTGGAAAAGCGCTGGGGTGTGCCGTACTTCGAGGGCAGCTTCTACGGCGTGGCCGACACCTCCGAAGCGCTGCGTGCCTTCGCCGGCCTGCTGCGTGACGCGGATCTGAGCGCACGAACCGAGGCGTTGATCGCACGCGAGGAAGCGTGGATCAACGCGGCCCTCGAGCCTTGGCGCGACCGCCTGCAAGGCAAACGGGTACTGCTCTACACCGGGGGCGTGAAGTCGTGGTCTATCGTCTCTGCGCTGCAGGATCTTGGCATGCAGGTGGTCGCCACCGGCACGAAGAAGTCCACTGCCGAGGACAAGGCACGCATCCGAGACCTGATGGGTGACGACGCCGTGATGATCGACGATGGCAGCCCCAAGGCGCTGCTCGCCGCCTACAAGGATCTGCGCGCTGACATCCTGATCGCCGGCGGCCGCAACCTCTACACCGCGTTAAAGGCGCGCATCCCCTTCCTCGATATCAACCAGGAACGCGAATTCGGCTATGCCGGCTATCGCGGCATGCTGGAACTCGCACGCCAGTTGGCGCTGAGCATCGAGAGCCCGGTTTGGGATGCGGTTCGCCGCCCGGCGCCGTGGGCCCACAGCAAGCTGGCCGGCACGCCGGTGGGAGCCTGACATGGCCGAAATCATCAAGCGCAGCAAACCCCTTTCGGTCGATCCGCTGAAAACCAGCTCCACGCTCGGCGCGAGCCTCGCCTTTCTCGGGCTGCAGCGGGCGATTCCGATGATGCATGGCTCGCAGGGCTGTACCGCCTTCGGCAAGGTGTTTCTGGTACGGCACTTTCGCGAGAGCGTTCCGCTGCAGACCACTGCGATGGATCACATCGCGACGGTGATGAGCGCCGACGAGAACGTGATCGAAGGTCTCAAGACACTGTGCGAGAAGAGTCACCCGGATGTGATCGGCCTACCCACGACCGGCATCGCCGAAACGCAAGGCAGTGACGTTCACCGGTTGGTGCGCGAGTTTCGCGCCAACTACCCGCAGTACGCGCAGGTGGCCATCGTGCCGGTGAACACACCCGACTACATCGGCAGTCTGGAGAGCGGATTTGCGCCTGTCTCTTATACACATCTGACGCTGCCGACGACTAGTCGAGTGTAGA
>CAMFLH010000044.1 GCA_945957295.1 uncultured Uliginosibacterium sp.
CAGCACGACCGTGCCGCGCCCGAGAAACACGCGGCGCGACGTCGTATCGAGTGTCGCAAACAACTGGTCGGCGGCATACGCGCCGGCCTTGGTCATCGCGTTGAAGAGCGTCGACTTGCCAGCATTCGTATAGCCCACCAAAGAGACCGTCGGAATGTCGCGGCGTTCCCTTGCGCGACGACGCGTCTTGCGCTGCCGCTCCACCTGAGCGAGGCGCTCCTTGAGAGCCTTGACCCGCACACCAAGCAAGCGGCGGTCGGTTTCGAGCTGCTTCTCGCCCGGACCACGCAGGCCGATGCCACCCTTCTGACGTTCAAGGTGGGTCCAGCCCCGCACCAGCCGCGTCGCAAGGTGCTCAAGCTGCGCGAGTTCTACCTGCAGTTTGCCCTCGTGGCTCTTGGCACGCAGGGCGAAGATATCGAGGATCAGCGCATTGCGGTCCACAACGCGGCATTGCAGCTCGCGTTCGAGGTTGCGCTGCTGAACAGGAGAAAGTTGATGATTGAAGAGCACTAGATCAGCCTGATGCTCCTGACAGACAACGCCAACCTCTTCAACCTTGCCGCGCCCGGCAAACAGGGCTGCATCGGGTGCGCGCCGTTTGCCGCGGACGACCGCCAGCACTTCAGCACCGGCGCTCTTGGCAAGCAACGTGATTTCGTTCAACCGCTCGGCCTGGCCCGGCTCACCCAGATCGAGCTGAACGATTACGGCCCTGTTACCGCTCGCGGGCCGTTCAAACATTCAGCGAACGGCCGCTTGCGCGGCCGCTTTCAGACGGGGTGCGTTCAATCCTGCTTGTCTCCGTGATCCTGCTGGATCGAGACCGGGCGGGCCGGCACAACGGTTGAGATGGCGTGCTTGTAGACCATCTGGGTGACGGTGTTCTTCAGCAGCACAACGTACTGATCAAAGGACTCGATCTGACCCTGCAGCTTGATGCCATTGACCAGGTAGATCGAGACCGGAACATGTTCCCGGCGCAGCGTGTTCAGAAACGGGTCTTGTAGCAGTTGCCCTTTATTGCTCATTTCGGGTGTCCTCTTGTGTGCTTGTAATAATCATTCGATGGGCGCATGTCCCGGGGTAGATCGAACGCGGAGTCAGCCGAGCCCCGCAAAACCCTATTCCGTTTCGGAGAACGGATTGCGGGCCGTCTTGAATTGTATCCGCAACGGCGTGCCCTGTAGCTTGAAGACTTCCATGAAGTTGCGCTCAAGGAAGCGCTTGTAAGAATCAGGAATATGCTCCAGCGCATTGCCGTGCACCACGACGACCGGCGGGTTGGAGCCCCCCTGGTGGGCGTAGCGCATCTTGGGTCGGAAGATGCCATGGCGCGGCGGCGCCTGCTTCGTGATCGCGGCTTGCAGCGTCCGCGTCAACTTCGGCGTCGCGAGCTTGATCATCGCGGCCGCATAGGCGCCGTCGACTGAACGCATCAACGCGCCGATACCGTCGCCTTCCAGTGCCGAGATGTAGTGGAACTTGGCCCAGGAGAGGAAGTTGAGCTTGCGCGCGAGGTCGTTCTTGAGCTGCTCACGGCGATAACTGTCCACCGCATCCCACTTGTTGACCGCCACGACCATCGCACGGCCAGATTCAAGCGCAAAGCCCGCAATGTGCGCATCTTGCTCTGAAATGTCCTGACTCGCGTCGAGCACCAAGACTGCGACGTTCGACTGCTCAATCGCCTGCAGGGTCTTGATGACCGAAAACTTCTCGATCGCCTCGAATACCTTGCCCTTGCGCCGCAGGCCTGCAGTGTCGATCAGCGTGTAGTTCTTGCCGTTGCGCTCGAACGGGATCGAGATCGCGTCGCGCGTGGTGCCGGGCATGTCGAACGCGATGACGCGCTCTTCACCGAGCAGCGCGTTGATCAGCGTCGATTTGCCAACGTTTGGCCGGCCAATGATTGCGACTCTCGGGCCACCAGAACCGTCGTCTCCACCCTCGGGATCAATGGGAAACGGCGCCAGCGCTTCGTCAATCAGACCGCGCACGCCATCGCCGTGCGACGCGGAAATGACGACTGGATCGCCAAAACCAAGCTCGTGGAAATCTGCCGCGACAACAGCGCGGTTCATCCCCTCGCCCTTGTTGACGACCAGATGCACCGGACGCCCGGTGCGGCGCAACTCGACAGCGATCTGCTTGTCTTGCGGCGTAAGGCCAGCGCGGCCATCGACGAGGAACAGCAGCGCGTCGGCTTCGGCGATGGCCTGGTCGGCCTGACGTGCCATCTCAGCAAGGATGCCGTCCTTCGCCGCGGGCTCCAGACCACCGGTATCAACCACGAAGTACGGACGGTCGCCCAGGCGGCCAATGCCGTAGTGACGGTCACGCGTCAGGCCGGGCATGTCTGCCACGAGCGCATCGCGCGATCGCGTCAAACGGTTGAACAGCGTCGATTTGCCAACATTCGGACGCCCGACGAGGACCAGGGTGGGTTTCACTGCATTTACCTCAACGCACCTTCATGTACGACAGGATGCCGTCACGTGAGAGTGCAACAATGCCGCCGTCGTGTTCGAGCAGCGGCGCATCCAGCGGCGAATTATCTGCACGCAGGCGGGCGGCGAAGTGGCCGTCGGCCTTGTTGAGCAGATGTACCCAACCTTCGACGTCGCCAACAGCAACATATCGATCAAATTCCAGCGGGCGGCCAACCTTGCGCAGCTTCAGCTCGTCCTGCTTCCAGGCTGTCGCGCCAGTACCGCGGTCAAGCGCATGCACCGAGCCGCGTTCGTCGGTCGTGAACACGTTGCTGCTGTCCATCGCAATACCAACCGGGGTCGAAATGTCACGCCCCCAGACCGAGACGCCCTTGGTGACATCGAAACAGGTGACTCGCCCCTGGAAAGCACCCGCACACAGGCCCCCAGAGCCCAACAACGGCGCACCGACGACGTCGGACAGGCGCTCAAGCTCGGTCGTGCCGCGCGGTTGTGCGACGGCGCCTTCCCAAGCCAGCTGACCGTTATTGACGGTGATTGCGGCAACCCGCCCACCAGAGAAGCCGGCAAACAGATAGTTGTCGACCCGGCGCATTTCCGAGAACGCACGGAGTGACAAAGGCGGCGTGCTGCGGGTGTAGGTCCAGCGACGGCGTCCATTCGCCACGTCGAGCGCAATCAGGCGCGAATCACCGACTCGCACAACCACCATATCGCTATCGACTTGCGGTGTCGCGGCGACATCACCACCGACATCCACGGTCCAGCGCTCGGCGCCAGTCGCAGCATCAAACGCCGCGACGAAACCACGGTGCGTGCCCACCACCACCAGTGCGCTCGAAGCGCCGACACCTGCCACGATGTCTTCCTTGGTGCTGGCACGCCATACTTGGCGCCCGTTCTCGATGCGGTAGACGTCACCGCCCTCATTGGCGGCGAATACGGCATCGCCGGCGGAGGCTGGCTGAATCAGCGCCTTGCCCGCCTTGCCGACGCTGAAGCGCCACACCTGTTCCAAGCGCGCCGACGCCGTGAATGGCTTGAGCTCCGCCATCGGTTCGACGATTGACTTGCTGAACCACGAACTGACGGTGGAGCAACCGCTCAGCAGCGTGAGCGCAAGCGTGAGCGTAATCGGCGCGCGCAATCTCACTTGCCGCCTCCAAGCGCATCGATCTTCAGTTCGAGGACCGATTTGAAGGCCTGCGAGCCCTGTTCGGAACCCAGGCCGTCGAGCGCTTCCTTGTAAGCCGTCAACGCATCGGCAGGCTTACCCTGGGCCACCAGGATGTCGCCACGCAGATCAGCATAGCGCACGGCAAACGCCTTGTTCGGCTTCGCGGTGAGCTGCTTGAGCGCAGCGTCGTAGGCTTTTTCGTCGAGCAGAACGGCAGCCAGACGCAGACGAGCGAGGTCGCGCGTCAGGGGGTCGTTGCCCTTCTCGACCGCCCACTCCAGCTTGGTCTTGGCGCTCGCGCGATCACCGGCGGCAGCCTGTGCTTCGGCCGCAAGCAGCGCGGACAGATCAGCATAGGCCGTGGAACCGAAACGCTCGGCGATGATGCCGGAAGCTTCGCGGATCTTCTGCGCATCCTTGGCCTCAACAGCCTGCATCAGCGTCGCGTAGATCACGCTCGCCTCGCTGGATTGCTTCTTGCTGTAGTACTCCCAGCCACGCCAGCCAACTACCGCCACCGCCAGCACCACGGCGCCGATCGTCAGCAAATTGCCCCACTTCTCCCACCAGGCCTTGAGCGTTGCAATCTGTTCCTGTTCTTCGAGGTCAAACGCTGCCATCTTCTTCTTCCACGTTATAGAGCAGAGCGGCGAGGGTCTCGCCGAGTTGAGCGGCGGGCAGCCGGCGTTGCTCGCCG
Organism: uncultured Uliginosibacterium sp.; assembly: GCA_945957295.1. Classification (GTDB taxonomy): domain Bacteria; phylum Pseudomonadota; class Gammaproteobacteria; order Burkholderiales; family Rhodocyclaceae; genus Niveibacterium. Next base: position 4,328 of record CAMFLH010000044.1, read on the forward strand.
CCTTCCCGCAAAAGTTTGAAACTGGCCTCTTCGGCCGCCGCTTCGTCGTCACCGACGATGACCGCAACGGCCGCACCGGATGCGTCAGCCTTCTTCATCTGGTTCTTGAAGTTGCCACCGCCACAGTGCAGCACGACCGCAAAACCGTCTTCGCGGAGCTGTTCAGCCAGGCGAAACGCGAAGCGCGATGCCGCCTCACCCTGGTGCACGAGGTATACATCGGGCACCGAACGCGCCGCGTCGCCCTGCGAGACTTCCCACAGCATCATCAGGCGCTCGATGCCCATGCCGAAACCACAGGCCGGCGTCGGCTTGCCACCCAACTGTTCGACGAGGCCGTCGTAACGCCCACCGCCACACACGGTTGCCTGAGCACCGAGTTTATCGGTCACCCATTCGAACACGGTGCGGTTGTAGTAGTCCAGCCCGCGGACCAGACGCGGATTGATGCGGAACGGGATCGCCGCCTCGCGCAGCAGTGCCTGCACGCCCTCGAAGTGAGCCAGGGACTCGACGCCCAGGAATTCGGCCAACTTCGGCGCCGCTTCCACAAGCGCCTGCATCGCAGGGTTCTTGGTGTCGAGGATGCGCAGCGGGTTCGAGTGCAAACGCCGCAGGGCATCCTCGTCGAGCTCGTCGCGATGTGCCTCGAAGTACGCAATCAAGGCCTGGCGGTGTGCCGCACGCTCGTCGCTGGAGCCCAGCGTATTGAGCTCCAGTGAGATGTCCTCTTCCAGGCCGAGATCGCGCCAAAGGCGCGCGAGCATCACGATGTGCTCGGCGTCGATGTCCGGCCCTGTGTAGCCGAAGGCTTCCACGCCGAACTGGTGAAACTGGCGCTGGCGGCCTTTCTGCGGCCGTTCGTGACGGAACATCGGGCCGTTGTAGTAAAGACGCTGCGGGCCCGACGCATTGATCAGGTTGTGCTCCAGTACTGCACGCACGCAAGGCGCGGTGCCTTCCGGGCGCAGCACCAGCGGATCGCCGTTGAGGCGATCCTCGAAGGCGTACATCTCTTTTTCGACGATGTCGGTGTGCTCACCGACACCGCGCACGAAAAGCGGCGTGAATTCAAGGATCGGGGTGCGAATCGGGCGATAGCCGTAGCTACGCAGCCAGCCACGCACGATCTCCTCGAACAGCTCCCAGCGTTCGGCGTCGTCGGGCAGGATGTCGTGCATGCCACGCACGCCCTGAATCAGTTTCTGTGCCATCAGCTACCTGTCAATGTCGTCGGCGTTGAAACGCTCAGACTGTCTTTCTTGTGTATTTGCGCGCCACGTAGGCGTCGATCAGCCCAATGAATTCCTGGGCGATGTTGTCGCCACGCAGGGTTACGGTCTTCTCGCCATCCTCAAACACCGGCGCGGCCGGCGTCTCGCCAGTGCCCGGCAGCGAGATGCCGATGTTCGCGTGCTTGCTTTCGCCCGGGCCATTGACGACACAGCCCATCACGGCAAGCGTGAGGTTCTCGACGCCGTCGTACTGCGTTTTCCATTCCGGCATCTTGTCGCGCACATAGCCCTGCACCGACTGCGCGAGCTCCTGGAAGAAGGTGCTAGTGGTACGACCGCAACCAGGGCACGCCGTGACCATCGGCGTGAAGGCACGCAACCCCATGCTCTGCAGGATCTCCTGCGCAACGATCACTTCCTGCGTGCGCGCACCGCCCGGCTCCGGCGTCAGCGAAACACGGATCGTGTCGCCAATGCCTTCCTGCAGCAGCACGCCCAGCGCCGCCGTTGAAGCAACGATGCCCTTGCTGCCCATCCCGGCCTCGGTCAGCCCGAGGTGCAGCGGATAATCGCAACGCGCGGCCAGCATGCGGTAGACCGCGATCAAGTCCTGCACGCTGGACACCTTGGCGGACAGGATGATGCGGTCGCCCGCCATACCGAATTCTTCAGCCTTGCCGGCTGACTCAAGCGCCGAGGTAACGAGCGCTTCGCGCATCACCGCCTGCGCATCCATTGGCTCCGCGCGGCGGGCGTTCTCATCCATGATCCGCGCCAGCACCGACTGATCGAGACTGCCCCAGTTCACGCCAATGCGCACCGGCTTGTCGTACTTGCAGGCCAACTCGATGATCGCTGCGAACTGCGGATCGCGCTTCTGACCCGACCCAACGTTGCCCGGATTGATGCGGTACTTGTCCAGCACCTCGGCGCACTCAGGGTAAGCAGTCAGCAGACGATGCCCGTTGTAGTGGAAGTCACCGACCAGCGGCACGTCCACATTCATCTTCAGCAGCTGTTCACGAATCTTCGGCACCGCAGCAGCCGACTCTTCGTTGTTCACCGTGATACGGACGATCTCGGAGCCCGCACGCGCAAGCTGCGCGATCTGGATAGCAGTACCGATGTAGTCCGCGGTGTCGGTATTGGTCATCGACTGGACGACGATCGGGGCGTCGGAACCGACACGAACGCGCCCGACGCGAACTTCGCGGGTACGGTGACGAGCGGCCGGCTTTCCGCCGAAGGGATCGAAAACGGACATTTTGGTCACTTCAGGGAAAGGCGGGCCACACTTACCTTCGTGTAGGGCGCGAGATCGACCGGTCGGCCGTTGTATTCAACTTTGACATTCGGCGCATTGCCGATCACCAGCGCGAACGGCGCCGTACCCTGCACCGACTGCGTCGAACCCGCCTTGCTGAGCCGAGAAAACACGATACTGCCCGACGCGTCACGCACCTCGACCCAAGCATCCTGCGCAAACGTAAAGCTGAGCCCGCCCGGTGCAGCACCGACCGGCGCGGATTGTTGCGCTACGGCGACCGGCACCGACTGCTGCGCCACAGGCTGTGCAGGCTTCACCACTTGGGCCGGCGTCGATTGCGCCGCCACAGGTTGCGACTGAGCGATCACTGGCTCGGATACCCCGGAAGGCGGTTCGACTTGAGCCGTCACCACCGCCGTTTCTTCGGTTTGCGGCGGAAACACCGGCTCGGAGGCAGCCACGCCTGACGACTGGCTCGCTGCGCGATCCACCCCAGGCACCGCGCCGCGCCCGAACCAGTTGAAGCCGGTCCACAACGCCCCCAAAACAACGATCGCACCGACAACCAACACCGCCGGCAGCGGCGAGGCCGAGCGATAGCCGGATGGACGACGCGGCACCGAGCCCTCGGCATTTGAATCCGGAGCGAGCTTCAGATCCTCGCCGCGAGCAGGTTGCTCCATGCGTTCGAGCAATGGCGAGGGATCCAGCCCAAGATAACGCGCGTAATTACGCACAAAGCCGCGGGCAAAAGCACTGCCCGGCAGCTGGTCAAACGCTTCGCCCTCGATCGCCTCGATCTGGCGCGGGGTCAACTTCAGAGTGGCGGCAACCTCAGCAATGCCAAGGTTACGCGCCTCCCGCGCCTGCTTGAGGGCAACGCCCGAAGCGGCCACGCCGGGGGCAGTCGCGTAGCTGTGTGATTCCATCGACGTAGCGCTCAATCAAAGCGCTCCTGCAAGTAGTCCTGATATTCCTGCGACCCGGAAAATCGGCGACGCAATTGGGCCGCATAGGCCGCCTCGGCCTCCCGATTGCCAAGCTTGTGTTCGATCCGCAACCCCAGCCAAACCGACGCCACCGTCGGCTCACCAATTCGGTTCAGATCTGTAACCATGTCGCGCGCCTTCTGTAGTTCGCCCTTTCGGTAGGCAATGCTCGCGAGGTTGAACAAGGCGGTCGCGTTGTTCGGATCAAGTGCCACCGCGCGCGCGAACTGACCGCGTGCCGCGTCGTCGTTTTTCAGCTTCAGATAGCACAGCCCCGAGTTGGTGTACGGGCGCGTCGGTGTTTCGTAGTAAGGGTTCTGCGCGGCTTTCGCGAGCAGCTCCAGGCCACGCTGCTCCTGGCCACCGTTACACAAGAACCAGCCGAAACTGTTGTTGATCTCGGGGTCACCTGGTGCCAGCGAGAGCGCACGTTCGAACGCGGATTGCGCCGCTTTCTGCTCGTCGAGATACATATGCACCAGCGCCTGCAGGTGATGCGCCGCGGCGTAGGTCGGGTCCTCCTGGACTGCGATCCGCGCCTCCTCCATCGCAACACCAAGACGGCCGGCCTTGACGTACTCGTTACCCAATTCAACATGGGCGCGAGAGCGCTTGCGCGCCTCAGTCGTGACAGGCTGGTCGGTCGAGGGTCGGTCGGCGACGCCGGCTCCGCCTTGCGACGAAGGGGTACTGCAAGCGGACAAGGCCGCCGCAGTCGCGAGCACAAGCATGAGCGAACGAGCCACGATCAAGATCTGACCTCCGTGAGCGAAATGGTGCGACGGGTGGTACGACGGGTCTTGTCGACGACTTGGCCGGCGAGTTGCCCGCAGGCGGCATCGACATCGTCGCCGCGGGTCTTGCGGGTGGTCGTCACGATGCCGGCATCGATCAGGATTTGCGCGAAGTGCTTGATTCGCGGCGCCGGCGAACGCCCGTAGCCCGAGTTGGGGAACGGGTTGAACGGAATCAGGTTGAATTTGCACGGCACATCGCGGGTCAGCGCGACGAGCTGGCGGGCATGCTCGTCCTGGTCATTGACGCCGTCGAGCATGACGTATTCGAAGGTGATGAAGTCACGCGGCGCGCGCTCGAGGTAGCGTCGGCAGGCCGCCATGAGTTCCACCAGCGGGTACTTCTGATTGATCGGCACGAGTTTGTCGCGCAGTGCGTCGTTGGGCGCATGCAAGGACACCGCCAGGGCCACCGGGCTGGCGTCGCGAAGACGGTCCATGGCCGGCACGATGCCGGAGGTCGACACGGTCACGCGACGGCGCGACAGGCCATAGGCGTGGTCGTCGAGCATCAGGTTCAGCGCCGACACCACGTTGTCGAAGTTAGCCAGCGGCTCGCCCATGCCCATCATCACGACGTTGCTGATGATGCGCTCACCGTCAGGGTCGGCACCGAGCAGGCGGTTGGCCATCCACAGCTGACCGATGATCTCCGCTGCGCTCAGGTTGCGGTTGAAGCCCTGCTTGCCGGTCGAGCAGAAGGAACAGTCGAGCGCACAGCCCGCCTGCGAGGAAATGCACAGCGTGCCCCGCGTGGTTTCGGGGATGAACACGCTTTCGATCGCGTTGGCATTGCCGACATCGAACAGCCACTTGCGCGTGCCGTCGGTGGAAATGCTGTCGCGGATCGGGGTTGGCGGCACGATGCAAGCCGAGTTCTGCAGCTTGGCGCGCAAACTCTTGGCAACATCGGTCATAGCCTCGAAATCGGTTTCCCCGAAGCGGTGGATCCAGCGCAGCACCTGGCGCGCGCGAAACGGCTTCTCGCCCTGCGCGGCGAACCAGTCTGTCATCGCCTGCGCATCGAAATTGAGCAGGTTGACGCGGTTTTCTTGTGCTGTCGTCATGTTTGTCTCCGGGGGCAGAGACCGTTCAGACCACCGACGGGGGTTCGAATTCCCGCCGGCAGATCCGTTGGATCGCTACGCCTCGCTTAGCGGGAGTAGACGTTCATGCCCGGGAAGAAGAACGCCACTTCAACGGCGGCGGTTTCCGGGGCGTCCGAACCGTGAACGGCGTTGGCGTCGATCGACTCGGCGAAGTCAGCGCGGATCGTGCCCGGCGCGGCCTTCTTCGGGTCGGTCGCACCCATCAGCTCACGGTTCTTGGCGATTGCATTTTCACCTTCCAGCGCTTGGATCATCACCGGGCCGGAGGTCATGAACTTGACCAGGTCCTTGAAGAAGGGACGCTCTTTGTGCACCGCGTAGAACTGGCCGGCTTCCTGCTCGGACAGATGCACCAGCTTGGCGGCAACGATCTTCAGGCCTGCGTCTTCAAAACGCTGATAGATTTTGCCGATCACGTTCTTCGCGACGGCGTCCGGCTTGATGATCGATAGGGTGCGTTCGATAGCCATGTTCAAACTCCACGATTGTTGGGTACAAAAAAGCTAACTTTTGATTATATCAGGGAAAATTTACCGGGCCTTGGCCTTCTTGTGCCAAAACGAAACGGCGCCAAAACGCGTCAATCGAGCGAATTTTCTGGCGCGCGGACGATAGTCCGACACCCCGACATAACCCTAGACTTACGGCTTTCCTCGCTGAAAGGACGCATGATGAAGCAACTCCTCGCTGCTCTGGTTTGCTCTGCCGCCCTACTCTCCCCGCTGGCGGAGGCTGCAGCGCCTGCAACGCCTGATCCGGCTGCCGTGCAGGCGCTGCGCGATCAGATCCGCACCGACAAGAAGAAGGTGGTTGCCGACAACATGCAGCTGACCGCAGCCGAGGCAGATAAGTTCTGGCCGCTGTACGATCAGTACGAGAAGGCCGGCGCGCCAATCCGCCAACGTTTGACGCTCGCGATGATCGACTTCGTTGCGGTGGACGCGAAACTGACCAACGCCAACGCAAAACGCCTAGTCGGCGAGATCAATGCAGCCGAACGCGACCACCTGAAGCTTCGCGCCAGCTACTTCGACAAGATGGCGAAAGCGATCCCGGCAGCCAAGGCTGCGCGTTTCATGCAGATCGAAGCGAAAATCGACGCCCTGCAGCGTTTCGATCAAGCTGCGACGATTCCGCTGGCGCAGTAAACAAAGCGGCAAGAATGAAAAGGGGCGCTGCGAGCGCCCCTTTTCCTATTTCGACAAGCCGAACTGGCAGCTACTGGAGCATGCCCAGCATGCGCGGGAACCACAGAGACAAGGTGGGCACGTAAGTCACGAGCCCGAGGAATACCAGCATCGTCAGCAGCCACGGCCACACGGCGACCGTGAGCTCGGTGATACCCATCTTGGTGATGCCCGAGGCGACATACATGTTGAGCCCGACCGGCGGGTGGCACATGCCAACCTCCATGTTCACCGTAATCAGGATGCCGAAGTGCACCGGGTGAATGCCGAGCTTGGCCGCCACCGGGAACAAAATCGGCGCCATGATCAGCACAATCGATGAGGGCTCCATCACATTGCCCGCCACCAGCAGCAGCACATTCACCGCGAGCAGGAAGGCGATCGGCCCCAACCCCTGCGCGAGCAACCAGTCTGCCAACGCCTGCGGGATGTTCTCGTTGGTCATGATGAACGAGAACAGCACCGCGTTCGTGATGATGTAGAGCAGCATCGCGCTCATGTTGGCGGAATCGAGCAGCACCTTACGAACACCGGCGAGCGGCATGTCCTTGTAGACGAACACTGCGACGATGAAGGCATAGACCGCGCTCATCGCAGCCGCCTCGGTCGGCGTGAAGATGCCGGTGTAGATGCCGCCCATCACGACGACGATCAGGAACAGGCCCCACATCGACTCACGAAAAGCCTTCAGCCGCTCGGCCCAGCTCGCCTTCGCTTGCCGTGGGTAGCCGAATTTGCGTGCGCGATACCAGGTTGTGAAGCCCAGAAAGGCCGCCAGCATCAGCCCAGGCACCACGCCGGCCATGAACAGCGCACCGACTGAGGTGTTGGTGGCGACCGAGTACATCACCATCACGATCGAGGGCGGGATCAAGATGCCCAGCGCACCGGAGGTGGTGATCACGCCGGCGCCGAAACGCTTCGGGAACCCTGCCTTGACCATCGCCGGCAGCAGGATCGATCCGATCGCGACCACCGTCGCCGGCGACGAGCCGGACACCGCGGCGAACAGCGCACAGGCCATCACGCCCGCCAACCCCAAGCCGCCATGCCAGTGGCCGACCATCGAGGTGGCGAAGTTGATCATCCGCCGCGCGACACCGCCATGGGTGAGGAAGTTGCCGGCCAGGATGAAGAACGGAATCGCCATGATTTCGAACTTCTCAATGCCGGTGAAGAGCTTCAGCGCCACCGACTCGATCGGCACCTGCGTCATCGTGAAAAGGAAGGTCAGCACCGTCAGGCCGAGTGAGATGGAGATCGGCATGCCGGTGAGCATCAGGGCCAGCAACAGCCCGAAGATGATCAGCGCGCTCATTGCTTGCCCTCCTCGTCCGCATCGCGCTGCTGCGCGGCCTTGAAGCGGCGCGAGCCACCGTAGCCGTGGGCGATGTCTTCGCCCTCGGCGAAGGCTTCGCCAACCGACGGCGGCTCGGCGTCCGATTCCTCATCAAGTCCATCGACATGGCCGTGGTCGTGGTGCGGTAGCTCGCCGGTCTTCACGAAAGCCCACGCCACTTGCAGGAAGCGGAAGCACATCAGGCCGGAACCGAGCGGGATCGCGGAGTACACGATCCAGGTCGGCCATTCGAGGTCTGGCGTGGTCGGCCCTTCAAAAGTGTCACCGGGGATGCCCAGCTTGGTGAAGAGCGCGTGGTGGAAACCGTTCTCCCACACAAACCGCGCCCCCAGCGTCGCCACGATGCCGGTGAAGAAGGCGCCGGCACAGAGGCCGAACAGCACGAACTTCGCGCGCTTGCGATCGTCGAGCCGGTTGATCAGCACATCTACACCGACGTGGATGCCGGTACGCACGCCGTAAGCCGCGCCGAACTTCGCCATCCACACGAACATGATGATGCAAAGCTCCTGCGCCCAGGAAAGGTTGATCGACAACAGCCAGTCCTGTAGGCCGGGAATGGCGAAGCCGGACAGGTAGCGGTGCAGCACGGCGACGAAGATGATCACCGTGGCCGCGCCCATCAGGGTCGCGATCAACCATTCCTCGATGTGATCGAGGATCTTCATTGGATGTCTCCGGATAAGAATCAGCCAGACTTGGCCGGGCGGGCAGCGGGCACGCGGCAGTCCCCCCGAACCACCGCGCGCCGCCCGGAAAAGGGGTTCAGGGGTTGGCCGGATTGAATCCGGTCTCCTTGTAGATCGCTTTGATCAGCTCTGCGCCGACACGCGACTCCTGCTCCTTGTGCACCTTGAGCAGCACTTTCTTCAATTCGGTCTTCTCGGCCGGCGACAGCGCGAGCACCTGCGTTTTGCCGGACTTCTTGACGGCCTCCAGCGCATCGGCATTTTCCTTCTGCGCCACCGCGTCGGCGTAGCGGGTCGCCTGCGCCATTGCGTCTTCCAACTGGGCGCGAACGTCGGCTGGCAAGCCGTCCCAGAACTTCTTGTTGACGATCACGGCGTAGCCGAGGTAGCCATGGCCGGTTTGCGTCATGTACTTCTGCACCTCGTGCATCTTCTGGGTGTAGAAGTTGGACGGCGGGTTTTCGGTGCCATCCACCACGCCGGTTTGCAGCGCCTGGTACACCTCGGAGAAAGCCATCACCTGCGGGTTGGCGCCAAGCGCCCGCATTTCCGAGTCGAGCACCTTGGACGACTGGATACGCATCTTGAGACCCTTGAAGTCAGCTGGCGTCTTCAGCGGCTTGTTGGCCGAGAAGTCCTTGAATCCGTTGTCCCAGTAGGCAAGCCCGATGATGCCCTTGGGCTCGAGGCGCTTGAGCAGATCCTTGCCGATCGGGCCGTTCGTCACCCGATGCAATGCGTCATACCCATCGAAGATGTAAGGCAGATCGAAGACCTCGAACTCCTTCACGCCGAGCGGGCCAAACTTCGCCAGCGACGGTGCCAGCATCTGGACGGCGCCGAGCTGAAGCGCTTCCATCTCTTCCTTGTCCTTGTACAACTGGCTGTTGGGGTACACCTCCACCTTCACCCGCCCACCCGTCTTGGCCGCGGCAAGCTGGGCAAACCGCTCGGCGGCCTCGCCCTTGGGCGTGTTGCGCGCCACCACATGGCTGAACTTGATCACGATCTGCTGCTGCGCAGCCACAGGCAGAGACCAGGCTGCAAGCGTGAGTAGCAGCGATGCGGCGAGTGTGCGACGTTGCATGGCGAAGTCTCCTTGGGCAATTTCGTCAAATCGGGCCGCGCCGTCAGAGCGGCCACGGATATTGGAGTTTTAGGGCCGTCGGCCCTATCGGGCCATTGTGGAGTTCCACAACCACGCGCAGTCCTGAGGGGCGGTGGCGGCTGCGCTAACATGCGCCTCCCGCACTCCCAACGCCCCCCCGACGCCGAAAGCGATGCGATTCCGCGACACCCCGTTCATGCAGTGGATCAGGTCATTGACGCCCGCGCCGGTCACCGCCAACGCGACCGAGCGCCTGCGCGCCTGCGCCGGAGCCCTGCTGGGTATTCTGCTCACCGGCCTGATCACGCATGCGGTGTTGGGCAAAGGCAGCGATCTGCCGCTATTGATTGCACCGATGGGTGCCTCGGCCGTGCTGCTGTTCGGCGTACCGTCGAGCCCACTGGCCCAGCCGTGGTCGATCATCGGCGGCAACCTTGTTGCAGCCTTGATCGGCGTATCGAGCTGGAAGATCTTCCACGATCCGCTCATGTCCGGGGCATTCGCGGTGTGCATCGCGATCGGGGCGATGTTTGCGCTGCGCTGCCTGCATCCGCCGAGCGGCGCGGTGGCGCTAACCGCGGTGCTGGGCGGGCCGGCAGTTCATGCAATGGGCTTCGGCTTCGCGCTGGCACCGGTGCTGCTCAATTCCGCCGCGCTGCTGGTGGTGGCACTGGCCTTCAACAACCTCTCCGGCCGCCCCTATCCGCATCGACACCCACCGGCGAAAACCCCTGAAGCGCCGCCGGAGCGCCTGGGCTTCGTCGCCGCCGACCTGGATGCGGTGCTGCGCGACTACAACCAGGTGCTGGACATCGACCGTGACGATCTGCAATCGCTGTTCCAGCAAGCCGAGGCGCACGCGTACCGGCGCCGCATGGGCGAGATCACGATCGGGGACATCATGACGCGCAAGGTCATCACGGCTGAATTCGGCACCGAACTGCAGGATGCCTGGATGCTGATGCGCGAGCATCGCATCAAGGCCCTTCCGGTGGTCGATCGTGCAAACCGCGTGACCGGCATCATCACGCAGGTCGACTTCATGAAGCAGGTCGATCTCGACGTGTATCCGAGCTTCGACAAGCGGCTCAAGGCATTGATCCGGCGCACCGCGAGCATGACGTCCGACAAACCCGAAGTCGTCGGCCAGCTGATGAGCAGCCCGGTGCAGACTGCGCACGCGGACATGCACCTCGTCACCCTGGTGCCGCTCCTGTCGGGTGGCGGGCATAGCCATATCCCGGTGATCGACGACGAACGCAGGCTGGTGGGCATCGTTACGCAGAGCGACATGGTCGCAGCGCTGTATCAGGGGCGGCTCGCCGAACCGGCCGCGCGAGCGAACTGAGCTCCCAGGGAGTTGACGCGATGAGCATGCCAGCAGCCCCAACCCATCACAGCAGCGAGTGGTACTGGCGCTTGCCCGCACTCGCGCTGATCGCACTGGTGGCAGGCATCGCCGGCTTCGTCGCGCTCACGCTGCGGCAGGATCGAGAGGACCAGCGCGCAACGCTCGTCTCCGATGTGCTCTGGATCGAGCAGAACCTGCGCTTCCAGCTTGAACGCAACGAGGGTGTATTGCGCCAGCTGGCGCCCGACCTGTTCGCAGCCCCGGCGCCAAGCGAGCAGACGATCGCTCGGCTACGCCAGCTCGCCGGTGGCGACAGCGGCGTGGTGCGCGTGCTGTGGGTGGATGCACGGTTGTCGGCACGTGGCGCCTGGCCGCCCGAGCTTCGGCCGGAAGACCCCGAGCTAGTGCAGGAGGCGGCCGACATTTCGCGCGCCTTCGGCCGCGCCGGCTACGCCTACCTGCCCGGCCCACCCAACGAACCGAGCTTCGCGGTCGCTACGCCATGGCACGACGGGCACAGCCTTGTCGGCTACGTCGTCGCGGTCTACAGCTTCCAGCAGATGCTGTCGACACAGGTGCCGTGGTGGTTCTCGGAACGGTACAGACTTTCCATCCTCGATCAGCGCGGCGCGGTGGTCGCAGCCAAATCGGAGGTCGCGCCGCTCGCCGCGGAGCTAAGCTACGAGACCCCCTTCGATCCGCCCGGGCACGGGCTCGCTTTGAAGGTTGAAGGCTACCGCAGCGGCACCCGCCTGGTACCGCTCGCCTTCGCCGGCGCGGTCATCGTGTTCGCCGCCGCCACCGTGTGGAGCCTCTGGATGCTGCGCCGGCACATGCGGCGGCGGCAATTGGCCGAACAGGCGCTGCGGCGCGAAATGGCGGTGCGCCAGGCGATGGAGGATTCGCTGCTGACCGGCCTGCGCGCACGCGACCTGACCGGCCGTATCACCTATGTGAACCCGGCGTTCTGCCGCATGTTCGGCTGGAGTGCTGAAGAACTCGTCGGCATGGCGCCACCGATGCCCTACTGGGTGCCAGACGAACTGGACCGCACCCGCGCGGTTCACGACAGCATCCTCGCCGGCGACGCCCCCTCGCAGGGCGTGGAGCTACGCTTCCGGCGCAAGAACGGTGAAAAGTTCGACGTACTGATCTACGAAGCTCCGCTGATCGATGCCGACGGCCGCCACACCGGCTGGATGGGCTCGGTGCTGGACATCACCGAACGGCGCCGCGCCGAAGAACTAACCCGCCAGCAGCAGGAGAAGCTGCAGTCCAACGCCCGCCTCGTCACCATGGGCGAGATGGCTTCATCACTCGCACATGAGCTGAACCAGCCGCTTGCCGCGATCACCAGCTACGCGACCGGCGCACTCAATGCACTGCGCACCGGCAGCCTGCCGCAGAGCGAGATCGAAACGGCGATCGAGAAGCTCGCGCAGCAGGCCACGCGCGCAGGGCAGATCATCCGGCGGGTGCATGATTTCGTGCGCAAGCGCGAATCGAACTTCCGCCCCGCGGTGATTAACGCCGCGGTGAAGGAGGCCTTCGAGCTGGTGCAGTCCGAAGCGCGCCGCCGCGCCGTGCTGCTGGTCAGCGAACTGACGCCAGATCTCCCGCCAGTACATGCCGACACCGTGATGCTGGAGCAGGTGCTGGTGAACCTGATCCGCAACGGTTTCGATGCAATGCGCGACACCCCGCCTGGGCGCCGAGTGCTGACGGTACGCACGGCACTGGTCGAGGGCTGGATTCGCGTCACCGTCGCCGACCGCGGCAGCGGCATCGCGCCGGAAGTCGGCGAACGGATGTTCGAAGCACTCTTCACGACGAAGGCGGAAGGCATGGGCATGGGGCTCAACATCTGCCGCTCGATCGCCGAACTGCACCACGGGCGCTTGTGGTTTGAAGCAAACCCGGAGGGCGGTACGCTCTTCCATCTGACACTGCCGATCAAGGTCTAGCATGCCGGGCAGTGCCACACCGACCACCTGCAGCCCGGCCCGTCCATGGGCCGACGGAGCCTGACATGGAACCGCTGGTTCACATCGTTGACGACGACGAAGCTATCCGCGACGCCCTCGCCTGGCTGTTGAAGAGCCGCCGCCTTGCCTGCCGCACCTGGGCAAGCGGCGAAGACTTCCTCGCCGCGCTGGAACCCTCGATGCGCGGCTGCGTGGTGCTCGATGTACGCCTGGGCGGCATGAGCGGCCCGGAGTGTTTCGAGCAAATGATCAAACGTGGCGTGACGCTGCCAGTGCTGTTCCTGACCGGTCACGCCGATGTGCCCACTGCGGTGCAACTGCTGCGGCGCGGCGCATGGCATTTCATGGAAAAGCCGTGCAACGACAACGAACTGGTTGATCTGGTGCAGGAAGCGCTCGCCTTCGACGCGCAGAATCGCGCCGACCAGGGCTCCCGCGCCAACCTCGAAGCACGGCTTGCCGCGCTGACGCCACGTGAGCAGGAAGTGATGAGCCGCATCCTCGAAGGCAAACTCAACAAACAGATCGCTGACGCGCTGGACATCTCGATGCGCACTGTGGAGGTCCACCGCGCCCGCATTTTCGACAAGATGGGCGTGCGCTCCGCGGTCGAGCTGTCACAACTGCTCAGCCCGCTGCGCAAGCCAACATGAGCAACGTCGCCCCCTGCCCCAACTGCGCCGCCGGCATGGCGCGGCTTTCACTCGCCGCGCACTACGGTGCGGTTGTCGAGATCGACCATTGCGCCGCCTGCCGGCTGCTGTGGTTCGACCAGATGGAAACCGCAAACCTCGCTCGCGACGGCTTGCTGGAGCTCTTCCGCTTGATCGCGGCGACCGAGGCGGATGCCGAACGGCCGCTCAGCGAGCGCTTGCAGTGCCCGCGCTGCAGTGGCCCGCTGGACCGCATCCACAACATGAGCCGCTACGGCCGCATGATCCACTACCGCTGCCGCAAGGCCGACGGCCACGCCGTGACGCATGTGCAGTTCCTCGCCGAGAAAGGCCTGCTGCGCGACGTAACGAAAGCTGACCTCGCGCAGCAGAACCGCCTGGTGGCGGTTTCATGCCGGCAATGCGGTGCGCCGCTCCACGCCTTGCGTGACTGCAACTGCCCCTACTGCGGCGCACCTGTCGTGATGCTGGACATCGAGCGCGCGGTCGAAAGCCTTGCCGGCCACGACCGCGAGCGGCAGGACTTCGACGCACAGAAGAATGCCGAGCGCGACGCCCTCATCGAACACCTGATGGCGACGCTCGGCGGCCGTTGAGCGCGGGCAAGCCTCAACTCAGGCGCGCAATCTGCGCATCATGCAGGCGGCGGAATAGCAACAAGCCCACCGCCGCCCCGATGCCGGCGAGAAACATGTCGGACTGGGTATCCCAAGGGTCACCCTGGGTGCCTAGAAAGGCGTCCGCCCCCTGCCCGAGCGCCAGCGCGGTCCACCACTCGATCAGCTCATACCAGGCGCTGATCGCCTCAGCGACGCACAGCGACAGGAAAGCGGCCATGCCGCGGTGCGTCAGGTAGCCCTTGCGCAACAGAATCTCACGCGCCAGCAGCGCCGGCACCAGGCCCTGCATGAAATGCCCCAGCTTGTCGTAGGGGTTGCGTGACAAGCCGAACCAATCTTTCACCCAGAAGCCAGCCGGCACCTCGGCGTAAGTCCAGGTGCCACCCACGATCAGCACCAACGCATGCAGCGCGATCAGCACGTAGAGCAGCGTAGTCAGCGGAAAGCGCTTGCGCGTGGCCCACAGTAGCGGCAGCGCGATCATCGCCGGCAGGGTTTCGAGCACCCAAGTCGGGTAGTCGTGTGGGTTGATCGCCGATGCCAGGAAAGCCAGCATCACCCCAAAGTAGAGCGCCGCCACCCCGCGGCTACCGGGCGAACTCAGGCCCATGGCTGCGGCAGCGCTTCTTGCTCGAACGCACGGCGCACCGCTGGCCGCGCGAACATGCGCTCGATGAAGGGGCCCAGATGCGGCAGGCTGCGCGCTGGCCGCGCGAAGCCGCGCGTCCACCGGCATAGCATCAACGCGAAGAAGTCCGCCGCCGAGATGTGGTCGCCAAGTAGCCATTCACCACTGTGGCGCGCAAACTCCGCGTCCAGCAGATCCAGCAGCTCGCCGGTGCGTTGTTCGGCGTGCGCCTTCACCTGGGCCTCCGCCTCGGGGGTGTCAGCCCAGCGTTCCGGGTAGTAGTAGATGATCAGTGCAGCCTGCAAGGTGTTGGTGAGCCAGCTCATCCATTTATAGAAGTGCGCGCGCTGCGCGGTGCCCAACGCCGGTGCAAACCCGGCGCCCGGATGCGTATCAACGAGGTGAAGACAGATCGCGGCGCTTTCGTACAGCACCAGGTCGCCATCCACCAGCACCGGGATCAGACCATTCGGATTGAGCTTCAGATACTCGGGCGACTTGTGCGCGCCCTGCGTACGATCGACCAGCCGCAGCGCGTAAGGCACACCTAACTCTTCGAGCAGCATGTGCGGGGCGAGGCTCGCGTTGCTCGGGTAGTAATGCAGTTCAAGCATGAAACATCCTCTCAGGGAATCCGGTTCAATTCAGTCTTCGTCGCGCCGGCGGCGGGATCGCAGGAAGCGCCAAAGCAACCAGGCTGGCAGCAGCCAGACCAGCGCACCGGCAACGAAGGTAATCAGGGCGGACAGGCTGCCCGCGACGGTGTGCCCCACACCAAGCAGCGCGTCACGCACCGGGTCCAGCATGCCGCGCTCCACGGCGCTGCGCTGCGCGACGTAGTCGATTTCAAACAACTCGCGCTCCGTCTCCAGCGCCAGCACCTTGCGCTGTGCCGCGAGGCTGTCGAGTTCGCCCTGGGTTTCCGCAAGCTGGCGCTCGATCTCGACGAGTTCCTTCACGCCGCTGCGCGCGTCGCCCATCAGCGCCCGCAAGCGTTCGCGCAGTTGCTGCAGGTTCGCAATACGGGCTTCGACGTCCACCACCTGCAAGGTTCGGTCTTCGGTGTCCGTGACTTGGCGCAGCACACGGGCTTCGGGGCCGGCCAGGCCCGCGGCGAAGGCTGCCGCCTGCTTGCGTGCAACCCGCACGGCGATTCGGCCGCTGGGCATCGAATCATTCGCCGGGGCGCTGAAGCTCTCGCTCTGAACCACGCAGTCCAGTTCGCGGCAGCGCCTGAGGTGCGCATCGATCACCGCCCGCATGCGTTGCGGCGCCGCTTCAATCGTGTAGCGATGCGTCAGCGCGAGGTAGCGTTGCTGTGCCGGCTCAGCCGATGCGGCCTCTCCCCCATCGCCCCGCTTGCTCAAGGCTGCCGGCGCCGCTGCGGGCAGCTCACCTGGCATCGGCCCAAACTCCTGCTTGCGACCGCACGCGGTCAGTACGCTCAACGCAAGGAGGGCAATCAGGGGTAATGCTCGACGCATCGTGACCATTCCACGCTTCCGGGAGGCAAAACCCATACGGGCAGGGCCGCCAGTTTGGCGCGATGACGCCATCCGGACAAGGCGGATCGCGCCAGGAGGGGCGAACCGCAGGCAATGACTCGACAGCGTCGCTTCCGGTATCGTGGCGACTTGGCCTTACCAGTTTTTCAGCGTTGAACCAAAGGTGCAGCGCGTCGCTGCATCACGGCAGGACAACAGGCGTGAGGTGAGTCATGCGGGGAGTCTCTCGTTATATCGCGATGGTGCTGGTCGTGCTCTTGTCGTCCACGGGAGTCGCGCAGGCGCAGTGGGTGTTCGTCGCGCGAAAGGCCGTCGGCGTGGTACGCCAGATGGCGGGCGAGGCGGAAAAAGGACAAGGCAGCGGATACGACTCGGCCACTGTGATCCTCAATGCGCCGGCCGAAAACGTCTATCGCAAGGCAGTCGAGGTGATCAAGGCGAGCACAGAGTTTCGCCTCACGCGGCAGACCGACAGCACGCTAACGCTGGAGATCTCTGACGGAAAGCGGGTCGCGGGCCTGCAAGTCACCCCAATCGATGAAGGCCTGAGCCAGTTGCTGATCGTTTCAAACACAACGCCATCACAGGAGTCCGGCAGTTCGCTGGCGGTCAAAGGCGTTCTACGCGTCTGCAACGAGATGGCGGTCCAGTGCAGCGCTGCGACCCCACCTGCAAACGGCACGGCCAAGCAGAACTAGCGGGAGCGCCGCGACGCCCGCTGCGCGAACGGGTGTGGTGCTGGCAAGACAGATCTCACAGTGGCAAGGAGCATCTCATGCTAGCGTTCGGCGCTTTCCGCCTGCGCCGACATCGCATTGGTGCGGGGATTCCCAACACAATCAGCTTCGATCGGGCTCCCTCAATGAAACGCATCCTCTCCGCAGTCGTCGCCGGCACCCTGGCAAGCCCAGTCTTTGCCGCTGACCGTGTCGTGCTGCTGACGCCGGTGACCTACACTCCGGACTCGAGCATCGTCCAGAAGGTGAAGGACGAGTGCCGCCCCGAAGAACAAGTCTCGCGCGCGATGACTTCGGCGCTTAACAAGAAGTACGGTGGCGGCAGCCCCATCAGCACCCAAGCCGAAGCGAATGGCGCTCAGGTCATGCGCATGCAGGTTTCGCATGTGCTGGGCGTTGGCGGTGGCGGCTGGAGCGGCCCGAAGGCAATCACGGTGTACGTCGAGTTGCTCGAGAACGGCAAGGTCGTCCGCAAGACCCGCGCGAACCGCTGGTCTACTGGTGGCATGTGGGGCGGCTTCAAGGGCACCTGCTCGATTCTGGATCGCTGCGCCGTCGCGCTCGCGAAGGATCTGACCCGATGGGCGGGCGATCCGAGCTACACGATTGAAGACGAAGCGGCCCCCAAGGACGCATCGCCGGAAGACAAAGCCGCAGCCGAAAAGACTAGCCTTTGATCCATGGCCAATGCGGCGGGCCGGCGGTTTTCCGGCCACCGCATTACGAAATCGGGGCGGACAGGTAGAATGCGCGGTTTAATTTTTCGCTGGAAGCTCGAATCGTGAGCATCAAATCCGACAAATGGATCCGCCGCATGGCGGAACAGCACGGCATGATCGAGCCGTTTGCGCCCGAACTGGTGCGTTCTGTCAATGGCAACAAGATCGTCTCGTACGGTACGTCGAGCTACGGCTACGACGTGCGCGTGGCCAACGAGTTCAAGGTGTTCACGAACATCAATTCGACCATCGTTGACCCGAAGGCCTTCGACGACAAGACCTTTGTCGATTTCACCGGCGACTACTGCATCATCCCGCCGAACTCCTTCGCGCTGGCCCGCACCGTCGAGTACTTCCGTATTCCGCGCTCGGTGCTGACGGTGTGCCTGGGCAAGAGCACCTACGCACGCTGCGGCATCATCGTGAACGTGACACCGCTGGAACCCGAGTGGGAAGGCCACGTGACGCTCGAGTTCTCGAACACCACGCCGCTGCCGGCGAAGATCTACGCGAACGAAGGCGTCGCGCAGATGCTGTTCTTCGAGAGCGACGAGATCTGCGAAACCTCGTACAAGGACCGTGGCGGCAAGTACCTCGGCCAGACCGGTGTGACGCTGCCGAAGATCTGATCAAAGCGCTCGCGCACCCAAACGGCCCTGCCTATCGCAGGGCCGTTTGTTTTGGATCAGCAGATATGTTCGCGGCGCCGCATCAACACATTCCGCAAGCAATTGATCTGAAAGCAGTTTCAGAACGAACACGACACGGTTTTCTGCATCTGCGACACAAGCCGCGCCAAGCCACTTCCCCTGCAGCCTGACGCTGTTATCATTCGCGCCTTTCCGACGGGGGGTGCCACCGCACCGGCCCCGTTTTTCTCTTTTGGCTTCGCGGAGAATCCGCCATGCGTTTCGATTTCCCGATCATCATCATCGACGAGGACTTCCGTTCGGAAAACGCCTCGGGCCTCGGTATCCGTGCGTTGGCGGAGGCGATCGGGAAAGAAGGCATGGAAGTGCTGGGCGTCACCAGCTACGGCGACCTGACCTCGTTCGCGCAACAGCAGAGCCGTGGATCGGGTTTCATCCTGTCGGTGGATGACGAGGAGCTGACTTCGGACGAAGCGGAAGAGACGATCGGCGAACTGCGCGCCTTCGTGCAGGAGATCCGCTTCCGCAACCCGGACATCCCGATCTTCCTGCACGGTGAGACGCGCACCAGCCGCCACATTCCGAACGATGTGCTGCGTGAGCTGCACGGCTTCATCCACATGTTCGAGGACACGCCGGAATTCATCGCGCGCTATGTCGTGCGAGAAGCCCGCGCCTACCTCGACAGCCTGCCGCCGCCCTTCTTCCGCGCGCTGGTGCACTACGCGGCGGATGGTTCGTATTCGTGGCACTGCCCGGGTCACTCGGGCGGCGTGGCCTTCCTGAAGAGCCCGGTCGGCCGCATGTTCCACCAGTTCTTCGGCGAAAACATGCTGCGCGCCGACGTCTGCAACGCGGTGGATGAACTGGGCCAGCTGCTCGACCACACCGGCCCGGTCGCCGCGTCGGAGCGCAACGCCGCGCGCATCTTCAATTCCGACCACCTGTTTTTCGTCACCAACGGCACCTCCACCTCGAACAAGATCGTGTGGAACTCGACCGTGGCGCCGGGCGACATCGTGGTAGTGGACCGCAACTGCCACAAGTCGATCCTGCACTCGATCATCATGACGGGCGCGATTCCGGTGTTCCTGATGCCGACGCGCAACCACTTCGGCATCATCGGCCCGATTCCGAAGAGCGAATTCAGCTGGGAGAACATCCAGAAGAAGATCGCCCGGAACCCCTTCATCACCGACAAGAACGCCAAGCCGCGGGTGCTGACGATCACACAGAGCACCTACGACGGCGTGCTCTACAACGTCGAGGAGATCAAGCAGGAACTCGACGGCAAGATCGACACGCTGCACTTCGACGAGGCCTGGCTGCCGCACGCCGCCTTCCACGACTTCTACGGCGACTACCACGCGATCGGTGCCGATCGCCCGCGCTGCAAGGAGTCGATGATGTTCTCGACGCAGTCGACGCACAAACTGCTCGCGGGCCTGTCGCAGGCCTCGCAGATCCTGGTGCAGAACTCGGAGAACCGTCAGCTCGATCTGGCCAGCTTCAACGAGGCCTACCTGATGCACACCTCCACCTCGCCGCAGTACGCGATCATCGCCTCGTGCGACGTCGCCGCCGCGATGATGGAACCGCCCGGCGGCACCGCGCTGGTCGAGGAATCGATCGCCGAGGCGCTCGACTTCCGCCGCGCGATGCGCAAGGTGGACGAAGAATGGGGCGCGGACTGGTGGTTCAAGGTCTGGGGCCCGGACTACCTCGCCGACGACGGCATGGCGCTGCGCGAAGACTGGATGCTGCGCGCCGAGGACCACTGGCACGGCTTCGGCAAGCTCGCCGAAGGCTTCAACATGCTGGACCCGATCAAGGCGACGATCATCACGCCGGGGCTGGATGTCGAGGGCCACTTCTCGGACTGGGGCATCCCGGCAAGCATCCTCACGCGTTACCTGTCCGAGCACGGCATCATCGTCGAGAAGACCGGCCTGTACTCGTTCTTCATCATGTTCACGATCGGCATCACCAAGGGCCGCTGGAACACCATGGTGACCGAGCTGCAGCAGTTCAAGGATGCTTACGACAGCAACCAGCCGCTGTGGCGCGTGATGCCGGAGTTCATCGCCAAACAGCCGCGCTACGAGAAGATCGGCCTCAAGGATCTGTGTCAGCAGATCCACGATTTCTACGCCACCAAGGACGTCGCGCGCCTGACGACCGAGATGTACCTGTCGGACATGGAACCGGCGATGCGCCCGACCGACGCGTGGTCGAAGATGGCCCACCGCGAGATCGAGCGCGTATCGATCGACGAACTTGAAGGCCGCATCACTGCGATGC
>CAMFLH010000045.1 GCA_945957295.1 uncultured Uliginosibacterium sp.
ATACGCGATTCCTCTACGTCTCGTGGGCTCGGAGATGTGTATAAGAGACAGTCGCGGCAGTGCTTGTGATTGAAATGGCGGTGGTTGTGGGTGGAAAGTGGTTTGGTGTTGATGCTATGCCGCTGCCGTCAGAGCCTGCAGGCCCCTACAGCAATACGAAGTCGCTCGCGTGGTTGATGTTCACCGATTTCGTGTACCCGTTTGAGTTGGCTTCCTTCATTCTGCTGGTCGCAATGATTGCAGCGATCTCGCTGACGTTGCGGAGCAGAAGCGGAAACAAGGCAATCGACCCAGCAAAGCAGATCGCGGTGAAACGCGAGGATCGCATCCGCATCGTGTCGATGCCGGCGGATAAGAACGACTAAAGTAGCAAGATAGATTCGGCCCAGGGGAAACAATGCTTTCGCTGTCCCATGTACTTACGCTAAGTGCGGTGCTTTTTGCTATCAGCGTCGTAGGGATCTTTCTTAATCGGAAGAATCTGATTATTTTGCTGATGTCTATCGAACTGATGCTGCTCGCCGTGAATATGAACTTCATCGCGTTCTCCTCGTTTTTGGGCGACCGGTCCGGGCAGCTGTTCGTGTTTTTCATCCTGACGGTTGCTGCTGCAGAGGCGGCGATTGGTCTTGCAATTCTGGTGGCGATGTTCCGTAACATGCGCACGATTCATGTCGACGACCTCGACAGTTTGAAGGGTTGAGGCTCACAACAATGACGGACATGCAAAAGCTCTACCTACTCGTGCCGTTAGCGCCGCTCGCAGGGGCTGTTCTGGCCGGCCTCTTTGGCCGTGCGATAGGCAGAACCGCCTCGCATGTGGTGACCATCCTGGGCGTCGCTGTCGCCTTCGTCGCTTCGGTTTTGATCTTTCAGGACGTTCAGGCGGGGAATGTATTCGACGGTGCGCTCTACACTTGGGCCACTGCGGGTGAATTGCGTTTTGAGGTCGGTTTTCTGATCGATAAGCTCACGGTCATGATGATGCTTGTCGTGACATTCGTGTCGCTGATGGTGCACATCTACACCATCGGCTACATGCACGACGATCCGGGCTATCAGCGCTTCTTTAGTTACATCTCGTTGTTCACGTTTTCAATGCTCATGCTTGTAATGAGCAATAACTTCGTACAGTTGTTTTTCGGTTGGGAGGCTGTCGGTCTCGTCTCCTATCTCCTGATTGGCTTCTGGTACACGAAGCCGACGGCGATTTATGCGAATTTGAAAGCGTTCTTGGTCAACCGCGTTGGTGACTTCGGTTTTCTGCTTGGCATTGGATTGATTGCTGCCTACACGGGTTCGCTCAATTATTCGGAAGTGTTCGCCAAAGTGCCGACGTTGGCGCCGCAGATGATCGAGCTTGTGCCCGGTAGCGCTTGGCTGTTGATGTCCGTTATCTGTATTTGCCTGTTTATCGGCGCAATGGGCAAATCCGCACAGGTGCCCCTGCACGTTTGGCTGCCTGACTCGATGGAGGGCCCAACGCCAATTTCAGCGCTTATTCACGCGGCGACGATGGTTACGGCGGGCATCTTCATGGTGACACGTATGTCGCCCTTGTTTGAGGTGTCCGAGACCGCGCGTGCGTTTGTCCTAGTGATTGGCGCAACGACTGCTTTGTTCATGGGTTTTCTGGGGATCATCCAGAACGACATCAAGCGTGTTGTTGCGTACTCCACGTTGTCGCAACTCGGTTACATGACTGTAGCGCTTGGTGTTTCTGCGTACTCCGCCGCCGTGTTCCACTTGATGACGCATGCGTTCTTCAAGGCGCTGCTCTTCCTGGCGGCGGGCTCGGTGATCATCGGCATGCACCATGACCAGGATATCCGCAACATGGGCGGTCTCTGGAAGCGGATGCCGATCACCTGGATTACTTCGCTGGTCGGTTCGTTGGCGTTGATTGGTTTTCCGTTCTTTGCTGGTTTTTATTCGAAAGACGCAATCATTGAAGCGGTGGCGGTGAGTCATACCCCTGGTGCCGGCTACGCGTACTTCTGCGTGATCGTTGGCGTCTTTGTTACCGCGTTCTACTCTTTCCGCATGTACTTCCTTGTCTTCCATGGCGCTGAGCGGTTTGGTAAGGCCCATGGGGGCCACGGTGCGGACGAACACCATCATGACGACGAGCACGGCCACCACGGTCCCCTCGAACCGCATGAGTCACCGTGGGTTGTCTGGCTGCCGCTGGTGCTGCTTGCAATTCCGTCGGTGCTGATCGGCTTCTTCGCGATTGAACCGATGCTTTTCCGGGGATGGTTTGGGTCGGCTGTTGTGGTTAACGAGGCCAATGATGTGCTCGGTCACCTCGCGGAAGAGTTTCATGGGGCCGCAGCAATGGCGCAGCATGGCTTCATGTCCTTGCCGTTCCTGCTTGCCATCTCTGGCGTAGTTACTGCTGCAGTGTTCTACCTCTTCAAGCCCGAGATTCCAGCTTGGTTTGCCAGGACCTTCGCGCCGCTTTACCGGCTGCTTGACAATAAGTACTACTTCGACCGATTCAACGAGGTGGTGTTTGCCGGTGGCGCTCGCCTGCTTGGCCGCGGGCTCTGGAAGGGCGGGGATCAGATGCTGATCGATGGCGTTATGGTGAATGGCACAGCGGGTGCAGTTGGTGCCGTCGCTCGATTGACCAAGCTGTTGCAGACCGGACATATCTATCAGTATGCGTTCGTGATCATCATCGGCGTCGTCGTGCTTCTGACTTTCTGGGGTAGCCGCGGCTGACGCGGTGCGAGCTTGACAGAGCGTTTTGAAAACACGCCGAGCGGCGTGAACAACGGATAACAAGAGATGACGGGTGTACCTTATCTAAGCCTTGCGATCTGGGTGCCGATCGTTGGTGGCCTTTTGGCGCTGACGACTGGGTCAGACCGAAACGCACCGGTCGCGAGACTTACCGCGCTGGTCGCGGCGCTGGCCGGCTTCTTTGTGACGCTCCCGCTGTATGCTGGTTTTGACACGACGACCGCATCAATGCAATTTGTCGAGCGTGCGCCCTGGGTAACGCGTTTTTCGATTGAGTATTACCTCGGTGTCGATGGGATATCGATGCCGTTCGTTCTGTTGAATAGTTTCATCACCATCATCGTGGTGATCGCCGGTTGGGAGGTGGTGGATCGGAAGGTCGCACAGTACAACGCTGGCTTTCTGATCATGTCGGGGTTACTGAACGGGATCTTTTCGTCGCTTGATGGGATTCTGTTCTATGTCTTCTTCGAGGCAAGCCTGATTCCGCTCTACTTGATCATCGGTATCTGGGGTGGTCCGAATCGCGTATACGCGGCAATCAAGTTCTTCCTCTATACGCTGCTTGGTTCGCTGCTGATGTTGGTGGCCATCCTCTGGCTGTTTATGGAGGCCGGTGGCAGCTTTGATATTCTTGCCTGGCATAACCTGAAGATTGGTATGACGGCGCAATCGCTGATCTTCTTCGCGTTCCTTGCATCGTTTGCGGTGAAGGTGCCGATGTGGCCCGTCCACACCTGGTTGCCGGATGCGCACGTCGAAGCACCTACTGGCGGATCGGTGGTCCTTGCGGCCATCGCTCTGAAGCTCGGGGCCTACGGTTTCCTGCGGTTTTCCTTGCCGATAGTGCCCGATGCCGCGCACCAATACGCACCTTTGGTCCTGACACTTTCGCTCATCGCCGTGGTCTACATCGGTTTTGTGGCGCTGGTGCAGGCAGACATGAAGAAGCTGGTCGCGTATTCGTCGATTTCGCATATGGGATTCGTGACTTTGGGTTTCTTCATGTTCAACGCGGTTGCGATCGAGGGCGCGTTGGTTCAGATGATTTCCCATGGTTTCGTTTCTGGTGCCATGTTCCTCTGCATCGGCGTGCTCTATGACCGTGTCCATAGCCGCCAGATCGCTGATTACGGTGGTGTGGTGAACACGATGCCGAAATTTGCCGCCTTCTTCCTGTTGTTCGCGATGGCAAATGCCGGGCTCCCGGCTACTTCGGGCTTCGTCGGGGAATTCATGGTGGTCCTCGGTGCCGTCAAGTTTAATTTCTGGGTTGCCTTCATTGCTGCGACGACCTTGATTCTCGGCGCTGCATATACCCTTTGGATGTACAAGCGTGTTGTTTTCGGCGAAGTGGCGAATGAGCATGTCAAGTCGCTCTCCGACATCAATCGACGCGAGTTCTTCTTCCTGGCCGTACTGGCGGCCTGTGTGCTGGTGATGGGTATTTATCCGCAGCCAGTTACCGAAGTAATGCACGCCAGCGTGAATGGCCTGCTTCAGCACATCGCTGTGAGCAAGCTCTAACGGATAACCAGAAAGCATCCAGGATCAGATGATGGATTTCGTGATGCCGGATTTCCGGCTTGCAGCGCCGGAACTCTTTGTCGCCGGAATGTCTTTGGTCATTCTGATGGTGACCTCCTTTGCGACGAAACACGCGCGTTCTGCCGCGTTCTGGCTGTGCGAGTTTGCGCTGCTTGGGGCGCTGCTGCTGACCCTTTTCTCTGGTGATGTGCAGCGTTCGCTGACGTTCAGCGGCATGTACATGTCAGACCTGTTCGGTAGCTTCCTGAAGATCTTGGTCTGCTTGTCTGTTGCGATCGTTCTTCAATATGGCCGTGCTTACATGGCAGACCGCAAGATCGACAGCCCTGAGTACTACCTGATGGTGCTTTTCGCCACCTTGGGCATGATGGTGCTGATTTCGGCCAGCCATTTCGTCAGTATGTACATGGGTCTTGAGCTCATGTCGCTGTCGCTTTACGGCTTGGTTGCAGTCGACCGCGACAACCCACGCTCGACCGAAGCTGGCATGAAGTATTTCGTGCTCGGTGCTTTGGCGAGTGGTTTGCTCCTGTACGGCATGTCCATGCTGTATGGTGCAACCGGAACGCTGGAGATCCACGAAATCGCTCAGCGTATTTATGAGCGCTCGGCGAATGATCTCGTGGTTGTATTCGGTCTGGTATTCGTGCTCGTCGGGATTGCGTTCAAGCTGGGTGTTGTCCCGTTTCACATGTGGGTGCCGGACGTCTATCACGGCGCGCCTACCGCTGTGACGCTACTTGTCTCATCGGCGCCCAAGCTCGCTGCGTTCGCAATGGCGTTCCGCGTGCTTGTGCTTGGTTTGTTCGATCTTGCCGAACACTGGCAGAGCATGCTGATGCTGCTCGCCATGGCGTCGATCATCCTCGGTAACCTTGCAGCTGTTGCGCAAACGAACATCAAGCGGATGCTGGCCTATTCGGGCATTTCCCACATGGGTTTCATGCTTCTTGGTCTGCTTTCAGGGGTCGTAAAAGGCGAGGGCGGCACTTACGCCGTGAACGCCTACAGCTCGGCGATGTTCTATGCCGTTGCCTACGTGATGATGACGCTGGCCTCGTTTGGCATGGTGATTCTGCTGTCGCGCGCCGGGTTTGAGGCGGAGAACGTCGATGACTTCAAAGGCTTGAATCAACGTAGCCCTTGGTTCGCTGGCATGATGTTAATTGTCATGTTCTCGATGGCGGGTATTCCATTCTTTGTCGGGTTCTTTGCGAAGCTGTCGGTCCTGCAGGCTGTGATTGCGGCGGGTAACATTTCCAATCAACCTCACTACTACTGGTTGGCCGTTATTGCAGTCATGATGTCGGTGGTCGGCGCTTTCTACTATCTACGCGTTGTTAAGGTCATGTATTTCGACGATGCTGCCGATCAGTCGCCGATCGTGGCTACGTTGGGAATGCGTACACTTCTGTCCGCCAATGCGCTGTCAATTGCGATTGTCGGCCTGCTTCCGAACTGGCTGATGCAGATCTGCGCATTCACGCTGCTGCACTGATGGTCGATCGACGGAAATGACGGGCATGCTCGGTACGCTTGTGCTCGTTTGCGCGGGCGTGCTGTGTGCAAACTTGCCGTTCATCTCCGAACGTCTCTTCGGTTTTCTCCCTGCTCGCCGCAAATCGCTGCCACTCCGTCTCGCGGAAGTTGTCGGCGGCTATCTATTTGTCGGTGCCCTCGCGTTTGTTATTGAGCGGCAAGCTCACGGTGCGGCCTATTCCCAAACCTGGGAGTTTTATGTCGTGACGGTGGCGTTGTTCGCCGTGTTCGCGTTCCCCGGATTTGTGTACCGCTACCTTTGGCGAAAACATTGATTCGGCGGAGTGGCGCTAACGTGAGCGATCCTAATCCCTTTATCGAGCACACCATTTCGTCGGAGCAGGTTTTCGACGGCAAGCTGCTTAAAGTTTGGCGCGATCGAGTGGGCCGCGAATCGGAACCCGGTGAGTGGAACCGGGAATATATTCGTCATCCGGGAGCGACCGTCATCATCGCTGTGACCGAATCGGGCAAATTGCTGATGGAACGTCAGTTCCGCTACCCGCTCGGACACATTTGCTGGGAGATGCCGGCAGGGAAGATCGACCCGAATGAGTCGATCGAGGTTTGTGCGCGCCGCGAGCTTCGGGAAGAGACGGGTTTTGAGGCGAGTGACTGGAGCCATCTGGGCACCGTGCATCCGTGCGTTGGCTACTCCGATGAGCGGATCGAGATTTTCCTTGCTCAAGGGCTCACTCAGCGAGGCGCCGCGCTGGATCATGGTGAATACGTCGAGGTATTCGAGATCGCTTTGGACGAAGCTGAGGCCGCCGTGCTCGACGGGCGTATCACAGACGGAAAGACAATCGCGTGTCTATTCTGGGCGGCCAAAACGCTCCGGCGTTAAGACGATCTGACGGACTCCTCACGCTGAAGCCTTCGTTGAAAACAGACACGATCGACAGCTGACTGGTTAAACAAAGAAAAAGGCCACCTGATTCTAGGTGGCCTTTTTGTTGGTAGCTTGCGCCCGTTCTAGCCGCAAGTGCCCACCGCGCCACACGCGGTACAGAAATCGCAGCCGTCTTTACGGATAACGGACATGTTGCCGCACTCGGAACACAGCGAACCGTGCATAAGCTCCGGGTCGCGTTCGTTGCGGGGCGCTTCGAGAATGCCCATCTCCCGGGTCGGGTAGCCGTTCTCGTCCAGGACGCCCAGCATCGCATAGCGGTGAATGACCAGGCGTGCTACATAGGCGACGGTGGACGGCCAGTTCTGCTGGCGACGTGTGCCGGGCACGAAAGCCATGAAGTCGCCCAGCGGTTCCGGGTAGTTCAGCAACTTGCGCAGCTTCATGCCGATCCAGGCCGGGTCCATGACGCGCATATCGAGCGACAGGATTTGCGTCAGGCCGTCCAGCGCACGCGGATAGTTGCCCGACAGCCACATCGAGTACGGACGCGTAACGCCGTCGGGCAGCATGATTTCCTTCAGGCCCAGCACGAACTCTTCACCGGTGGCCGGATTGGAGATGTCGACGGTCCACGAAAGCGTGCCGTCGGTACCGGTTTTCGGCTCTTGAAGGCTGAAGACAGCGTCCAGAACAGGCGTCGGGGCTTCGACTTCGAAGGCGCCAAGCTTTTCGCAACGGTAGCGGACGATCTGCGCAAATGCCGCAACGACGCCCGGGACGATCTTCTTCTCGCCGTGGGGCGGGAAGGGCAGCTCGAAGGCGCGTTCGCCGACGGACCTCGCGAGAGTGTCAAGTTTGAGCTTCAACCAAGCGCGATCGTTGGCGCGCATGTCCATGGACAGGGTCTTCGCGACCGCACCCAGACCACGCGGTTGGTCCGCCCCGTTGACCCACACTTCGAACGGGAACGCGCCACGCGGCACGGCATCACCGTTGGGTTCCATGTGCCCTACGAAGATGCCGAACTCGCCCTGCGGGGTCTCCAGCATGTAGGTCCAGGATGTGTTGCCATCCGGCATCGAGGGGCGGCCGGGCCAGCGCAGGCTGGCGAGCACCGGGGCCGGCAATGACTTGATCGACAGGCGGCGGTTCGGATCAACGATGACCACATCCTGGGGTTGCTTCTTCTCGGTATTGCTGGGCTCTACCGACAGCACTGAGCCAAGGACGCTGTTGGGACGATAGGTGGCAAGGCCTTTGAGCCCTGCTTTCCATGCGTCCATGTACAGGTCTTCAAAGTCGGTGTACGGGTAGTCAGCGGGGACGTTGACCGTCTTAGAGATCGAGGTGTCGACGTAAGGGGCGACTGCAGCCACCATGTCCTTGTGTGCCTGAGCCGAGATCTCCAGTGCCGTAACGAAATACTCGGGAAGCTTTTCGACATTGCCGCCAAGGTGGCGATAGGCGCGCCAAGCGTAATCCTCGACGGCGTACTCCTTGAACGTGCCGTCGGCCATCCGCTTCTTGCGGGTGTAGGTGTAGGAGAACGGCGGCTCGATGCCGTTCGACGCGTTGTCAGCGAACGCCAGCGAAATCGTGCCGGTGGGAGCAATCGACAGCAGGTGCGAGTTGCGGATGCCGTGCTTGCGGATCTTTTCCTTCACCTCGTTCGGCAGGCGCGACGCAAAGTTGCCGCCCGACAGATACATGTCGGCGTTGAAGAGCGGGAACGCGCCGCGTTCCTTCGCGAGGTTGACCGAGGCCATGTAGGCGCGATCGCGCATGAACTCGGAGATCTTGGTAGCCATCACGCGCGCCGCATCGGTGTCGTAGCGCAGCTTCAGCATGATCAGCGCGTCGCCGAGGCCGGTGAAGCCCAGGCCAACGCGGCGCTTGTTCATGGCTTCCTGATGCTGGTTCTCGAGCGGCCAGTTGGTCACATCGAGAACGTTATCCAGCATGCGGATCGAGGTTTCTACAACCTCGCCAAAAGCTTCGTAGTCAAACGCGGCCTTCTTGCCGAACGCATCGCGCACGAACTTGACCAGATTTATCGAGCCGAGGCAGCAGCAGCCATACGGAGGCAGCGGCTGCTCGGCGCACGGATTGGTGGCCTCGATCGTTTCGCAGTAGTACAGGTTGTTGTCGCGATTCATCCGATCCAGGAACAGGATGCCTGGCTCGGCGTGGTCGTAGGTCGAGCGCATGATCTGATCCCACAGCTCGCGAGCGCGCACCTTGCGGTACACCCAAGAACCGTCATCGCGCTGGTACGCGCCGGAATCCTTGAGCTCCTGGCAGGGCTCGGACTTGTGTGCAAGTTCGACTTCGCCATCTGTTTCGACCGCCTTCATGAACACATCGGTGACGCCCACCGAAATGTTGAAGTTGGAGAGATCGCCTTCGTCTTTGGCGTGGATGAAGGCCTCGATGTCAGGGTGATCGCAGCGCAGCACGCCCATCTGGGCACCGCGACGAGCTCCGGCCGATTCAACGGTCTCACATGAGCGATCGAAGACGCGCATGTAGCTCACTGGGCCGCTGGCGCGGCTCTGCGTACCACGCACCAGCGCCCCAGCGGGGCGGATTGACGAGAAGTCGTAACCAACGCCACCGCCGCGACGCATCGTCTCAGCGGCCTCAGCGAGGGCGGTGTAGATACCGGGGCGACCATCAACTATTTCGGTTACCGAATCGCCGACCGGTTGCACGAAACAATTGATCAGCGTTGCAGCAAGGCTGGTGCCGGCCGCGGAGTTGATGCGCCCTGCGGGGACGAACCCTGCTTCCAGCGCCGACTCGAACTTGGCCTCCCAATGCGCGCGGCGATCCTCGGCTTCATTGGCCGCCAGAGCACGCGCGACGCGCCGACGTACGTCCTCGACGGATTGCTCGGCCCCTTTGGCGTACTTCTCAAGCAGCACCTCGCCCGAGATTTCCTGGGGTAGCAATGTATCGAGGGATACGGTGGCTTCGCGTTGACTCATGACGAACTCCGGAGGTGGAAATGGCGGGGGTGCCAAAAAACGGGAAGGCGAGATTAAACCACAATATATTGTGGGTCGGAACAGCGATAGATCAAGCCATGGTATGCGAAGCTCGTGACGCGCAAGCGTGAATTTGACCGCAAGCGGCGTCATCTGGGGCTTCTGTGGCGCTGACCGTTGCGGAAATCGAAGGCGTTCTGTAGGCCGGTGTTAGGCGAACGAGGTGTCGGCCGCCAAGTGGCGGCCGGGTAAAGCGAAGGTGGCAGTAAAGAATCAACGACGCTCGGCGATGCCAGTGTCCGAAGCTATTGTGGCCGAGAGGATTTCGGCCGGCTGGATACTTTCACCGGCTAACGAACGTCGTGGTGGCAACGCTTGTTTAGCGCCCGGCCGGCCGCACCGTGGTAGAGCTTAGCGGCGCGGGCGAAGGGGCGAGCTTTTGGCCTAATCAGGCCGCAAGCACCGCCAGCATCATTTCCATCTGAGCCTCTACGCTTGGTAGGGCCGCTTCCACGTCTTCCTTGCTAACGCCCGCGAGTGCCTCACTGCGATGATGAAGCGGATACTCATATTCGCTCGCACCACCAGCTTGTGCAGCAACGGCGCTGATCAGGTTGAGCAACGCAGCCGATGGCGCGCTGTCGCCCGCGGATTCAGGCTGCAACTGCGAGCCAATCAGCACGCCGAAGGTGACCGGCAGTTGCCACTTCGCCGTCAGCGCAGCGCCGACCTCGGCGAAGTCGCAGCCGATGATTCGGCGTTCGACGTCCGACAGGGTGTCTCCGTCGCTCGGCGGCGTGTCCAGCACCAGCGCCATCAAATCTGGCACCGCGACATACATGACGAGGTGGCCGGCGTCGGCGAGCAAACCAGAGACGAAGAGGCGCTCCGGACTCAGGCCGCGCACGGACCGCGCGACTTCGCGCGCCAGCATGCCGCGGCGGACGCTATCGCGCCAGAAACGTGCCATATCCATGCGCTGCGGGCGGATGCCGGCGAACATGGCTGTCACCGAGGTGGCCAGCACGAGGTCGTGCACCTGTTCCAGGCCGATCAAACTGACAGCGCGGGTGATTGACTCAATCTTGCGTGCGTAGCCGTAGAAGGCACTGTTCGCAAGTCGCAGCAATGCGGCGGTGAGCGACGGGTCGGTCGCGATTACATCCGCGACTTCTGCGATCGAGACGTCCGGATCGTCGAGTGCAGCACGGACTTTCAGATAGACATCAGGCAGGGTTGCGAGCCGATCGACGTACGCTACGAGTTCCTGCGCAAGATGCATGGCTGCTCCTCTCAGTCTTGTTTTGGTGTGGGTCGCCGGATCAGGCGATCCAGCGGAAAACGATCAGTGCCCTGCAACTCGGGTTGCAGAGTCAGGTGCTCAATGCCGTACTCGTTGGCGACGCGTTGGCGTACCGATACCAGAACGCTGGGCCACACAGCCGAATCTTCCAGCACCAGATGTGCCGACAGCGCAACTCGGTTCGGGCCGTAATGCCAGACATGCAGATCATGCACCGAGCGTACGCCATTCACTGCCGCGATGCATTGCCCGATTGCTGTCAGAGACAGGTTGGTTGGCACGCCGTCAAGCAGCACATGGAGCGTTTCGCGCAGGATGCTGACAGTCGAGCCCAGAATCAAGCCGCAGATCAGCATTGAAAGGATCGGGTCGGCTGCAACCCAGCCCGTAAAGTAAACAATCAGCAGGCCCGCAATCGCTGCGACCGAGCCGAGCAGGTCGCCAATGACATGAAGCAGTGCTGCGCGGACGTTCAGCGATCTTTCCCCGCGCATCAAGAGCCATGCCGCGAGCAGGTTCACGCCAAGGCCAATTACGGCTACTACGGTGGCGGGCAGGGCCTGAACGGGTTGAGGGTGACGTAATCGCTCGACGGCCTCCCAGCAGATGGCGACCACGATCGCCAGCATCAGCACCGCGTTACCGAGTGCCGCCAGTGCTTCGATACGGCCAAGGCCATAGCTGTGTCGAACGCTTGGCGGCCGTAGTGCGACGCGCGCGGCGATGGCCGCGAGCCCGAGCGAGAGACTGTCGGAAAGCATGTGGCCGGCGTCGCCCAGCAGGGCTAGCGACCCGGTGAAGAGTCCGCCCGCGGTCTCGACTGCGGCAAAGCCAAGTGTAAGTGCAAGCGCGAAGGTCAGCGTTCGGGCACTGCTGTTCGCGCCATGATGGCGGTGATGCCCACCTGAGTGTCCGTGCTCATGCGCTGCGCTGTGCTCGTGATCATGGTGGTGATCGTGACTATGATCGTGGCTTTGGCATGAGGTGGTGTGCCCATGCAAATCGGCGCGGTGGCCAGAATGATCGTGCTCGATTGGTGGTGAAGCGGTTGGCATAGGCGCGGGCGAGTGGGGCTCGCGTGATTGCGAGCCTCTGCTCCAGATTCTAGCGCGGTGCCGCAGTACAGCGAGGTATTGTGCGACGCAATGCCGTGGTCAAGCCTCGTTGCCGCTACCGGTGTAGGGCTTGAGGCCTATCAGCTCGCATCCGCTGAGGCGCTCGATTCGCTGCGTGGCCTCGAAGCGCGCAACGCCGTTACGGTGAGGCAGCGCCACGATCAGGCCCGGCTCGATCTGGTCGTGCGGGGCGAGCAAGGCGGGGGTATCGCCGGCGACCGGCACGCGTGGCAGGAAGATGATGGGTATCGAGTCGCGCTCACGCCCTCGCGCATCTCGGGTTGGCGGCTTGAAGCGCGCGGCGATGCCAGGTCCGCACAAGAGTTGCACGCCGATCTCGGTTTCGTGGCTGTTACGGTGGAAGGTGCGTCGCACCACGGCCAGATGTACTTCGCCATCTTCGCGTTGCGACAGCGCAATCAATTCTCCGACTTCGGCGCCGATCGGGTCTTCCGCCTCTTGGTGCAGCTTCAGCCCGGCTTCGCTGCGGTCCATGATGGCCCATTCGGTTGACGGAAAGGACGGCATTGCCTCGGATGCACTTGCTTGGCGCTTGCCCGCGATCCGCTTCATCAACTGGCGAACCTGATCGAAGCCGAATACCAGCGCTGCGCTCGGGTGGGCGCGGCGGCGCACATGCCGACGCTGCGGCGGGGTGCCCCAATGGGTTCTTAGGCGGCGCAGCAGATCTACGTATTCTGGGTCTCGCGCATTAAGCGGCAGGCCGAGGCGTGTGGGTGAGGTGCCAGCGGCGAGCCCTTCACATTGGGCGTCGAGCTTGGCAAGCAGCGGATGGGCATCAAGCAACAGATCGGCCTCCCCGCGCACCAGTTCGTCGCGACGGACCGGCCGGCGGATATCGCCGTGGGCAGGCCAGGCCGGGAACCAGCCCTCGGCGTCGCCCGTCCAGTCATCACGGGTGCGGATTCGGGCCAAGTGACCATAGCGCTCGATGTAAAAGCGGACATGCTCAAGATTGCGGCGCGACAGGTGATGCGGATCAGCCATCACCAGCAGCAGCGTGCGTGCAAAGAAGCGCGCGATCGTGTCGCCGGTGTCGTTGTCCAGTGGTGCATTCTCGAAGCCGCGCGTGGCCGCAGCCATGTAGAGCTCCGCAAGCACACGCCAATGTCCGCCATTGAGTTCGCCATACCCGCGGCAGGCCAGCAGCACGCGGCGATGGGCGAGTTGGCAGGCGCGCAGCACCGCGCGACGACAGAATCTGGGCACCTGGAAACGGCGATCTGGCCGCGCACGTGCTTCGTTGATGGCGATTTCGGCGAAGGTCATCGCCAGTCGCTCCAGCGCGCGGTCCGCGATGGCGGCGGTCTCGCGCACGCCGCTTGAGTTGCCGGCACGGCCATCGGGCACGGTTTCCAGACGCGTCAGCAGGGGCGTAACGTGCTCCAGCACGCGCTCCAGCACCTCGTGCCGATCGGATGGTGCGACGACGCTCGATACGACGGTCCGCAACCGCGATACGATCGTCTCGCAGCACACCAGCGGCCGGTCCAGCGGCAGTGCGTCGATCCACGCGTCCACATCCAAGCCGACGCCAGGTGCCGTTGCGGGACGCACGATGCGAAGGCGGGGCAGGGTGATCGGGGTGGTCAGGCGCTGACGCAGACGTCCAAAACTTGGCGCGGTCACGGTTGGAGCTCCTTGCAAGGCGAATCGAGTGGTTACGCGAAAGGCATAAAAGATGCGCATTGTATCGTGGAACATCCAGTGGGGGCGCGGCGCCGACGGCTGCGTGGATCTCACTCGAACGCTCGAGGTTTTGCGCCGAGTGGGCGCCGACGTGCTCTGCCTGCAGGAGGTGGCGGTCAATCTGCCCGGTTTGCCGGGTGGCGTCACCGAAGATGGGTGCCAGATACTCTGCGAAGGCATGCCCGACTACACCCCAGTTTTCGCCCCGGCCGTCGACGTCGCGGTTGCCGGTGGCGGTCGCGGGCAGTTTGGCAATCTGATCCTGAGTCGTTTGCCGATTGATCAGGTGTGGCGGCACTTGTTGCCATGGCCCGCAGACGCGAGAGTGTCATCAATGCAGCGGGGCTGCGTTGAAGTGGTGATCCGGCAGGCGATGAATCGTTGCGGGTGCTCACAACCCATCTGGAGTACTACGCTGCAGGTGCTCGCCTGGCTCAGGCCGAGCGACTTGCCGAGTTGCAGCAAGAGGCGTGCGCGTTGGAGGCGGCGCCACCGCTGGACAAAGAGCGCAACGCGGCGTTTGCGACACGCGCGCGACCGTCGCGCGCGGTGTTGTGTGGCGACTTCAATTGCCGCCCCGGCGATGCCGCTTACCAAGCGTTGCTTGCGGGCGTTTCGTCAGCGCCGTGGCGTGATGCTTGGTCTGCTTTGCATGGCGAGGTGCCGCATGCGCACACGGTCGGGCTCCACGGCGCGGAGTGGCCGTTGGAACCGTTCTGTTGCGACTACATTCTGGTCAGTGCAAACCTTCAGCCAGCACTGCGCGGTATCGAGGTGTGTGCCGATACCGCGGCGTCCGATCATCAGCCTCTGGTGCTGGACTTGTTCTGAACTTCCGGTTCGACGAGCGCTCGGTAGGCATGCCACGTGCCGTGCCCGATCATCGGCATCAGGAAAATGAGGCCGATGTGGAAGGTCAGGAATCCGACGACGGTCAGTGAAACGATCATGAAGGCCCAGACAAACATTGCGCCCGGGTTGGCCGCGACGACGGCAACACTGGTGAACATCGAGGTGATGGCGTCTGCACGACGATCCAGCATCATTGGAATTGCGACCACGCTGATTGCGAACACCAAGGTTGCGAAGACCAAGCCGACGCCGATGTACACCGCAACGAACTCGATGTTCTCAAGTTTGATGACCTGATTCAGAAAGCCCGACAGGTTGGGCATTTCGTTGGTGTAGAAGAGCGCGAACATTACCAATGAGGCGCGTGCCCAGACCAGAAACACCACTGTCAGCACCAGCGCAAACACGCCAATGTTGGCGGCGTTGCGCCGCCAGATCGTCAGCGATGAAGCAAAGCGACAACCTTCGCCCTTTTCGCGACGCCGACTCAGCTCATAGAGGCCCATGGCGAAGAACGGTCCCAGCAGCAGGAAACCTGAGGTGAGGGCCGATGTGTATTGATAGGCATGCTCGAACACTGCGCTGACTGACAGCCCCATCGCTGAAAAACAGAATCCATAAAAAAGGCTCGCGAGCGGGCGTGCCTGCATGTCCTGCGCGCCGCGGCCCAGCCAAACCAGCGCTGCGGCCACGTGCACCCGGCGCAGTTTCGGAATCAGTGTCTGGGTTTCTTCGTAACGGATCTCGTTGTTGTCGTCGGGCGTTTTCTGCTGCTCGGGCATGTCTCCTCCATGGATCTTTTGTCGTTATGAGGAAGTGCAGGGTTGGGGTGCAGCGATTTTCAGCAAGCGCGAAACGGGTGTTGCGAGAGACGAAAACGTGGGGTGCCGGGCGGCGAGTGCGAGGCTGGTGAATGGCAGAAGGCGGCATCGCGGTGCCGCGGCGGTCAATCAAAGGGCAGCGGGCCACGCGATTCAAGCGGGAACGTCCGGATCCATCAGACGTTCGATCAGCAGGATGCGGTCCTTGACGAAGAGCTTTCGCTTCTTGAGTCGTCGGACGAGCAGGTCGTCAGGAGGTGGCAGCGCAGCAAGCCGGGCAATCGCCTCGTCGAGGTCTCGATGCTCGGCAAGCAGCACATCCAGCCGCGCGCGCAGGCTGGTGACGCTCTCGAAAGTGTCGTTCATGGCACCGCTGGCAGCACACTGTGTTTCCCCCCGGTCGCGTGCGCGCTTCTGTGTGAGCGGCATCCCCCGTGCGACCGGCCTCCATCGACTGTGACGGCACTTCAGGAACAATCACGGGTGCCGTTAGTCAACCTAAGTGCATCCTAGTGGGCGCCGGTGGAAATGACAACCGGCAGCAGTACGGCGTTGAAATGCGGGGGGCCTTCCCCCAGGTAGTGCCAAGGGTTCGGTATTCGGGCCCTTGTGGGACTTTGATCCCGCGCTTCGCGGAAGGAGGCGGTCATGCACGTCATGTTCAACAATCCGTTTCTGTATGTGGTGGCTTACCCGGCCCAAAATGGCATCGAGGTCATCGACAAACGCAAGGGGCGCGGCGTATTCATGACCGATGCGGCGGCCGAGCGCTTCAAACGTGAGTTGGCCGAGGCGATTGAGGATGACGATGAGGACGGCGAGCACATCGCCGAGTTCATTGAGCACTTCGATGCCCTGATGACGCATCCGGCGATTCGCCACTGAGCGATTCGGCTTGCTTGGTAGAATCCGCGGCTTGGCAAGTCGCGTATTTCTCTTATGAGCAAGGCATTCACCAAAGAAACCGATCAGGACGACGACGAGGAGCTGCCTGCGTCGCTGTCGCTGCCCGCCGGCACGCGCAATTACATGACGCGGCGGGGCTTCCTTGCGCTCAAAGACGAGCTTGACACCTTGCTCAAAGTGACGCGGCCCGAAGTGGTTCAGATCGTGTCGTGGGCAGCGAGCAACGGCGATCGGTCCGAGAACGGTGATTACATCTACGGAAAAAAGCGGCTGCGGGAGATTGACCGCCGTATCCGCTTTCTGATCAAACGCCTGGAGAGCGCCACCGTTGTTGACCCTGCCGAACAGGAAGGGATGGATCAGATCTTCTTCGGTGCGACCGTTACGGTGTGTGACGTCGAGGACGGCGAGTCACAGACCTTCCAGATCGTTGGTGTGGACGAGGCCGACGCAAGCAGTGGCCGGGTATCGTGGATCGCGCCGATCGCGCGTGCCCTGCTCAAGGCGCGCGAGGGCGATTGCGTGCGTTTTGCCAGCCCTGCGGGTTGGCGCGAAATAGAAGTGCTGGAAATCCGCTACGACTGAGGATTGCGGCGCTTGCGGACGACTGCTGCTCGGCGCGGCAACGTGAAGTAAATCGTCGTACCCTCACCGGGCTTTGATTCGGCGCGCATCTTCCCTCCGTGGCGTTCGATAATCCGGCGGGCGGAAGCCAGGCCGATACCAGTACCCGCATAACCCTGGCCGCCATGCAGCTGCTGGAAGGGTTGGAACAGGCGGCCGGCGTAGACCATGTCGAACCCGATGCCATTGTCTGATACGGCGAAACACTGACCGCCGTCTTCCTCGGTCGCACCGACACGGATGACGGCTTCGTCGCGGTCGCGGGTGAACTTCCAAGCGTTGTCGAGCAGGTTGCCGAGGACGTTACGTAGCAGTGGTTCGTCGGCGTCGACTGACATCCCGGGCTGGATCTCGAAGCGCGCGGTACGGGTCGGGGCCCCGCTGCGCAGATCTGCGGCGATGTCCTCGGCGAGCGCGCTGAGGTCGATCGTGCGGATATCCAGCGGCTGGCGCGCGACGTTTGCAAGTTTGAGTAGCTCGTCGATCAGCTCGCCCATGCGCACGCTGGCACGCGCCACTCGCTCAAGATAGTCGCGGCCGGTGGCATCCAATTGCGGAGCGTAGTCTTCCAGCAGTGCGTGCGAGAAGCCGTTGATGGCGCGCAACGGCGCGCGCAGGTCGTGCGACACGGAGTAGCTGAAGGCGAGCAACTCGCGATTGGAACTCTCAAGTTCCGCGGTACGTTCCTTGACTCGGGCTTCCAGCGACTGCGCCAGCCGATGCAGGGTGCGGCGCGCCCGCTCACGGCGACGCACATCTTCAAACACCACCCAGGCGAGCACCGCGAGCACGCCACACAGCAGGGTGCAGCCCCAAACGATGCGTTCGGTGTTGGCGTAGAAGCTGCGCAGCGCGGTTTGGCGTGGGCGGCTCACCTGCACGATCAGCGGATAGTTATCGAGTCCGCGGGCGGCAATGATCCGTGGCTGGCTATCGATCCACGAAACGCGCTCGACGATTCGCGTGGCATGGGTGGCGGGCCGCACCATGGCCGGGTTGCGCGAGAAGTCGACACCGATCTGGGCATCGTTGGCCGGATAGCGGAGCAGCAGGGTACCTTCGCTGCTCAGTACGCTGATCGCGTCGTCCTGCGTCAGCCGGATGTCCTGATAGAAAAACTCGAAGTACGACGTGGATAGCGCTGCAGTCAGAAAGCCTGCAAGGCTGCCATCGCGCTGGTTGATGCGGCGCGTCAGCGGGATCAGCCAGCGGCCGGAATCCGGCGCGCGCAGCGGGGCGCCGATCTGCATCAATGCGTTGGGCGTATTGGCGAGGCGCTGCACGACGGACGAGGGCAGTGGCTCATGCCGCTCGAGCGGGTACTGATACGTCGCCGAGGTGAGGCTGCCGTCGCGCGAATAGGCGGCGACGATAGCTGCTTGCGGTACTCGAAGCAGCCAGTCGCTGGTGAGCTCGTACATTGCGCGTTCGCCGAAACGCTCCGGGCCGCCGTTTTCGCCGATCTGCTTGCCCAGGGCGTCGAGCACCGTATCCATCTGCCCGAAGCTGCGTGCCACATGCTCTTCGAGTGCGCGTGCCAAGCTGCTTAGTTCTGCCTCGGCACGGCGCGTTTCCTGATCTCGATCGCGCGTGATCAGCACGGCGGCGCCGCTGACAATCACCGCCGCGAGCAACAAATAGGTCGCGATGATGGAGTAGGCCACGCGCCGCAGGCTGCGTGGGCGACGGGGCAAGGCGAGCTGGGCTTCCGCCAGGCCATCGTTGCGGGCCTGTTGTGCGCTATCTGAGACGCTTGAAATCCGCTTGGTCGGACGCATATCCGTGCATGTTAATCGAGACCTAGGAGAAATCCATGAGTGAGGCACAGACCGCAGCGGCGCCCAAGGGCGAGACCCTTAACTTCCAGGCAGAAGTGAAACAGCTGCTGCACCTGATGATTCATTCGCTGTATTCCAACCGCGAGATCTTCCTCCGTGAGTTGATCTCCAACGCTTCGGACGCCTGCGACAAGCTGCGCTTCGAGGCGCTCGATCACCCGCATCTGCTCGAAGGTGCCGGTGAGTTGGCTATCGGTGTTGGCTTCGACAAGGCCGCGCGGACGCTGACGATTTCCGACAACGGCATCGGCATGAGCCGCGAAGAGGTGATTGCGCACCTGGGCACGATTGCCAAGTCCGGTACCAAGGAGTTCTTCTCGCGCTTGACTGGCGACCAGAAGAAGGATGCGCACCTGATCGGCCAGTTTGGCGTTGGCTTCTACTCCGCCTTCATCGTGGCCGACAAGGTAACGGTGCTGACCCGCCGGGCCGGCCTGCCAGCCAATGAAGCGGTGAAGTGGGAATGCTCGATGACCGGTGATACCGCCGGTGCCTACACTATCGAGCCCATCGATCGTGAAGTCCGCGGCACCGAGATCATCCTGCATCTGCGCGAAGATCAGGACGATCTGCTCTCTGGCTGGCGCCTGCGTTCGATCATCCGCAAGTACTCCGACCACATTGCGCAGCCGATCCGCATGCGCAAGGAAGAATGGGATCAGGAGAAGGGCGAACAGGTCCTCCGTGATGAGGAAGAGACGGTGAACCAGGCCTCGGCGCTGTGGGCCCGTTCGAAGTCGGACATCACCGACGAGCAGTACAAGGAGTTCTTCAAGCACGTTGCGCACGACCATGAAGAACCGCTGGCCTGGTCGCATGCCAAGGTCGAAGGTCGTCACGAATACACTCAGCTGTTGTACGTGCCGAGCCACGCGCCGTTCGACATGTGGGACCGCAACGTCAAGCACGGCCTGAAGCTCTATGTTCGCCGCGTCTTCATCATGGACGACGCCGAAAAGCTGTTGCCGTTCTACCTGCGTTTCGTTCGCGGCGTGGTCGATTCGAACGACCTGCCGCTGAACGTGTCGCGTGAAATCCTGCAGGAAAGCAAGGATATCGACACGATCCGCGCCGGCTGTGCGAAGAAGGTGCTGTCGCTGCTCGAAGATCTGGCGGAGAACGACAAGGAGAAGTACGCCAAGTTCTGGGGCGAGTTCGGCAAGGTGCTGAAAGAGGGCGTCGGTGAGGACTTCGCCAACAAGGAACGCATCGCCAAGCTGTTGCGCTTTGCCACCACGCAAGCCGATGCGCCGGAGCAGACCGTCTCGCTGGCTGACTACGTTGCCCGGATGAAGGAAGGGCAGGACAAGATCTACTACGTCACCGCCGACACGTTTACTGCTGCGAAGAACAGCCCGCACCTTGAAATCTTCCGCAAGAAGGGCGTCGAAGTGCTGCTGCTGGCCGAGCGCGTGGATGAGTGGCTGGTGAGCCACCTGCATGAGTTCGAAGGCAAGCAGGTGGTGTCGGTTGCGCGCGGCGACCTCGACCTCGGCACGCTGGAAGATGAGGAAGAGAAAAAGGCCGCCGAAGCGGAAGCCGGCGACTTCAAGGACGTGCTGGAGAAGCTCAAGACGGCGCTGGGTGAACGAGTCAAGGAAGTGCGGATCACGCACCGCCTGACTGACAGCCCCGCCTGCGTCGTCGCCGACGAGAACGACATGGGCACCAACCTTGCACGCCTGCTCAAGGCTGCGGGCCAGGATGTGCCGAGTTCCAAGCCGATTCTTGAAGTTAACCCGAAGCACCAGGTGCTGCTGAAGCTCAAGGCCGGCACCGAGCGCTTCGATGACTGGGCGAGCGTCTTGCTGGATCAGGCCTTGCTGGCAGAAGGCGGCACGCTGGAAGACCCGGCGGGATTCGTAAAGCGTATCAACCAGTTGATGCTGGGCTGAGCAGCGCGCAAGTCGAAATAAAAACGCCCCGGCAGCGTGATCTGCCGGGGCGTTTTGTTTGTCGTATCCCGCTTAAAGCGAGTAGCCGAGTACGCGTGCGATGCCCGGTTCCTTGCTCGGCCGCATGATCGAATCGCGCAACAGGCGCGACATCGGCAGCTTGATCGTGTCGGTGTTGAACCAGCGCTCATAGATGCCGTTGATTTCGCCGCTCGCGTAGATCTGCTTGAGCGCCTTGTCGACTTCAGCCTGGAGGCGGTCGTCGCCCTTGCGCATCATGATCGCGTAGGGCTCGACCGACAGGTAGTCGCCAACCAGTGTGTAGCGCGACGCATCCGGGCGGGTGCTGAGCAGGCCACTCAACAGCACGTCATCTTGCGGGAACGCGGCGACAGTGCCCGACTCCAGCGCCTTGATCGCATCGACGTTGTTCGGGAACTGCATCAGCTTCATCGTGCTGATTTCCGAGTCACGCAGCTGGGTGAAGAGCTTTTCCGAGGTGGTGCCCTTCGACAGGGCGACCGGCTTGCCTGCCAGCGAGGTGTGCCCCGCAACGCCTGAATTCGTGCGGGTCAACAGCTTCATGCCGGCGACAAAGATCGTGTAGCTGAACTCGACCTTCTCCTGACGTGCCTTGGTGTTGGTGGTGGAGCCACATTCGAGATCGATCGAACCGTCGAGCAGTTTTGGGATGCGCTCGGCACCGCTGACGGTGACGTACTGAACCTTCAGATCGGGTAATTTCAGATCTTTCTTGATCTGGTCGACTGCCTTGAGACACAGATCGATCGAATAGCCGACCGGTTGTTTCTGCTCGTTCAGGAACGAAAAAGGGCGTGCCGCCTCACGGTTGCCGATCGTAATCGTGCGGGTCTGGCGGATTTTTTCTAGGGTATCGAGATTGCTCGACTGGGCATGCAATGCGGGGGAAACGGCGCATAGCGCCATGCCCAATGCGGCGCCCTGAATCAGCTTTTGCATGGGTAGAAGCCTTGGCGATAGCGGACTTGTGGTCCACAAAAAGGAAATCGCGCGATGGCCTATCCAGCGCGCGAAATGACCTCGGCATTATACGGAAGCCTGCCAGCGCAGCCTTCCGTAGTTCTACGTAGAAAAGTGGCGAACGACCACAGGCGCAGGCCCGTTCAATTGCTGGCTTTTGTCGCCTCGGCCGGTGCCGCCGGCGGCGCGTGCCATTCGGACTTCGGCGAGAGAACCGGCTGCGCCGGTTGTTCAAAGAAGTGCGGGGACATGATCTGCACGCCGTATTCGTTGAAGCAGTCCTGGATCGATGCATGTAGCGCCGAGAGTACCGGCACGCGCTGCAGCGCCTCATGGATCTGGCAGAACAGCTCGTATTCGACGTAGAAGTCGTTCAGTGCGCGTTGATAGACCGTCGGATCCGGTGATTTGCGGATCTCGGGTACGCGCCGTGCCGCTTCAATGAGTAGCGCATGGATCTGGCGCCAGGGGGCGTCGTAGCCGATTGTTACCTTGGTCGACAGCATCGTGCCTTGGTCCGCGCGGCGCGAATAGTTGTAGATTGCGCTGCCCAGCAGCACAGCGTTCGGGATCGTGATTTCCTCATTGCGAATGTTTACGATCTTGACTGACAGGGTGCTGAGCTCTCGCACCACGCCTTCGATCTCGCCGATTTTCACGTAGTCGCCCAAGCGCAGCGCGCGCGCGTAGGTCAGCACCAGACCGCCCATTAACTGACTCATGACGCCCGCTGAGCCCAGCGTGAAGAGGAAACCGAGCAGTACGCTGACTCCCTTGAATACGTCAGTACTCGATCCGGGAATGTACGGATAGGCGAGGGCGAAGGCGAAGGCCCAGACGCCACCGACGACGATCCGTCGCGTGGCGGATGCAGTTTCCGGATGAACGCCAGGCAGAGTGAGATGTTCTGATTGGGCCGCATCGAAAACGCTGCGGACCATGCCAGCGATGGCCTGGGCAATGACAATGATGATCGCAACCGCCACCAGGCCCGGCAAGGCGGCCAGACATGCGTCACCGAAGTGGCCGGCGTAGCGGAACAAGTAGTCGATCAGATGATCACCAAGCGGTTCGGTGATCGGGAACTGTTTGAGGACAAACGTCAGCCAGACGTCGACCAGGAACAGCGCAAGCAGGATCAAAACGACCTGCGCTACGCGCAGCACCAGGCCATAGGTGTAGCGCGCCCACCCAACGCCGGCAGTGACGGCCAGCTTGCGCTCGATGCGCCGTTGCACCCCATCGGTAACGCGACGACCGGCGCGCAACAAGGTCCATAGCAGCCCCCCTGCGATTGCAGTCGCCAGGAGCGCAAGCAAGACGCCACGCGCAATGCCCTTCAGGTCGCCTTGTTCGCGATAGGCGTCGAGCACGCGCTGGGTTTGTTGCGCCGCGTTGCCGGCCTCCACCTCAAGCGTGAGGCTCGCGTCCGCTTCCAGGTCCGCCGGCAGCAGCGCGAAGAGGATCTGATCGCCCGCCCGGATTGCAATGCCTGACTTGCCGTCAAGGCTGTAGCTGACCGTGTTCGTTTTGAGCGGCTTACTCGACTCGCCCGCCAGCTCTATCCGCCGTGCGGCACGCTCAGCGCGAGCACGCGGCGTTGCGCCGCCGAACTCGGTACGGAAGGTGGCGATGTGCCGATTGGCAACAACCAGTTCGGCTTCCTCCGGTTGCGAGGGCTTGTCCGCGGCGAGCACGAGGGCGGGCGCCAGCAGTAGCAGCAGGGTGACAAG
The DNA here is from genome assembly GCA_945957295.1 of uncultured Uliginosibacterium sp. GTDB lineage: Bacteria > Pseudomonadota > Gammaproteobacteria > Burkholderiales > Rhodocyclaceae > Niveibacterium. The sequence goes on from CAMFLH010000045.1 coordinate 23,478, forward strand.
GCAGTGCGGCAGGCGAACGAACGAACGCATGGATCACGGCTCCACCAGAAGGTGAGCCGATGATAGCGCCATGTTGAGCCTGAGGGATCAGCCGAAGCGAAGCTTCATCGACAGGATGAAGAGCGCGAGCAGTAGCGTGATGATGTTTGCGATCACCACTGGCCAGGCGCTGATCAGCAGGCCATAGATCAACCACATCGCGATGCCGCACACAAAGACGCTGTACATGCCCAGCGATACGCCGTGTGCGGAGCGGGTTTTCCAGGTCAGCCAAGCCTGTGGAACGAAGGCCACCGTCGTCAGGGTGGCGGCGAGATAACCCAGCACGTCTACGAAGATCGGGTTCATTGTGCGAATCAAGTCTTGCGTGAGAGCTGGCGCATCGCCCGCTCAAGGCCGTCGATGGTCAGCGGGAACATGCGGTCGGCCATGATTTGCCGGATCAGCGTGATCGATTGACGATACGGCCAGGTTGGCTCGGGCTGCGGGTTGATCCAGCAGGCGCTCGGGTAGGCATCGAGCAGCCGTCGCAACCATTCGGCACCGGGTTCTTCGTTGAAGTGTTCGACCGAGCCGCCGGGCACCATGATCTCGTAGGGGCTCATCGTTGCGTCACCGACGAAGACGAGTTTGTAGTCCGGGCCGTAGGTGTGCAGCACGTCCTGCAGCGGGCGCTTGGTCGCGAAGCGCCGCTGGTTATCGCGCCACACCGATTCGTAGACACAGTTGTGGAAGTAGAAGTATTCGAGGTGCTTGAACTCGCCACGTACTGCGGAGAAAAGCTCTTCGCAGACCTTGATATGGTCGTCCATGGAGCCACCGACGTCGAAGAACATCAGCACCTTCACGGCGTTGTGACGCTCCGGCCGCATCTTCAGATCGAGCCAGCCAGCGTTGCGTGCGGTGGCCGCAATCGTACCGTCGAGGTCCAGCTCGTCTTGCGCACCTTCCCGAGCGAAGCGGCGCAAACGGCGTAGAGCGACCTTGATGTTGCGTGTGCCGAGTTCAACCGAATCGTCTAGGTTGCGATATTGCCGCTGGTCCCAAACCTTTACAGCCGTCCGGTTGCCAGCCGATTCCGGGCCGACGCGAATCCCCTCCGGGTGGTAGCCGTGCGCGCCGAAGGGCGAGCTGCCGCCGGTGCCGATCCACTTGTTGCCGCCGGCATGGTGCTCCTTCTGCTCCTGCAGGCGCTGCTTGAATTCCTCCATCAGCTTGTCCCAGCCGAGCTTTTCAAGGCGTGCCTTTTCCTCGGGGCTGAGCATGCGTTGCACTGCGCGCCTTAGCCAGTCTTCCGGGATATCGGCTTCAAGCCCCGGGATCTCGGTGATCCCTTTGAAGAAGCTCCCGAAGGCACGGTCGAACTTGTCGTAGTGACTCTCGTCCTTGACCAGCGTGGCGCGCGCGAGGATGTAGAAGTCGTCGATGCTCGGCCCGATCACGCCCGCCTGCAGCGCTTCGAGCAGGGTCAGGAACTCCTTGGTGGAGACCGGGATCTGGCTTGCCTTCAGGTGGAGGAAGAAGTCCGTCAGCATGGGTGCAGCGTGGTGTCCGCCTCAGCGATTGTGTTTGGCCATCGCGACAAGGCGTTCGAACAGCGCGATGTCCTGTTCGTTCTTCAGCAGCGCGCCAGCCAGCGGCGGCACGACCGGCTTGTTGCCGGCCGCACGTAGGCTCTCAGCCGGGATTTCCTCCGCGGCGAGCAGGCG
>CAMFLH010000046.1 GCA_945957295.1 uncultured Uliginosibacterium sp.
ACGAGATAGGCTCCGGTCTCGTGGGCTCGGAGATGTGTATAAGAGACAGAGCACGGACAGCACGAACAGAATCAACGCAAAATCCACGACCTCTCCTGACTCATTCGGGGGGTTATTTGTTGTCTTCGACGCGCAGTACGGCGAGGAAGGCCTCCTGCGGAATCTCGACGTTACCGACCTGTTTCATGCGGCGCTTGCCCTCTTTCTGCTTCTCGAGGAGCTTCTTCTTCCGCGTGATGTCGCCGCCATAGCATTTGGCGAGCACGTTCTTGCGCAGCGCCTTGATCGTTTCACGCGCGATGATGTGCGAGCCGATCGCCGCCTGTACGGCGACGTCAAACATCTGGCGCGGAATTAATTCGCGCAACTTTGCAGCCAGCTCTCGACCGCGATACTGCGCATTCGCGCGGTGCACAATCACCGAAAGCGCATCGACTTTTTCGCTCGACACCAGGATGTCGAGCTTCACGACGTCAGCGGTTCGATATTCCTTGAAGTCGTAATCGAGCGACGCATAACCGCGCGACACGGACTTCAACTTGTCGAAGAAATCCATGACGACCTCGGCCATAGGCATGTCGTAAATCAACTTCACCTGGCGGCCGTGATAGTGCATGTCCACCTGGTTGCCACGCTTCTGGTTGCAAAGCGTGATCACCGGCCCAAGGTAATCCTGCGGCACGAAGATCGTTGCGGTGATGATCGGCTCACGGATCTCCTCGATCTTCGAGATCTCCGGCAGCTTTGACGGGTTTTCGACCTTGATCACTTCCCCGCTGTTGAGCACGACCTCATAAACCACGGTCGGCGCGGTGGTGATCAGGTCCATGTCGAATTCACGCTCAAGGCGCTCCTGCACGATCTCCATGTGCAGCAGGCCAAGGAAGCCACAGCGGAAGCCAAATCCCAGCGCCTGCGACACTTCAGGCTCGTACTGCAACGACGCGTCGTTGAGCTTCAGCTTTTCGAGTGACTCACGCAACTGGTCGTATTCGCTCGCCTCCACCGGATAAAGCCCTGCGAACACCTGCGGCTTGATTTCCTTGAAGCCCTCCAGGGCCTCGCCGGCAGGCTTGTTCGCCACCGTGATCGTGTCGCCAACCTTGGCCGAAGTCAGTTCCTTGATGCCGGCGATGACAAAGCCCACCTCGCCCGCCGACAGTTGATCACGCGAGATTGATTTCGGTGTGAACACGCCCACCTGTTCGCACAGATGCTGCGCGCCGGTGCTCATGAACAGAATCTTGTCCTTCGGGCGCAGCACGCCATCGACCACCCGCACCAGCATCACCACGCCGACGTAATTGTCGAACCAGGAGTCGATGATCAGCGCCTTGAGCGGTGCATCAACTTGGCCGCGCGGCGCCGGCACCTTGGCGATAATGGCTTCGAGGATCTCGTCGATGCCCATGCCAGTCTTGGCCGAACAGGGGATCGCCTCAGTCGCATCGATACCGATCACGTCCTCGACCTCCTGCCGAGCCGTATCCGGATCGGCAGACGGAAGATCCATCTTGTTCAACACCGGTACGACTTCAACGCCCTGCTCAATGGCCGTGTAGCAATTGGCTACCGTCTGCGCCTCAACCCCCTGGGAAGCATCCACCACCAGCAGTGCGCCCTCGCAGGCAGCCAGTGAGCGGCTGACTTCATAAGAGAAGTCCACATGCCCAGGGGTATCGATGAGATTCAGGTTGTAGATCTGCCCGTCTTGAGCGCGATAGCTCAGTGCCGCGGTCTGCGCCTTGATCGTGATGCCGCGCTCACGCTCGATGTCCATCGAATCAAGAACCTGAGCCTCCATCTCGCGATCGGAGAGGCCCCCGCAGCGCTGGATGAGCCGGTCGGCAAGGGTCGACTTGCCATGGTCGATATGGGCGATGATCGAGAAGTTTCTGATGTGCTGCATGCCACGAAAAAAGGGTGCGTTGCCGCACCCTTCTCAGGAATCCATCGGGTTGGAGAACGCGCGAGTATAGCCGATCCACTCCGCCGCGTCGGCTCATGGCAAATCGGGCACGCGCAGGCTGACAAAACTCTGCGTGTCGCCTCGCTTCACCAGCAGCGACACGCTCTCACCACGCTCCACCGCCGCAGCGAAGCGGTTGAACTGCTCGGCGTTGCGGAACTCGACCGGCAGGCCCTTACGCGTCGCCGACACGATCAGATCTCCGCCCTGCAGTTGCGCCCGCGCCGCCAGGCCCTTGGCATCCTTGATCGCCACGCCGCCATCGCTCTTGAAATGACGCTTTTGCTCGGACGTGAGCGGTCCGACCACCAAACCAAGCCGATTTGAGCCCGCTGGCTCGACCCGTTTGGACTGAGGCTTCTTGGGGGTTGGCGACTCCTCCGCAAACTCGTCAACGACAAGCGCGACATCCCGGATCGCCCCTTTGCGCCAGACCTGCATCGAGGAGCGAGCGCCCGGCCGCGTGCCGCTGACGATACGCGGCAGATCCGAGGATGCATTCACGGGCTTGCCATCGAAACGCAGGATCACGTCGCCGATGGCTACACCCGCCTTGTCGGCGGGCCCACCCTTCTCGACCTCGCTCACCAGCGCTCCCTGCGGCGCCTTCAGCGCGAAGCTGTCGGCAACATCCTTGGTGACCTCCTGAATGACGACACCGATGCGGCCGCGAGTCACCTTGCCCGAGGACCGCAACTGGTTGTGCACATCCATCGCCACATCGATCGGAATCGCGAACGAGAGCCCCATGAAGCCGCCAGTCTCGCTGTAGATCTGCGAGTTGATGCCGACCACCTCGCCTTTGAGATTGAACAGCGGCCCACCCGAATTGCCGGGATTGATGGCCACATCCGTCTGAATGAAGGGCACCAGCGACTCATCCGGCAGTGAGCGCCCCTTGGCACTGACGATGCCGGCGGTGACGGTGTGGTCAAAACCGAAAGGCGAACCGATCGCAACCACCCAATCGCCGACCCTCAGCTTGCCCGGATCGCCGATTGGCACCTTGGGCAGGCCGGTAGCGTCGATCTTGATCACCGCCACATCGCTGCGTCGGTCAGCGCCAATCAGGCGTGCGCGAAACTCACGCTTGTCGGTCAAGCGAACCACGATCTCGTCCGCATCCTCGACCACATGCGCGTTGGTCAGAATGTAGCCATCCGCCGAGACGATGAACCCGGAACCCATCGAGTCGCCCTCCTCACCATCACGAGGAATCTGCGGATGCTTGGGCATGAAACGGCGGAACCAGTCCTGCATCGGATCCCGCGCATCGGACTTCGCCCGCGGACGCAGTTGCTCCGAACTGACGTTGACGACCGCCGCCGCCGAACGATCAACCAGATCGGCGAGTTCCGGCAGATCCCGCGCCGCAGACGCGGTGGCCGCGCAGAGCACTGACAAAAGCAGCGCAAAGCGCCACGCCTTCATGAATTTGACTGGCTGCAACATCGCGGCCCTCATCAATGCGACATCCCCGAATCAATCACGCGCACAGCGAGCCCGCCTGCAAGCTTTCGGCGTGTCAGCCACATCGACACGGCTGAACTCGAGACCAACCCGGCGACAGCACCAAGCACCGCTCCGGCGTCTCCTGGCCAATGCGCACCGCCAATTCCAGCCCCGAGCAACAAGCCAAGCACAGGAAAACCGTAGGCCAAGGCCGCCGCCAACAGTGGCGCACGCGGTTCAACCGCAACCAGAATCTCAGCACCCGGGCTGAGCGGTCGATCAGTTTCAACCCGGTAGCTGGCGCAGCGCCCGCCGAACAACTTTCCAAGCACGTCGCTGCCGCAGCCACCGGTTTCGCTGCAGCGACCGCAGCCGCCATCACCACCCACCTTCACGAGCGCAGAATCGCTGTCGACGCCCAGCACAATTGCTTTACGCGTATTCATTTCTGGCGAATCTCAACCGATTCCGCAAGGCGCCGCACAGACTCCGGCGGCACCTCACCGAGAGCTGTTACCAAGTACTGAGCCCCAATCAAGCGTTTGAATATTCGGGTTGGACCAACAGCGCTCTCGCCAACGACAGGCGTCTTGCGCCCTTGAGCGATCGGTTCCACGAAGACCGAAATGGTCGCAAGGCCATCGGAATACACCAAGTGCACCGCGTCCGCGCCGCCATCCTTCACTTGCCGACGCACCGTACTGATCGGCCGGAAGCCGGGCAACAGCCCCCGACAGCTCACGCCCGCCTCTTCAGGGGTCACCGCCGCGCCGCGTGCGTTGATCTCGCGCCAACCACCCGCTGCAGCCGCATAACGGGAGCGCACCTTGTCGCGCTCAACAAGGCCGCCAATACTCACATCGGAAAACGCAAATTGCTCCACCACAGCGCCGGTGGAATCAAGCATGCGCGACTTGAGCATCAGGCCGCTTCCCGGCTCAACCCAGAATGTGTGGCCATAGCGGAACGCGTCGCGCGGCTCAAGTACCACCTGCTGTGCGGGCATGCCCGCCACCCGGTCAAGCGAACCCAGGCGAACGTTGTAATTGCCCATCAGCTGATCAGGTGACACATGAGCCCATGCCGGGAAACGCTTAGGCATCGCATGGTCACTGATGATGATCTTCTCTTGTGGCAGATAGAAGCGCACATCACCGTTGCTACGTACGATCTCGCGCGGCGGGCCGTCCAGCGTCTCCAGCCGTTCGTATTCGCCGGTCGCATCCGAAATATGGGCGATCCGCGAAGTCTCGGTCGTTCTACCGGTCTGGTAAACGAAGGTGCCGGCATAGTTCAGCGTCTGCGACGCCGCGCTCACTTTCGCGAGCCATGCGATGGCGTCTTGCGACGCACTTGCCTGCGCCAGCCCTGCAAACAGGGACAGGGCAACAACCCAAGCCCTGCCGATCATCGCACCTCGTCCCCAACCTGTTCGGCTGCGGTGCGCATGTAGTACCCGACGCCAGGAACGGCTTGGGCGCCTGCATACCCGTGATGCGCGAGCAGGTAAGCACGATCGGCATCCGCTGCCGGCACTGCTCGAGCGGCCGTCGTCGCATGCGCAACACGGGTCGTATCGGCTGGCTCGACACGCAAGCCGAGCCATGCAACCACCGCAACACCCGCCACCGTCGCGGCAATCGGCAACAAGGTGTCGAGAGCGGAACGACGACGCTTCGCCAACGCAGCACTTGCCGCCGGCGCAATGACGGTCGGTTCTGCATCAAGCCGCGACATCAACTTCGCTGTGAAGTCACTCGACAACTCGGCCTCGCCGCGCAAGGCATCGCCGATCAGCGCGTACTCGTCCCAGCACTCGCGCAGTGCCGGCTCCTTCTTTGTGTGTGACAAAAGCGCCTGCACGCCCGTTGGCTCCAATTCGCCATCCAGCAAGGCGGAAATCTGCTCTTTCATGTCTCACTCACCATCTTTTTTCCGGACTTGTATCGAGCAAGGGGCGAAGTCTTTCTGCAATCGCCTCCCGCGCCCTGAATATGCGCGAACGCACGGTGCCGATCGGGCAGCCCATCACAGTCGCGATCTCCTCGTAACTCAGGCCCTCAATCTCCCGCAGCACAATCGCGGTGCGCAGCTCCTCCGGCAATGCATCCATTGCCACGTTCACCGTCTCGCCGATTTGCTTGGTCGCAAGCAGGCGTTCCGGTGTGTCGTAATCACGAAGCAGATCGCCATCGTCGTAGTTCTCTGCCTCGTCGGCATCGATGTCAGTCGAGGTCGGCGCACGCCGGCCTTGCGACACGAGATAGTTCTTTGCCGTGTTGATTCCGATGCGATACAGCCATGTGTAAAACGCGCTGTCGCCGCGGAACGAGGGCAGCGCGCGATAGGCCTTGATGAAGGCTTCCTGCGCAACATCCTCGACTTCCGCCGGATCGCGGATCATGCGAGACAGCAGCCGAGCGAGCTTGCGCTGATACTTCGACACAAGCAGCCCGAAGGCATGCTTGTCGCCGCGTTGCGCAAGCTCGACCAACTGCTGGTCTATCTGACGATCACTCATGGGACGGGGTATTTTCTGGATTGGTCGCGCTCTGGGCGGCGCCAAGCCAGTATACCCCAGCCCCTGAGGGCGACTGCTTATGCGTCCATTGACCCGACGCACGGGGAATAGTTCAGTCACGCACATGGGTATTGCCGCCGTGTGCCAACGCGCCGCAGGGGCGCGTGATATATTCGCGCCTCCCCATCTAGCGGCGCCTTCCGCGCGCCCTGACCGCCGTGCTCCAGTTCGATGTTCTGATCCTTGGCAGCGGCCTCGCTGGCCAATCGCTCGCCCTCCGCCTCGCTGACCACCACTCGGTCGCGCTGGTGACGAAATGTCAGCTTGAGGACGGCGCAAGCTCATGGGCGCAGGGCGGCATCGCCGCCGTCGTCGATCCGATGGACTCCACCGAAGCGCATGCGCGCGACACACACATCGCCGGCGCCGGCATCTGTGACGATGGCGCCACGCGTTTTGTGGTCGAGCACGGGCGCGAAGCCATTCAGTGGCTGGCAGCGCAAGGCGTGCCCTTCACGCCCGCCGAGGAAGGCCCGCTACACATGCACCTGACGCGCGAAGGCGGGCACAGCCATCGACGCATCGTGCACGTGGCCGACGCCACCGGCGCGGCCGTGCAAGAAACGCTGACCCAGAAAGTACGCGCCCATCCGAGCATCCGCGTCTTCGAACACCACATTGCGGTCGACCTGATCGTCGGGCATCGAATCGGGCGCCCCGACGCAGGCTGTCTCGGCGCCTACATCCTCGACATCGCAGAAGACCATGTCGTGACTTTTGCGGCCCGCCATACCGTGGTCGCAACCGGCGGGGCCGGCAAGGTGTACCTCTACACGACTAACCCGGACACCGCGACCGGCGACGGCATTGCCATGGCTTGGCGTGCAGGATGCCGCGTCGCCAACATGGAATTCATTCAGTTCCATCCTACTTGCCTTTACCACCCACAAGCCAAGTCGTTCCTCATTTCCGAGGCAGTGCGTGGCGAAGGCGGTTTGCTGAAATTGCCGGACGGCACGCGTTTCATGCTGCAGCACGATCCGCGCGGCGAACTTGCCCCGCGCGACATCGTCGCCCGAGCAATCGACTACGAAATGAAGCGCCACGGTCTGGATTGCGTGTATCTGGACATCAGCCACCGCCCGCCCGAGTTCATCACAACACACTTCCCGACCATCCGTGCCCGCTGCCTTGAGCTCGGCATCGACATCACGAAAGAACCGATTCCGGTCGTTCCAGCGGCGCACTACACCTGCGGCGGAGTGCTGACAGACCTGCGCGCACGCACCGACCTTCCGGGCCTCTACGCTATCGGCGAGACGGCCTGTACCGGGCTGCACGGCGCCAACCGGCTGGCGAGCAACTCGCTGCTCGAATGCGTGGTGTTTGGAGAAGCTGCTGCAGCGGACATCCTGGCGCATCCCCGCGCCATCACAGAGGACCTGCCCGAGTGGGACGAGAGCAAGGTGACCGATGCTGATGAAGCAGTGGTCATTGCGCACAACTGGGACGAACTCCGCCGCTTCATGTGGGACTATGTCGGCATCGTCCGCACCACCAAACGCCTGCAACGCGCGCAACACCGTATCGCGTTGCTTCACCGCGAAATCGACGAGTACTACGCCAACTTCCGGGTGAGCAACGACCTGATCGAGCTGCGCAATCTGGTCGTCAGCGCCGAGCTGATCGTGCGTGGGGCGCTGTCACGCAAGGAAAGCCGCGGCCTGCACTATAGTCGCGACTATCCGGAAACCCTTCCGAAAGGCAAGGCGACAATCATCAGGAATCTGCGCTGGCCGACCGGTTTGCCTCGCTGGATGTCCGCGCGCGACTGAACGCTCGCCAACGCAGCCAGGCACGCAACAAGCGCCATTCTTCGGGCGGCATTGCCGAGCCAACGAGCCAAACCCGACGCCGTTGGCCGCTTGCGAGCTCTTGCCAACACAGCGCGAGAAACCAGCCACCATCTCGCGTGCTGCGATGAAATACGATCGGGCGAGACACCCCATCACCATCCGTGACCGCCGCTGCGCCGTCGTCAAACAAAGTCAGACGAATCCGCGGGGTTCGGCGCTGCTGCCTCCACGCCCACACCGCCGAGACCAGGACTAGCGGAATACCGCCCCAAAGTAAGCGCGGATCGACACCGGGATAGAACACCACCGCCAGCGCTGCGCCGTGCAGTGTCACAAGCAAGCCCCAGAAAGACAAAGAGGCCCGCAGCCGGATATCGCCTGCGAGCCTCATTTCTGCGAGAACGCCTATCAGACGCGACGGAAGATCAGCGTCGAGTTGGTGCCGCCAAAACCGAAGGAGTTTGACATCGCAGCCCGGATCGTCATCGGCCGTGCCTGCTTCGGCACATAGTCAAGATCGCACCCCTCGCTGGGCGTTTCCAGGTTAATCGTTGGCGGCGCCACCTGATCGCGAATCGCGAGGGTGGTAAATACCGCCTCGATACCCCCCGCCGCCCCCAGCAGGTGGCCCGTCATCGACTTGGTCGAGCTGACCGAGAGCTTATACGCGTGCTCACCAAAGCAGCGCTTCACCGCAGTCGTTTCAGCCAGATCGCCGAGCGGCGTGGACGTGCCGTGCGCATTGACGTAGTCGATTTCATCGAGCTCCGTCTTTGCGTTGCGCAGCGCATTGCGCATGCTGCGCGAGGCACCCTCGCCATCTTCGCAAGGCGCAGTAATGTGGTTTGCATCCGCGCTCATGCCATAACCGGCGAGCTCGGCGTAGATCTTCGCTCCGCGCGCTTTGGCATGTTCGTACTCTTCGAGCACCAACACGCCAGCGCCTTCGCCAAGCACGAAACCATCACGACCAGCATCCCACGGACGGCTTGCCGCAGTCGGATCATCGTTGCGGCAAGAAAGCGCGCGCGCCGCGCAGAAACCACCCATACCAAGGAAGGACACCGTCCCCTCGGCACCACCCGCAACCATGATGTCGGCGTCGCCGTACTCGATGAGTCGCTGCGCCTCGCCGATGGCGTGATTACCCGTTGCACAGGCGCTAACGGTGGCGAAGTTCGGCCCCTTGAATCCGTACTGAATCGACAGCAGACCGGAGATCATGTTGATGATCGACCCCGGTACGAAGAACGGCGAAATCTTGCGAGCACCACCCTCCAGCGTCGCGTTGTGCGTGTCCTCGATCATCGGCAAACCGCCGATGCCGGAGCCAATGCAAACGCCGATACGCTCTGCGTTGTCTGGATGTTCTCCGAGCCCTGCGTCCTTGAGCGCGTCGATTGCCGCGGCCAGGCCGTAGTGGATGAACTTGTCGTAACGGCGCGCTTCCTTACCGGAAACGTAGGCCGTTACGTCGAAGTTCTTGACCTCGCCGGCAATCTGCACCGGTAAGGTCGACGCATCAAAGCGCGTGATGCGGGAGATGCCGGAACGCCCATTAAGGATGTTGTCCCAGGCTTCGGAGATGGAATTACCGACCGGACTGATGATACCGAGACCGGTGATGACGACTCTACGACCGCCCAAAGTGCGCTCCGGATCGAGTTACGAGGTTAAAGACTGCGATTACTTCTTGTTGGCAACGACGTAGTCGATTGCCTGCTGAACGCTGGTGATCTTCTCGGCTTCTTCGTCGGGAATCTCGCACTCGAATTCCTCTTCGAGCGCCATGACCAGTTCAACGGTGTCCAGCGAGTCAGCGCCCAGATCGTCCACGAAGGAAGACTCGTTCTTGATGTCAGCCTCGTTGACGCCGAGTTGTTCGGCAACGATCTTCTTGACGCGTTGTTCGATGTTCTCCATTGACCACTCCTTCTCTAAATTCGGGGGTGAATAACCCCACTATTTTACCAAAAAGAAACCATGAAATGCGGGCATGCGCCCCTACTGCCTAGGCACCCAAGCGGCGCTTATGACATGTACATTCCGCCGTTTGCGTGCAGCGTAACACCGGACACATAGCTGGCCGCAGGCGACGCCAGGAACGCCACCGCTGCCGCAATCTCTTCTGGGCGACCAAGTCGCCCAAGCGCGATCTGACCCAGCAGCGCATCACGCTGCCCATCGCCCAGTGCGCGGGTCATGTCCGTATCGATGAAACCCGGCGCAACGCAGTTCACCGTGATATTCCGGCTACCCAGTTCTCGGGCCAGCGCACGGGTCATGCCTGCAACGCCGGCCTTCGCCGCCGCATAGTTCGCCTGCCCGGCGTTGCCGGACGAGCCGACCACCGAGGTGATATTGACGATGCGCCCGTAGCGTGCCTTCATCATCGCGCGCATGACCAGCTTGGACATGCGGAAGACGGCCTTGAGATTGGTGTCGATCACCGCATCCCACTCATCGTCCTTCATCCGCATCGCAATATTGTCGCGCGTGATACCGGCGTTGTTCACCAGCACCGACACGGCACCGAACTCTTGCTCGATACGCGCGAGCGCCGCCTCGCAATCGGCAGCATCGGTGACGTTCAAACGCAGCCCGACACCCTTGATACCTGCCTCCGCAAGCGCAGCCGAAATCGCCTCGGCACCGGAATCCGAGGTCGCAGTACCGATCACCACTGCACCCTGACGCCCCAACTCAAGCGCCGTCGCGCGACCGATGCCACGGCTGGCACCGGTCACCAGTGCAATTTGCCCTTCAAGCGCGGTCATGCTGCAACCCCCTTGGTCATTTCGAGAATCTTTGCAAAGCTCTCCGCATCCGAAATGGCGAGCGCATCAGGCCCCGCTGCGCACCGCTTCACCAACCCCATCAGCACCTTGCCAGGGCCGCACTCAACCACTTGCGTCGCGCCCCGCGCGGCGATCGCCTGCACCGTCTCGATCCAGCGAACCGGCGAGTAGGCTTGCCGCACAAGGGCGTCCTTGATGCGCGCCGGATCCGACTCAAGCACGACGTCAACATTGTTCACGACGGGGATTGCAGGCGTACGAACATCTACCGACTGCAATGCGATTGCGAGGCGCTCGGCCGCCGGACGCATCAAGGCGCTGTGGAACGGCGCACTGACGGGCAGCGGTAGCGCACGCTTGGCGCCGCGCGCCTTGGCGGCCTCGCAGGCACGTGCGACAGCCCCAGCATGGCCGGCAATCACAATCTGCCCGGGGTCGTTAAGGTTCGCCGCAGCAACTTCTTCACCCTGCGCCGCCTCGGCACACGCTTCAGCCACCAGTGCCGGCGAGAGACCTAGGATTGCCGCCATACCGCCCGTCCCAGCCGGCACGGCATCCTGCATGGCCTGGGCACGCAGACGGACAAGACGTACCGCGTCCGACAACTCAAGTGCCCCCGCCGCGACCAGTGCGGAATACTCGCCCAGGCTATGGCCTGCCACGACACTCGGCACCGCGCCACCGGCGGCGCACCAGGCGCGCCATACGGCAACGCCGGCTGTCAGCATCAGCGGCTGCGTATTGACCGTCATCGACAGACGCTCGGCAGGACCCTCAGCGGCCATCGTCCAAAGATCTTCGCCAAGCGCGGCAGACGCTTCGGCAAACGTCGCACGAATCACATCCGATTCGCCGTACGCGGCCATCATGCCAACCGACTGCGACCCCTGACCGGGGAATACAAACGCAAAGCTCATCGCATCCTCACTCGGTATTAAAGACGCAGCAGCGCTGCGCCCCAGGTAAAGCCACCGCCCACGCCTTGCAGCATCACACTCTGCCCCTGCTGGAGGCGACCATCCCGCACGGCGGCATCAAGCGCGAGCGGGACCGAAGCCGCCGACGTGTTGCCATGGCGGTCAACGGTAACGATGACCTTCTCGAACGGAAGGTGCAGCCGCTTGGCGGTTGCCTGAAGAATCCGGATATTCGCTTGATGCGGGATCAGCCAATCCAGTTGATCGGCGGTCATGCCAGCCTGTTCGAGCACTTCGTTGGCGATGTCGCCGAGTACGCGCACTGCCACCTTGAACACCGCAGCACCATCCATATGGATGAAGGGAGATCCCTCAACGTGACCGTCGCGGATATTCCCTGGCACCTCAAGAATCTCGTGAAGGCTGCCATCAGCATGCAGCGCCGTCGCGAGCAGGCCGGGCGTTTCCGACGCCTCGAGCAGCACTGCACCGGCGCCATCACCGAACAGCACGCAGGTACGACGATCTTCCCAGTCAATGATGCGCGAAAAGACTTCGGCACCGATAACAAGAGCCCGACGATTCGAGCCCGAGCGGATGAACTTGTCTGCGATCGTCATCGCATAGACGAAACCGCTGCACACCGCCTGAACGTCGAACGCAGGGAACCCCGCCACGCCAAGTTCAGCCTGGATCAGACAGGCCGTGCTAGGAAAGACCTTGTCCGGCGTTGAGGTCGCAACAATGATCAGATCGACATCGGCCGCCGTGCGGCCGGCCGCTTCAAGCGCGCGCCGGGCCGCTTCCGCCCCCAACACGCTGGACGTCACGCCCGCCGGAGCAAGGTGGCGGGCACGGATGCCGGTGCGTTCGATGATCCAACTATCTGACGTGTCGATGCCACGCGCCACCAGATCGTCGTTGGTGACGGGATCTCCCGGCAGCACGCTGCCGGTACCTACGACCCTAGAATAGATCACTGCGCCACTCCTTCTGCTGCAAGGTGCGCGCTGACGCGCGCGGTGATGCGATCAACCACTTGATTGCGGGCAGCCTCAGCCGCTCGCCGGAGCGCATGCTCAAACGCAAACGCATCGGCCGAACCATGACTCTTGAACACCACGCCGCGCAGCCCCAACAGCGCGGCACCGTTGTAGCGTCGATGATCAACACGCTGCTTGAAATGGCGCAGCGCGGGCATCGCCAGCAACGCAACAAGCTTCGTGTAGAGATTGCGCTTGAGTTCCTGCCGGAGCGTCGTCGCCATCATCTGCGCCACGCCCTCGGAGGCCTTCAGTGCCACGTTGCCAACAAAACCATCGCAGACAACGACATCAGTCGTGGCCTTGTAGATGTCGTTGCCTTCAACGTTGCCGTAGAAATTGAGCCCACTGCCGCGTAGCAATTCGGCCGCCTGCTTGACGACCTCGTTGCCCTTGATCTCTTCCTCGCCGATGTTCAGCAAGCCGACCGTTGGGCGCTCCTTGTGCTCAAGGGCGGAAACCAGCATCGCCCCCATGATGCCGAACTGCAGCAGATGCTCGGCCGAACAGTCGACGTTGGCACCGAGATCGAGCACATAGGTGTGCCGATCATCCTGTGCCGGCAAAATCGTCGCGATCGCCGGGCGATCGATGCCGCTGATGGTCTTCAGGACAAAACGCGCGATCGCCATCAACGCCCCGGTATTGCCCGCCGACACCGCCGCTTGCGCATCACCCGATTTGACCCGATCGATCGCAACACGCATCGACGAATCTTTCTTGGCGCGCAGCGCACTTGCGGGCGCCTCGTGCATCTCCACGACTTGTGTCACGGGCACGAAACGGGCTCGACCGGGAAATTCGCCCGCCAATCTTGAAGCATCCGCTTCGATGGCTTGGGGCAGACCGACCAGCAGTACGCTGGCGTATGGATCGTCGCGCAGGAACTGGCGGGCTGCGGGCAGTGTGACCGAGGGGCCAAAATCACCGCCCATACAGTCGATCGCGAGCGTTACCTGCATCGATAGTGACTGGTGGGTAGGGACGAACGAAAACGGCGCCAGGCACCCTGGCGCCGTTTTCGTCGAAAAGGGAATTATTCGCCCTTGGCCTTCATGACCTTGCGGCCACGATAAACACCCGACGGCGACACATGGTGACGCAGATGCACTTCGCCAGTAGTGGCTTCGACAGCGGTCGCAGGACCCGTCAGAAAATCGTGGGCACGATGCATGCCGCGCTTCGACGGCGACTTTTTGTTCTGTTGAACAGCCATTTGATGCTCCTTCGCTGAATTTCGTTAATCAGGCCCGTCGACACTCGACCGGGCTCAAACTTTCTTTCCCGCCCCGCGCAGGTTCGCCAGCGCGGCGAAGGGCGACGCGCTGTCGTCCCGTTCGCGGGGTTGCGGGGTATCACACACCTCATGTCGCGGCGAAATCGGCAACGCCAGCAGCAGTTCATCCTCGACCAAGGCCTGCACGTCGAGATTGCGCTCAGCCAGAATCGGATCGAAGGAATCATCCTCCAGCTCATCATCCGGCATCGGCTGCCCGAGCGGCACAAGCAGGAATCGAACATTCAACGCCAAATCCAGCGCGAGCGGCGCGAGACAACGCTGACATTCAACCCGCGGCTCAGCCTCGATTGAAACCAGCAGGAAGCGATCGTCGCCGACCTCACTCCCGACCACCTCAACCTGAACCGAACCCTGCGTATCCATCAACTCCTCACGCAAGCGTGAGAACGCGGAAATCTCGATTGCACCCGAAAGAAGCTCGCCGCGCCGCGCGAATTCGAGCGGATCGGCAATCAACCACGAGGCGAAACCAGCCTGCTGTTGCGACATAAACGAGCAATGATATTATCCAAGACCCTTCCTGTCAAAGGCGAATCGCCGCCACCGGCGACACGCCCGTCCCGATGCGCAAACTCGTTCTCGCCTCCACGTCCCGCTACCGTCGCGAACTCCTTGAGCGGCTTGAGATTCCATTTGAAACCGCCAAGCCTGATACCGATGAGACACCGCTCGCCGGCGAGGCGCCAGCCGAAACAGCGATTCGGCTCGCAGAGGCAAAAGCACGCGCGGTCGCCGCACGCCACCCTGACGCGCTGATCATCGGCTCGGATCAAGTTGCGAGCGTTGGCGACGAGCGCTTCGGCAAGCCCGGGACCGTCGAGCGCGCAATCGCGCAACTACGCCGGATGAGCGGCAAAGCCATCACTTTCCACACCGCGGTATGCCTGCTCGACACTGGCACCGGGCATGCTTCAACACTATGCATCCCAACCGAAGTGGGCTTTCGAACCCTGAGCGACGAAGAGATCGAACGTTACGTCGCCCGCGAAGTGCCGCTGGACTGCGCCGGCAGCGCCAAGTCCGAAGCACTGGGGATCACATTGCTTGACCACATCCGCGGGGACGACCCGAACGCACTGGTTGGCTTGCCAATGATTGCGCTTTGCCGCCTGCTGCGCGAGGCCGGGATCCGGACAATCTGATGGCTGGCACACTGTTTCTACTGCCCGTCGCGCTTGGCCCGGCTGACTCCGCCACGCTGCATCCGCCCGCAACGCTCGAAACTGCGCGACGCCTCCACCATTTCGTTGTGGAGAACGCAAAGAGTGCGCGCGCCGAACTCAAGCGCATCGCGCACCCTCAGCCACTGCAGTCGCTCAAGATCGACGAACTACCCAAGACGCCATCGGAAGCCGAACTCGCCGCACTACTTGCACCAGCCGTCACGGGGAACGATATCGGCCTGATGTCAGAAGCCGGCTGCCCCGCTGTCGCCGACCCAGGCGCCCTACTCGTGCGCCAGGCTCACCGCATGGGCATTCGCGTCGCACCGCTGGTCGGCCCATCGTCATTACTGCTAGGCCTGATGGCTTCAGGCCTGAACGGACAGAGCTTTGCTTTCCACGGCTACCTGCCGGTCAAAGACGCAGAGCGCGCCACCTCGCTACGTGAACTTGAGAAGGAATCGCGCCGCTTCAAACGGACCCAGCTGTTCATTGAAACGCCGTATCGCAACCAGGCGATGTTCGCCGCGCTGCTCGCCAGCCTATCGCCAGAAACCCAGCTCTGCGTCGCGCGAGAACTGACGACCGCTGGAGAATGGATCGCCACGCGCAGCGTCGCGACATGGAAAAAAAGTGAGGCGCCTGATCTCGATCGGCGCCCCACCGTGTTCCTGTTTCTCGCTTAGCGGCCAGGCAGGTCAGCGATAACGCGTCTCGACCATGCCTTCGGAGAACGCTTGTGCCGCAACGCCGCCCAGCCGGCGCGCGAGACGCTCGAACGTGGCTTCGCGCTCCGTATAGTCGCGCAGCTTTTCCGCCTTGATCACGTCGCGCGCGACCGAGCTAACCGTCCCAGTCGCGTCCGCGAGCCCAAGCTCGATACTCTTCTGCCCCGTCCAGACAAGGCCGGAGAACAAATCGGGCGTTTCCTTCAAGCGCTTGCCACGCCCCTTGCGCACGGCGTCGATAAACTGCGAGTGAATCTCCTGCAGCATCGCGTTCGCATGCTCGACATGACGCGGAACAGAGGGAGAAAACGGATCAAGAAATGCCTTGTTGTCGCCCGCGGTGTAGACGCGCCGTTCGACGCCAAACTTTTGCATTGCCTCGGTAAACCCGAAGCCGTCCATGATCACGCCGATCGACCCAACCAAACTGGCCTTATCTACGTAGATCTTGTCGGCCGCCGCAGCCACATAGTAGCCACCTGAGGCGCAGAGCTCCTCGACCACCGCGTACACCGGCAGAGAGGGCCTAGTCGCCTTGAGGCGTTTGATTTCATCGTAGATCGCCCCAGCTTGCACCGGGCTGCCGCCGGGGCTGTTGATCTTGATGAGCACGCCCTTTACCGCGTCGTTCTTGAATGCCTCGCGCAGCGCCGTATTCACCCGCGCGGCGCTCGCCGGGTTATTCGCGGCAATTACGCCATCAAGCTCGATAACCGCTGTATGCGGATGACCATCAACGCCCTCCGGACTGCGGCCGGACCACATGATCCAGAGAAACACACCGAAGTACGCAACCCCCAACAGCTTGAAGAAAATTCCCCAACGGCGGCGACGGCGCTGCTCCTTGAGCGCCTCTGTGGCGAGATCTTCGATCAGTTTGCGTTCCCAGACTTGTTCGCTCATGCAGTTTTCTCAAGGAGGTAAATATGCCCGTCGCGCTCGATCACATCGAGCTTCGGCAAGCGCCCGCCGCGACACGGGCCGGCAAGACAGTGCCCGCCAACCGGGTCGTAAAGCGCACCGTGCGTCGCACAAATCAAGTATACGCCCGAGTCGTCGAAGAACTTGCCCGGCTGCCAGTCCAGCTCGACTGGCACATGCGCACAGCGGTTAACGTAGGCGCGCACTTCGCCTCGATAGCGCACCACAAAGCCTGTTTCGTCACCAAAGGCCGTGCGAAGCGGGAAGCGCACGCCATCGCCCCCCTCCAGCACATCAGCGCTGGCGCAAATCAGGCGTTCGCCGTCAGCCATGCATCGAGTTCCGTTATCGAGTGCACCAAACCAAGCGGCGCAAGGGCTTCGAGCACGTCCACCGGGTGAGCACCGTAACTGACGCCCACCGCTGGCGTGCCGGCGTTCTGCGCCATCAGCAGATCATGCGTCGTATCGCCGATCATCAGCGTGCGCTCAGGCGCGACGGCGAATTCGTCAATCAGCTCAAGCAGCATCGCTGGATGCGGCTTCGAGAAGGTTTCATCGGCGGTGCGCGAACCGTGGAACAGCGCGCCCAAGCCGCTCGCGGCAAACGCGCGATCAAGTCCGGCGCGGCTTTTGCCTGTCGCAACAGCCAAGCCATAGCCCGCGCCGCCGAGGCGCTCAATCAACGCGCGGGCGCCGTCGAACAGCACCAGGGCTTCGTCACGCGCGAAGTAATGATGGCGGTAACGTTCGACCATGCGCGGATAGTCGGCGGGATCGAGCGCAGGCACCGCCGTGTGCAGCGCATCATTGAGCCCCAGACCAATGACGTGGCTTGCCTGCTCGCGATCCGGTACCGGCAAGCCGAGATCCGCGCATGCAGCCTGAATCGCCGCAACGATGGTGGCGGTCGAATCCATCAGCGTGCCATCCCAATCGAAAACGATCAGGTCAAATCGGCGCTCAGCCATATGTCCGCGCCTCCTTTTCGTCGAGGCGAGCAACGAAAGCCGCCAGCTCGTCAGGCAACGGCGCCGAAAGCGACAAAGGCTCGCCGGACACCGGATGCGGCACCACGAGGCTCGCCGCATGCAGGAACATGCGTTTCAGGCCTTCTTTCTGAAGCGCCTTGTTCAATGCGAAGTCGCCGTATTTGTCATCGCCTGCGAGCGGAAAGCCCAGATGCGTCAGATGCACCCGGATCTGGTGCGTCCGCCCTGTCTTGATCTGCACCTCGACCAGGCTGAAGTGCTCCCAACGCGCCACCAGCCGCACGATGCTGTGCGAAGCCTTGCCGTCCTTATCCACGGCAACGCGTCGCTCGCCCTCGTCGGTGAGGTACTTGGTCAGCGCTAGCTTGATGTGCTGCACCGGGTTCGGCCATTTGCCAACCACCAGCGCGAGGTAGCGCTTATCAAGCCCCCCCTCGCGCAGCACGTCGTGCAGCCGGTTCAGCGCCAAGCGCTTCTTGCCGATCAGCAGGATGCCCGAGGTTTCGCGATCGAGCCGGTGCGCCAGTTCGAGAAAGCGCTGCTGCGGCCGTTGCTGCCGCAACTGCTCGATCACACCGAAGCTCACGCCGCTACCGCCGTGCACCGCGGTGCCGGCCGGCTTGTTGATCGCCAGCAAGGCCTCGTCCTCGAACAGAATCGGAAACTCGCGCCCCGGCACCGGCGCCTTGTCGGCCTTTTCCGCCAGGCGTAGCGGCGGAATCCGGACTTCGTCGCCCGCCGCGAGGCGGTAGGTCTGATCGATGCGCCCTTTGTTTACGCGCACCTCGCCGCTGCGCAGGATCCGGTAGATCAGGCTCTTGGGCACGCCCTTGCAGACGCGAATGAGGAAATTGTCGATGCGCTGACCGGCATCGTTGTCGTCGATCAGCAAGCGCTGGACGGCTGGGGGGGCGGACGGGGTTTTGCCTTGCAAGACCATGTTGAATATACTGCTTGGGTTCGTCCGGTACGTCCGGCTCGGGCCGCACCTCGCAGGATGCAGGTACGGACCAGTCGGCGATGAGCTCAGCTCCCAGAGGAACGCCAAGCCAACCGTCGCTGGAGCACAAAAGCTCGCGATGGTACCCAAAAAACACTTGACCACATAGTTGGCGCGCAACTCGCAGAATGCAAGGCCCTGAGCGGTCGGCCGAACCTCGCCGAGACTGCAGGACCGATCAGTACGAATCCCGCGACTCTTTTTGAAAACGAACCATCGCATGACAGCGTTCCCGACAATCTGAGTACGCCGTCCGAATCGGACGGTGCGGTTCGTTCTGCCCGCTTGCGCGCGGGAGAACAACACCAATGAAGCGCATGCTTTTTAATGCGACGCAGGCCGAAGAACTGCGCGTCGCGATCGTAGATGGTCAGAAACTGATCGATCTCGATATCGAATCGGCCGCCAAGGAGCAACGCAAGAGCAACATCTACAAAGGCGTCGTGACACGCGTCGAGCCCAGTCTCGAAGCAGCCTTTGTCGACTATGGCGCCGAGCGCCATGGCTTTCTGCCGTTCAAGGAAATTTCCCGCGCCTACTTCAAGGAAGGTATCGAGGCTTCCCGCGCCCGCATTCAGGACGCGATCAAGGAAGGCCAGGAACTGATCGTCCAGGTCGAGAAGGACGAACGTGGCAACAAGGGCGCAGCCCTGACCACCTTCATCTCGCTCGCCGGCCGCTACCTGGTACTGATGCCGAACAACCCGCGTGGCGGTGGCGTTTCGCGCCGCGTCGAGGGCGACGACCGCGCCGAACTGCGTGACGCACTGGATCAGCTGGACGTTCCGTCCGGCATGAGCATGATCGCGCGTACCGCTGCGATCGGCCGCGCAGCGGAAGAGCTGCAATGGGATCTGAACTACCTCGCCCAGCTGTGGAAGGCGATCGAAGGTGCCGCCAAGGGCCAGAGCGGTGCCTACCTGATCTATCAGGAAGGCAGCCTCGTCATCCGTGCGATCCGCGACTACTTCTCGTCGGACATCGGTGAAATCCTGATCGATACCGACGACGTGTACGAACAGGCCCGCCAGTTCATGGCGCATGTAATGCCGACCAACGTGCATCGCGTGAAACGCTATCGCGACGATGTGCCGCTGTTCTCGCGTTTCCAGATCGAGCACCAGATCGAATCGGCTTACTCGCGCCAGGTGAACCTGCCCTCAGGCGGCGCTGTGGTGATTGACCACACCGAAGCGCTGGTGGCGGTCGATGTGAACTCCGGCCGTGCAACCCGCGGCGCGGACATCGAAGAAACCGCACTGAAGACCAACCTCGAAGCCGCTGATGAAGTGGCCCGCCAGCTGCGCCTGCGCGACCTGGGTGGCCTGATCGTCATCGACTTCATCGACATGGAAAACCCGAAGAGCCAACGCGAGGTGGAAAACCGCCTGCGCGATGCCCTTCGCCACGACCGCGCCCGCGTGCAGACCGGCAAGATCAGCCGCTTCGGCCTGTTGGAGCTCTCGCGCCAGCGCCTGCGCCCTGCACTGGCTGAAACCAGCTACATCACCTGCCCGCGCTGTACCGGTACCGGCCACATCCGCTCGACCGAGTCAGCCGCGCTGCACATCCTGCGCATCCTCGAAGAGGAAGCGATGAAGGAAAACACGGGCGCGCTGCACTGCCAGATGCCTGTTGATGTGGCGACCTTCCTGCTGAACGAAAAGCGCGACGACATCGCCAAGATCGAGCTGCGTCACAAGGTCAACCTGCTGCTGATCCCGAACCGTCACCTCGAAACGCCGGCACACGAAATCGTCCGCCTGCGTCACGACCAGCTGAACTCGGAAGAGCTAAATCTGCCCAGCTACAAGATGGCGCAGATGCCGGCCGACGCGAACTACACACCGCCCTCGGCCAATACCGAAGGCAAGCCCCCACGTCAGGAAGCGGCGATCCGCTCCTTCACGCCAGACCAGCCGGCCCCGATCGTTGAGCCGAAGCCGGAAGCCGCACCCGTCGCTCCGGCTGTGGTTCCCCAGCCTGGCACCGGCTTGCTCCAGCGTATCCTGAACTGGTTCCGCGGCGGTGACGCCACCACCACGGCGCCGGCGGCAAAACCGGCCGAAACCAAGGATGCCGGCCGCAATGGGCGTCGCAACGAGCGTAGCCGTGGCGAGCGTGGCGGCCGTGGCAATCGCGAGGAGCGCGGGAATCGCGAAGAGCGCAATCGCGACGGCCAAAAAGGCCGCGACGAACAGCGCAACCGTAACGAAGCGCGCGGCGAGAAGACCCGTGACCGCCAGGCGGCCAAGCCCGAAGCCGCAGCGGAACAGCAGACCAAGCCCCAGCGCGACGGCGGCGAGCGTAACCGTCGCGACGAGAACCGTGGCGAACGTGCCGAGAAGCCCGAGGGTCAGACCCAGGAGCGCCGCGAGCGCCAACCGCGCGAGCCGCGCCAGCCGCGCCAGCCGAAGCCGGCTGCCGCTGAGGCCGATATCGCAACCGTGATCGATACGGGCGCCATCGACAGTGCGGTTCCAGCCAACGACGTGGTACCAGCAGCCGATGAAGGCGAAGGTACTAGCCGTCGCCGCAACCGCCGCGGTCGTCGCGGTGGCGAGCGTCGCCATAACGAAGCCGTCGCTCAGGAACAAGGCGATAACGCCAACCGTCCGGTCGAAATCATGTTCTACCCGACCCCGGAGGCCGCTGCTGCTGCCGCAGAAGCGCAAGCCGCAGCTGACGCTGCTCGCCGCGCCGAAGCAAAAGCCCGCCGCGCCGAACGTGATGCAGAACGTCAGGCCAACCGCGAGCGCCGCCAGCGCCAGGCACCGGTGGAGATCATGTTCTACCCGACGCCTGAAGCAGCAGCCGCAGCCGCGGCACAAGAGGCTGCAGCAAGCGAAGCGCAGCAGGTCGTGAGCGTGCCGGCCGTCGACTCCGTCGCGGCGCCCGTCGCTGCTGTGGTCGAGACGGTTGCCGCAGCTGCTAGCGTCGAGCCGGTTGCAGCCGAACCGGCCGCCGCGGCGGTCGAAGCTGCCGTCAGCGCGCCCGTCGCACCGGCCGCGCCGGCCAATGTTGCCGAGGCAGAGCCACTTCCGGTACGCGCCGCCGCTGCACGCACCCAAACGCAACTGCCGTTCGACCTGAGCGCCGTGCTGAAGAGCGATGAACTCGTCATGATCGAGACGCGCAGCGACGCGCCGGCAAGCCCGGTCGCCGCAGCCGCAGACACGGTCGAAGCGCCGGCCCGTCGCCGTCGCCAACGTCCAGCACGCCCGGTCGTGGCGGACGAGCCGCTGCAACAGGTCGAAACGCGTAACGAGTAAGCGGACACCCGCCATAGAAAAGCCCCGCTAGCCAGTGGCAAGCGGGGCTTTTTGTTTGCGGTTCGCGGCTTGGGCCCGCCTTATCGTCTAAAGCTTGCCAGCTTTGATCGCTGCCAGCATGGCCGTGACGCCGTCCTCGCACAGATCAAGCACATGCTCGAAACCCGCCTCACCGCCGTAGTAAGGGTCCGGCACATCCAGCCCGATACCTTCAGCGATGAAATCGCGAAACAAGTGCAATTTGGCAGCGTGCCCCGGCGGGCAAATTCGTTTCATGTGAGCGAGATGACCGCGATCCATTGCGACCAGCAGATCGAACAGTTCGAAATCAGCCGCCACCAGTTTGCGTGCGCGCAACTTGCCAAGCTCGTAGCCACGGCGCTTCGCCGCACGCTGCGAGCGCGGATCGGGCGCCTCCCCCGCATGCAGCCCCTGAATGCCCGCCGAATCCACCTCCACGTCGGCACCGGCGGCGTCAATCATGGCCCTTGCAACGCCCTCTGCCGTCGGTGAGCGACAGATATTCCCGGTACAAATGAACAGTACGCGCTTCATGCTCTGAAATTTTCTCGTTGTTGTCTTGAAACTTCCTGATCCGCCGGCTGCCGGCAGATCAGTGCTCACTGCCGCTCAGGGTAGTCCGTGCTGGTCGGCCCCAAAGGCCCGCTGGCGCAACCTGAAGAGTTCATCCCGCGCGGCCGCAGCCTTCTCGAACTCCAGGTTACGAGCGTGCTCAAGCATGTCCTTCTCGAGCTTCTTGATCGCCTTCGCAAGCGCTTTCTCATCCATCACCGCGTAATCCGCAGCAGCTTCGGCGGCCTTAAGGATCTTGCCACTCTCGTCCTCGTGATAGACGCCGTCGATGATGTCCTTGATGCGTTTGTGTACCGACTTCGGCACGATGCCGTTGGCTTCGTTGTGCGCAATCTGCTTGGCACGACGGCGTTCCGTCTCGCCGATCGCGGCGCGCATCGAGTCGGTGATGCGGTCGGCGTAGAGGATCGCAGTGCCGTGCAGATGGCGCGCCGCGCGGCCAATGGTCTGGATCAGGCTGCGCTCCGAACGCAGGAAGCCTTCCTTATCCGCATCGAGAATCGCCACCAGCGACACCTCGGGGATATCCAGCCCCTCGCGCAGCAGGTTGATGCCAATCAGTACATCGAACTCGCCCAAGCGAAGATCGCGGATGATCTCCACCCGCTCGACGGTGTCGATGTCGGAGTGCAGGTAGCGTACGCGGATGCCGTTTTCGCCCAGGTAGTCAGTCAGTTCTTCCGCAAGTCGTTTGGTCAGTACGGTCACCAGCACCCGCTCTTCAACTGCGGTGCGCTTGCGGATTTCAGTCAGCAGATC
This sequence comes from uncultured Uliginosibacterium sp., assembly GCA_945957295.1. Taxonomy (GTDB): domain Bacteria; phylum Pseudomonadota; class Gammaproteobacteria; order Burkholderiales; family Rhodocyclaceae; genus Niveibacterium. The sequence continues at coordinate 23,285 of CAMFLH010000046.1, forward strand.
ATCGACCTGGGTAATCGCCGGCCGCACATCGATCACCGGATCGACCAGTCCCGTCGGCCGCACCACCTGCTCCACCACCTGGCCCTGATGCTGTTCCTCATAGGCGGCCGGGGTCGCCGAAACGAAGATGCTCTGCGGCATCAAACGCTCGAATTCCTCGAACTTGAGCGGCCGGTTATCCACCGCCGAGGGCAGCCGGAAGCCGTAGCCGACCAGATTCTCCTTGCGCGCCCGGTCGCCCTTGAACATGCCGCCAACCTGCGGAATCGCGACATGCGATTCGTCGATGAACATCAGCGCATCGCGCGGCAGGTAGTCGATCAGCGTCGGCGGCGGCTCGCCTGGCGCGCGGCCGGAGAGATGCCGCGAGTAGTTTTCGATGCCCTTGCAGAAGCCGACCTCGGTCAGCATCTCCAGATCGAAACGGGTGCGCTGCTCGATGCGCTGCGCTTCGACCAGCTTGTTCTCGCGCACATAGAAGGCAATGCGCTCGCGCAGCTCCTCTTTGATGCCTTCGATCGCCTTGAGCACCGTCGCGCGCGGCGTGACGTAGTGGCTGGACGGAAACACCGTGAAGCGGCCGAGCTTCTGCTTCAGGTGCCCGGTCAGCGGGTCGAACAGCGTGATGTGCTCGATCTCGTCGTCGAACAACTCCAGCCGCACCGCCATTTCGGCGTTCTCGGCGGGGAAGATGTCGATCACATCGCCGCGCACGCGGAAGGTGCCACGCTTGAAATCGAGATCGGAGCGCGAGTACTGCATGCCGACCAAGCGCTGCACCACATCGCGCTGCGGCATCTTCTCGCCCTCACGCAGGTGCAGGATCATCGAGTGGTAATCGACCGGGTCACCGATACCGTAGATGCAGGACACGGTCGCCACGATCACCACGTCGCGCCGCTCAAGCAGGCTCTTGGTCGCTGACAGCCGCATCTGCTCGATGTGCTCGTTGATCGCCGAATCCTTCTCGATGAAGAGATCCCGGCTCGGCACATAGGCCTCGGGCTGGTAGTAGTCGTAGTAAGAGACGAAGTACTCGACCGCGTTTTCCGGGAAGAACTCGCGAAACTCTGCGTACAGTTGCGCCGCGAGTGTCTTGTTCGGCGCAAGCACTAGCGCCGGCTTGCCGGTGCGCGCGATGACGTTGGCCATCGTATAGGTCTTGCCCGAACCAGTAACGCCGAGCAGGGTCTGGTACATCAACCCGTCCTCAACGCCTTCGGTCAGCTTGGCGATGGCCGTGGGCTGGTCACCCGCAGGCGGAAACGGCTGATGCAGGCGAAACGGACTACCTGGAAATTCGACGATCACGGGGCGCTCCAGAAAACTGGCCGAACCTTGGATTGTATGCCGCATCGCAAGTTCGCCCGCGGCTTGTTTCGTCGGCGCGGGCAGGACCGCGCCGACCCGTTTACAATGCCGCCCCTGAATTGACCCGCCGACACGCCACGAGCAAGACGGCCCACAACAGGAATCCCAGAGCATGAGACGCGAACTTGCGATCGAATTCACCCGAGTCACCGAAGCTGCAGCACTTGCCGGCTATAAATGGCTCGGCCGCGGCGACAAGAACAAAGCCGACGGCGCCGCCGTCGAGGCGATGCGCTTCGTGCTGAATCAGATCCAGATCGATGGCGAGATCGTCATCGGCGAAGGCGAGATCGACGAAGCACCCATGCTTTACATCGGCGAACACGTGGGCCGCGGTGGCGACGGCGTGGATATCGCAGTCGACCCGATCGACGGCACCCGCATGACCGCCATGGGCCAGAACAACGCGGTGGCGGTGCTTGCAGCGGGCGACAAGGGCAGCTTCATGCGCGCGCCAGACATGTACATCTGTCTCTTATACACATCTCCGAGCCCACGAGACCGGAGCCTATC
>CAMFLH010000047.1 GCA_945957295.1 uncultured Uliginosibacterium sp.
CTCGACTAGTCGTCGGCAGCGTCAGATGTGTATAAGAGACAGGTGTTCTGTGGTCTGCTCTGATGTGCCTTGGCGTTGTCGCTGCGGCATGGGACAAACTTTAGACGGGGCCGGAATCCGCTTCGCAGGAGCAAGTCGCTCGGATTTTGTGACTTATTCACATACCGCCCGGTGAACGGAAAAGCCGCCCGAAGGCGGCTTGGCTGGGCGGGTCTGCCGCGCTTACATGACGCGGCCGAGCAATTGGCGTTCGTAGCTGCGACCCGCGGGCGTCACCTTCGCTGTGCCGCCTTGCACGCGCTGCAGCCAGCGGGGCAGAGCGTGATTCAACGCAGCGAGCAGGCGATTGGGGCGGCGTACGGCGCGGCGCGCCTTCATCGGCGCATACACGCTGCGTTCGACCCGAACCAGCTGTTCGTCACCGGGGTGCGGGCGCACGGTGAAGCCGCAGCGGATCATCAACCCGATCATGCTGGCGTTGGCCGCGAGCACTTCGCCGTACAGCCAGCGGGCGCCGCCGCGGCGGGCCGCATCGCACAGCGCTTCGATCAACTGGCTGCCGAGCCCCTGGCGTTGCCAGCCATCCGATACCGCGATCGCGAATTCGGCGGTGTCGCCGTCGTCGCTCAGCACGTAGCACGCGTCGGCAATCACGACTTCATCGTCCCCCTCGGGCAGCGTGACGACAAAGCCCATCTGATGCACGTAGTCGATGCAGGTGATCTGCTCAGCAAGTTTCTCGCTCAAGCCGCAGAGGTTGCCGTGAAAGCGGTTGAAACGAGCGCCCTGCGACAGCGTGGCCACGAACTGTTGCTCCAGTTCGGCGTCTTGCGGCAGCACCGGGCGCAGCGTGGCACGGCGGCCGCGACGCAGCGAAATCGAGTTGATCAAATGTGCCGGGTAGGCGTGGATGCTGTAGGTGGCGGTTTCGCGCAGGCTTGCTTGCATGATGCTCTCCTCGGTCGGGGGGGATTTACCGGGTGCCGTGGCGCTGTTGTTGGGTGCGCTTGGCATGAAGAGACTGTAAGGAAACCGCTTTGGTACTTCGTCGCAGCTTGTCGCATGCGCCCTGTGACATTTTCACAAGGGCGCTGCGGCGCGACTGTTACCAGCCCGCAGGCAGTTTCTTCAGAAGAACGATCTGCTTGCCTTCCAGTGCGATGTAGCCACCGGTTGTGAGCTGCTTGAAGATGCGGCTGATCATCTCGCGCGACGAGCCGACATGGTCTGCGATGTCCTGCTGCGTCAGCTTGTCCGCCACCATCAGGCGGCCATCCACTTCTCGCGCACGATCGTTCAGCAGGCGCGCGACGCGGCTGTAAACGTCGTCGAGCGCGAGGCTCTTCACGTTGTCGGTGGAGTGCCGCACCAAGCCGATCAACTTGCGGATCAGGTGCAAGGCAAAGTCCGGATGCTTGCCAAGGAAATCGCGAACTTTGCTGCCCGCTACCACCACGCAGGTCGTTGGCTCCAGCGTCATGACCGAGGCGGAGCGGGGGCCGCCGTCGAGCGACATTTCGCCGAAGTATTCGCCCGGCCCGAGGGTGTTGTAGATCACCTCGCGCCCTTGCGCGGAAGCGCCGAACACCTTCACCCGGCCGGAGAGCAGGATGAAGATCGAGTCGGTTTCGTCTTCCTCATTGATCAGCACCGAATGGGCTGGAAAAGTGCGCACACCGCCGTGTGCGGCGATGGCTTCCAGGATGTCGTCCTTCAACACGGACGGCGAGAGCGGAGCGTCGTTTTTCATGTTGCGGTTCAGTCGGGGGCTGATAACGATACCGCAAGCTCAGGCGACGCTCGAGGCTTCTTTTTCCTGTCTGGGCAATGGCTCAAGGCCGTAACGTGAGCGGGCACAGTTGCACTTGTCGTCACCGGCTTCGACTTCCTTGCAGGCAGATGGGCGCTGCAAATACACGGTGCAGGCAACTTGCTTGCCCACGTCGCCGCTCAGCGCTGCACAGCGCGGGGTGGCGGGGTTGTTGGTGCCGGCCATGCAGGCAAAGAATGGATTGATCTGCTCGGTCAGCGATGGCGGTAGGCCATTGGTCTCAGCTTCGGACCAGTAAAAGGAAACCCGGAAGTGCGCACAGCAGGCGCCGCAATCGAGGCAGGGGTTGTACGCGGTGGTCGTTGAACTCATTTCCAGAAAAAGCGAAGTGGAATCAGCGAGGACGTCCCTGTTTGTTGCGTGGCGTAGCGCGCGCTGCCTGCGCCTTGGGCGGCGCTTTCGCCACAGGCCGACCGGAAGGTTTGCCCGCAGCGGGGGTGCCGGGCTTACCGCGCCCGTTGGGCGTGATGGCGTGCACGAAGTCGCTGCCTGGGCGCGGCTTCCCGCCCGCGCGCTGCAAGCGTGCTGGTGCGGCGCGTGGCACCAGATGATGCGGCCCGTTGCCGATCAGGTCGTCGCGACCGATCGAGTGCAGGTACTCGCGGATCAGGTCGTGCCCGGCCGGGTCGTGGTAGCGCAGCAGTGCCTTGTGCAGCTTGCGCTGCACGCCAGAGCGTGCGGTCTCGACGATCTCGGAATCGCGGCTGACCTTGCGCAAGGGGTTCCTGCGCGTGTGGTACATCGCGGTTGCCATCGCCAGCGGCGTCGGCGTGAAGGTCTGTACCTGGTCGGGGCGGAAGTCGTTGGCCTTCAGCCACAGCGCGAGGTTGAGCATGTCCTCGTCGGTGGTGCCGGGGTGGGCGGCGATGAAGTAGGGTACGAGGTGCTGCTTCTTGCCGGCTTCCTTCGAGAATTTGTCGAACAGGCGCTTGAATTTGTCGTAGGTGCCGATGCCCGGCTTCATCATCTTCGACAGCGTGTTCTCTTCGGTGTGCTCCGGTGCGATCTTCAGCAGCCCGCTGACGTGGTGGGTGACCAGTTCCTTCACATACTCGGGCGAGCGCACCGCGAGGTCGTAGCGCAGGCCCGAGCCGATGGTGATCTTCTTCACCCCTGGAATCTTGCGCGCCTTGCGGTACAGCTCGATCAACGACGAGTGGTCAGTGTTCAGGTTCTCGCAGATGCCCGGGTATACGCAGGAGAGGCGCCGGCACGAAGACTCGATCTTCGGATCCTTGCAGGCCATGCGGTACATGTTGGCCGTGGGGCCGCCCAGGTCGGTGATGTGACCGCGGAACTCGGGCACCTTGTCGCGGATCTCCTCGATCTCCTTGAGGATCGACTCGTGCGAGCGGCTCTGGATGATGCGGCCCTCGTGCTCGGTGATTGAGCAGAAGGTGCAACCGCCGAAGCAGCCCCGCATGATGTTGATCGAGAAGCGGATCATCTCCCATGCCGGTATGTGCGCATCGCCATACACAGGGTGCGGCGCGCGCGCGTAGGGCTGGTCGAAGACCCAGTCCATCTCCTCGGTGGTCAGCGGCACCGGCGGCGGATTCAGCCACACGTCGCGATCACCGTGACCCTGCACCAGCGCGCGGGCGTTGCCGGGGTTGGATTCGAGATGGAAGACGCGCGAGGTGTGCGCGTACAGCACCGCGTCGTCCTTCACCTGCTCGAAAGCCGGCAGGCGGATCACCGTCTTCGCTCGCTGCGCTTTGCGTGCGGCGACGCGCTCGGCGGCCGGCACGATGCGCACCGGCATCGAACCATCGGCGTTCGGCGCGCTGGCGGTCTGCTGCGGCTCCATCGCGTAGGGATCGGGATGCGGGTCGATGCGCCCGGGGCGGTCGAGCTCGGTCGAGTCCTGCTCGACCCAATCCTCCGACGGCTTCCAGCCGCGCTTGACCATGAAGGCCGTGCCGCGCAGATCGCGGATGTTTTCGATCGCTTCGCCAGCAGCCAGGCGGTGTGCCAGGTCGATGATCGCGCGCTCCGCGCTGCCGAAGATCAGCAGGTCGGCCTTGGAATCGGGTAGCACCGAGCGGCGCACCTTGTCCGACCAGTAGTCGTAGTGCGCGATGCGGCGCAGGCTCGCCTCGATCGAACCGATCACGATGTTCGCGTCGGGGTAGGCCTCGCGCGCGCGCTGCGCATACACGGTGACGGCGCGATCCGGGCGTTTGCCGGCTTCGGCGTGCGGCGTGTAGGCGTCGTCCGAACGGATCTTCCGATCCGCCGTGTAGCGGTTGATCATCGAATCCATGTTCCCGGCGGTGACGCCGAAGAACAGCGCCGGGCGGCCCAGCGCACGGAAGGGCTCGGCCGATGTCCAGTCCGGCTGCGCGAGGATGCCGACGCGGAAACCCTGTGCCTCCAGCGCGCGGCCGATCAGCGCCATGCCGAAACTCGGGTGGTCGATGTAGGCGTCCCCCGTCACCAGAATGATGTCGCACACATCCCAGCCGAGCACATCCATTTCGGCGCGCGACATCGGCAGGAAAGGCGCGCGACGCTTCAGTTTGCGGTGGCGCGGGTAATCGAGAAGGGAGGGGGCTTGGGCTCGCATGAGGGGCGAGATTGTACGGGAATGCGCAGCCGAGCGGCGCATGCGATGAGGGGCGGACGGCACGCAGGGCAGGCTAAAAACCCTTTACGCATCAGTGATATGCGGAAGTGTGAATATGCGCTGGCGGACGCGCGAGGGGGTACATAGACTTCAACGAACCTGCGGGCACATGCCGTGCCGCTGCGCGCGGGCGCCGACCCCCACCTAAAACAGACAGAGAGACAAGAACCATGATCGAGTATTCACTGCCGGGCCGCCGCGGCTATCAGGAACGACTGTATCCGAATCCCTTGCTGCTCAATCCGGACGTGGGTCTGAAGACTTTTGCCGAAGTGATCGCACACTTCACCGCGAGTTCGCTCGCGCAGGACGGGATCGCGATCAAGCCCGACTCGCTGAAGATCATCCGTGGTGAGGCGGGATACCGCGTGCGCTTTGAACCGATGCCCGGTTTCGAGGCGCAGGCCGAGCAGTTTGCGAAGATGCACGTTGCGATGCTCGATGAGGCGCATTTCGGTCTCGCGCTCAAGGGGGCTGACGCGTGCAAACTCACGCCGGCGTGGAACCCGATGGCCGGCTTCCCGGTGAACCGGAGTGACGGCCCATCTGAATGGCTGCCCTGTCTGCCGCTCGGCATGCCGGTCGCGAACCAGCGGGCGGTCTCCTTGATGCACTACCCGCCCATCGTGGCCTACCGCACCGCCGATTACCTCAACAACATGACGCTGCGGCGCTGGGCCCAACTGCTCAATTGCGTTGGCATTCAGGAGACCTCGCTGTACCACTCGATCCTGGACGTAAATCCGATCGCCGCTCCCGGTTCGGGCGAGAGCGAGTATCCGAACGACTACTTCCCGATCAACCTGACCTCGCAGTTCTTTGACGACGAGGACCGCGGCCTGACCTATGTGCGGTCGATGCTGGAGCTGATGCTCAACCCACCGGGGAACGCATCCAACCCGCTCAGCCTGCCGCTGCTGGTGTGCGGCTCGCCGCTCTACGATCCGCAGGCACCGGGGTGGTTCCGTACCCGCTACAAGGCGCTGCTGCCGAAGGATAAGAACGGTTCGCCGACGGTTGAAGTACTGCAGGTGGGGCTGCTGCGACTGAACCCGGACAGCCCCAAGCAAACGCCGTACATGATCGCGAACCACATGATCGCGGCGGGTGTGACTGGCCAATGCACCAATGATCCGTCGAAGATCCCCAACATCCAGAAGTACGAGGCGCAGGATCTGGTCGCCGCAACCTGGCTCAGCCTCTACGCCGACGCCGTTGCGCAAGGCAAAACTTTCGATCCTCAAGCGGCCAAAGAAGCCGCCTGCATGCGCTGGTTCGGCGCCCCCAACGGCGACGGCGCCCCCAATCCTCCCGACCCGAACGATCGCCTGACGATCTGCGCGCTCGCGCAAATGGACCTGTGCTTCGACCCGGTCAAGATCGCGCCGATGTACACCTTTGATGAAGCGAAACAGCGCTGTCAGCAAAAGGGTGGCAGCAACTACTCACCGTGTTTTGGCTGCGCGCCGGTGCCAGCCGGCGTTTGATTCCGCGGGAGGCGCTACGGCCGAGTCACTTGGTCAGCAGCTTCTCGACGCCCTGCCACTCCGGTGCCGGGGCGTCCTGAAGGTAGCGCTCGCAGCGTGCGATGAAGATCGGCGGGACGGCATCGTTCGGATCGTGCGCAGCGATGGTCTGGAAGGCCGCGAGCGCTGCGTCGAACTGCCGTGCGTAGTAGAGCGACATCGCAGTCCGCAGCATGTCGCGGCTGGCGAGCAGGGTGTCGCGCTGCTGGCTCGCCTCGGCGTCGATGACTTGGTAGAGCGCCACGGGCAGGCTCTTGCCCTTAACGGCAACGCGGTCGACCAGGCGGGTCTCGATTGATTCGGGCTGAGCGAGGCTCAGGTAGGTCTGTTCACCGATAAGCAGGTTCGCGCGATAGACCTTGGTGAGTTGCTCGATACGTGACGCGAGGTTGACGGTGTCGCCGATCACCGAACACTGGATGCGGTCGTGGCCGCCGACCGTGCCCAGCACCACCGGCCCGCTGTTGATGCCGACGCCCATTTGCAGTGTCGGTTGGTCTGCTGCGATCGAGCGTTCGTTGAAGGCTTCCAGCGCTCGCCACATCTCGATGCCGGCTCGAACGGCGGCATCGGGCGTGGTGTCGAACAAGGCTTTGATTTCGTCACCGGCGAACGAGTCAATGAAGCCGCCTGAGTGCGTGATCGGCGACTCCATGCTGGAGAAAAAACGGTTGAGCAAGGCGATCACGGTGCGTGGATCAAGGCGCTCGGCGAGCGGCGTGAAACCGCGCAGATCTGCGAACACCACGCTCATGTGCTTTGCCACATGCTCACCGAGGTCAACCTGTGCGATATCGCGCCGGTTGAGGCTTTCGAGGAACTGGCTCGGCACGAAGCGCCGCTGTGCTTCGACCAGTTGCAGCTGCGACGCGTAGAGCCGCGCGTTTTCCATCGAGATCGACGCCTGCGCGGCGAGCAGTTTCAGGATCTCGATCCGGTCTTCCGTGAATACGCCGGCAGCGAGCCGGTTCTCCATGTAGATCACGCCCTCGAACTTGCCTTGGCGCAGCAGCGGCACGCACAGCACCGAGCGCGGCTTGTGCGCGAGCAGGTAGGGGTCGCGCGCGAAGTGGCCGGGTGCGGTCGCGTCGGCGAGCACGATCGGCTGTTGCGTATGCATCACCTGATAGATGATCGACATCGGCAGCGGCAGACCCGCGTCCGCAGTGTCGATTGGCTGCGCGACAAGCACTTCGTTCTTGTCTGCTTCGCATGCACCTTCCATGACCAGTTGGCCATCGTGCCGCACAACGAAGCAGCCGCGCTGGCCGCCCGCGTTCTCCAGCATGATGCGCATCGTCGTGCTGAGGAGGCGTTCTAGCACGATCTCGCCGGAGATTGCCTGCGAGGCTTTCATAACCGACGCAATGTCGAGCGCGCTGGCCTCCGGCGATTCCTCGATGCTGTCTGCCGGTGTTGTGCCGGTGAGCGGTAGCGGCGCCGCCGCGGCGTGCCCGCCCCGCAGTTGCGGGAATTCGCTTTCCAGATGCGCCACCTTTCGGTGGGCACCCCAGCGCTGATACAGATGGCGCGCAGCGCTCAGGTATCCTTCGGCCGCTTTGCGGCGATTCGTCGCCAGCAGAAGCCGTGCAGCGCGCTCGTTCGCCATGGCTTCGTCGCGGCGGAAGCCGCTTGCGTGGGCAGCATCGGCGGATTGTTCGTAGTGCCGTAGCGCCAGTTCGTTGCGGCCGTCGAGCCGCGCGAGTTCGGCTTCCATCAGCCGCTGCAGGTGCAGGAAGTTATCGGGACAGTGCGCAGCCCAGCGGCGCATGCGGCGCAGATCGGTGTTCAGGCGTTTGCGCGTTTCGGTCTGCTCGGCCGCATCCATTTGCGGGAAAAGGCTGGCGAGCGAGATGAAGGCAGCGATCTCGAAGCGCACCAGTTGCGGCAGCGACATCGCCGAGGCCATCAGCTTGTCCTGCGCGCGCACATGTTTGAGCGCTTCGGCGTATTCACCGTAGAGGCTGCAGATCTCGACCTTGTAGATGTGGTAGTTCGCGACACCGGTCATGAAGCGTCGCTGCAGCATCCCCTGCAGGCAGCGCTGCTCGTCGAAGCCGGGGTCGTTCATCGAGCACAAGGCTTCCGTGCGACCGAGGAAGTTGCGCTGCATCTGCAGGAACAAGGTGCCGGAATCGAGCGAATCCTGGTACGCGCAATCGCGCACGATGGTGAGGAAGTCTGCATGCTCCTGCTCGGCCGTTTCGAGGTCGAGCTTCGGGTCCCAGATGATGCAGTCCTGTGCGCTGTAGGCGAGGTAGAGCAGATCACCGGACTGATAGCCCGATTCGATGCCGCGCCGGAACCAGGGCGTCATGCTGGACCAATGCTGGCTCCAGTGGTGTACGAACATCGTGTAGACATACAGCACGCGCGACTTGAGCGTGATGTCGTCGAAGCGGTCGTTCATCGCCACCGCGAGCTGACCGTAAGCGTAGCCGGTCGCCGGATCGTCCAGCACGCCACACAGCAACATGCCGTAGGCGGCGTAAGCGAATGCGGCCTCCGGGCTGTTGCCGCTCTGCAGCGAAATGTTTACCGACTTCAGCACCAGAAAGGGGAACAGGTTCCCGCTGCCGGATAGGAAGGCGGCCGGGAAGATCTCCATCAGCAGGCGGATCGCGACCTTCCTGGCCGGATCGGTCAGCGGCGGGGCGTCGATCAGCGATGCGATCGGCCGGCCCGCCAGGTTGCGTTTGACCGCCGCTTTCTCGCGCTGGATCGCGGCGCGATCTGGGTTGTCGGTGATGCGCATGCCGAGCAATGACAGGCCCATGATGGCGGCGCGGATCGACTCGGTCATCTTGCCGGTGGTCGCATATTGCCGTGTCCGCATCGACAGGATGTCTGCCTTCTCCAGCGCGCTGCGGGCGCGCGCGAGCAGCAGTTCGATGCCAGCTTCTGCCTCGTCGTAGCGCGCGGTGAGGTAGGCGCATTGCTGCAATTCGGTTGCGAGGGCCTTCGCGAGCTCGTACTCGCTGTCCCATGCGTCCTGCGGCAGCAGCGATTGGCCGATGCGCAGGTATTCGAGCGCTGACTCGTAGGCGGACGACCTTTGCGCCTTGATGCCGGCCGCCAGGTTCAGCCGCGCGAGCGCGAGACGTTCGGCCGGGTCATCGATCAGCCGCCGACCTTCGTTGAGGTGGTCTGCGATATCGATCAGGCGCGCCTCGCGTTCGTCGGCGTCGGCGTGTTGCAGGATCAGGCGGCCGACCGATAGGTGCACAGCCTGTTTCTGGTCTTCATCAATCAGGGCGTAGGCCGCCTGTTGCACCCGGTCGTGCTGGAAGCGGTAAACCGGGTTCAGCGCAGCGGCGTCTTCAGCCGGGATTTCACCGGCGCCCGCCGCGCCGAATAGCCTGTAGTCATCCTGCAGCGGAATCACCATGTGCCGCTTCAGCGCCGGAAGCAGCGCGGCACTCGTCGCGTCCATCGAGCGCTGGTGGATCACTGCCAGCGTACGCAAGTCGAAGCGGCTTCCTATGCAGGCGGCGAGTTGCAGCACGCGCTGGGTGTCTGGTGCGAGTTTTCGCAGGTTGGCGACAACCAGGTCGACCACATTGCCGCTGAGCCCGCTTTGCTGCACGGCCGGCATGTCCCAGCGCCAGCGGCCGATCTCGGGCGCAAATCGGATCGCACGCGATTGCTCCAGCGTCCGCAACATCTCGGTGAGGAAGAAGGGGTTGCCCTGCGCCTTGTCGTGCAGTAAGGCTGCAAGCGGTGCGCTGTCGCTGGGCGCACAGCCAAGGGTGTCTGCCACAAGCTGAGCCACCGACGCTTGCTCCAGCGGGCGCAGCGGCAGTTCGTGGATCGTTCGCGATGCTTCGACTTCGTTGAGTGCGAGTCGCAGCGGGTGGCCCACGTCCACTTCGTTACTGCGGTACGCCCCGATGAACAGCAGGCGGGTCAGCTCACGTGCGCCTGCGAGCCAGCGGATCAGGGTCAGCGACGACGCATCGCTGAACTGCAGATCGTCGAGGAAGACCACGAGCGGCTGCTCGGCCGTGATCGCGCGGATGAAGTTGAGCAGCGCGATCTGGAAGCGGTTCTGCGCCTCGGTCGGCGGCAGTTCGGGTACCGCGGGCTGCGGGCCGATGATGCGTTCGAGTTCGGGCATCAGATCTGTCAGCAGCCGCGCGTTCGGCGACACGGCAGCGAGAATCCGCTCACGCAGCGCCGCGGTGCGCGCTTCCGGTTCTGCCAGCAACTGCGGCACCAGACTTCGCATTGCCAGCGCGACGGCCGAATAGGGCGTGCTGCGGTGGAACTGGTCGAACTTGCCTTGAATCAGATAGCCGTTGCGCCGTACCAGGGGCTTGGCGATTTCATTGACCAGTGCTGATTTGCCGATGCCCGAGTAGCCGGACACCATGCAGAACTCGGTCGCGCCTGAGGCAACGTGCTCGAACAGCGCGAGCAGGGTCGCCAACTCCGGCTCGCGGCCGTAGAGCTTTTGCGGGATCTGGAAGCTGCGAGACACATCCCGCTCACCCAGCGTGAACTTTGGCGCCACACCGGTCTGCGTCCACATGCGCTGGCAGCGCTGCAGATCGGCGATCAGGCCGTAGCTGCTCTGGTAGCGGTCCTCCGCATTCTTCGCGAGCAGTTTCAGCACGATGGCCGAGACGGCATCCGGGATGCCGGGGCGCAGCTCGGTCGGTGAGCGCGGCGCAACGCTGATGTGGGCGTGTACCCATTCCAGCGTCGTGTTTGCCTGGAAGGGCAGTTCGCCGGTCAGCAACTCGTACAACGTAACCCCGAGCGAGTAGAAATCCGATCGGTAGTCCAGATCGCGGTTCATGCGCCCGGTTTGCTCGGGCGAGATGTACGGCAGTACGCCTTCGATACGGCGTGAGTGCGCGTAGTTGGGGCGTTCGCGCGAAAGCTCCGAGCAAATGCCGAAATCGATCAGGCGGATCGCGCCGGCTTCGTCGAGCAGAACGCTGTGCGGCTGGATGTTCTTGTGCACGACATCGAACTCGTGCACCTGCCCGAGGGTCTGCGCCACGCGGATCGCGACGTTGAAGAACAGATCCAGCGGCACCTCGGTGCCACGCTGTGCCGCAATGCGCTGGGCGAGCGGGTGGCCAAAACGCTCATAGACAATCGCGAGATTGCCGTTGCCATGCGGCTCCAGGCCATGCACGCGGATCACGCCATCGACCGGCTGCAAGCGTAGCGTGACCTGGAATTCGCGTAGCAGCTCGGCGACGCTTTGCTTGCCAGGGTACTCAGCCGATAGCGTCTTGATGATCAGAGGCACATTGTCTTCGAGGCGGATTGCCTCGAAGACCGAACGCACGCGAGATTGATGCAGGGCCGCGCCGATCTGGTAGCCGGAAAGCTCGGGCGCGGACATGCTGGGCGCGGAGGGGGGCGTTTGCGGGCCTCAGCCCGCAAAGACCTGCGAGATGCGTGCGCCGTAGGCTTCCGCCGCGATGTCGCGCAGCGGTTCGCCGTGGCCGCACAAGGCATGCTTGAAGCTCAGCTCGCGCAGGCGCGAGAAGTCGTCCACTTTCGGTTCGCTGACCTGCATCCACACCGGGCCGAAATTGGCGCGCTGGAAGAAGCCCATGCCGGCCATCATGTCGCGCGACTCGTTCGAGAAGAAATTGTCGGGCTGCACCCAGTTCTGCAGCGCATCGCAGGCCACCAGGATGCCGCCCGCGCGGTCGATGTGCAGGATCGCCTCTGGCAGCTTGGTGGTCTTGAACTCGAACACGCTGCAGCCTTTGAAGGGCATTTCACCGCCGGGCTCCAGGTTGACATCGGCGACCAAGCCGCCTTCGTGCTGCATGCCGGGCAGCGCCCAGAAACGCGCACCGTAGCGCGCCTTGTAGAAGGCATCGTCGCGGCCATGCAGCGAACCGATCTTGACGAGGTTTACGACCCGCCCGAGCGCTTCGAGCTGTGCCAGGCCGGCGTCGTCGAGCCGCACCGAGTTGATCAGCGTGAGTTCGTCGCCATCGCGCACCACCGTCATGTTGCGGCTGAAGTGCCAGTGGGCGTTCATCAGCTCGGTCTTCATCGTGCCGGTGACGAAGAAGACGCCGGGGAACACCTCTTCCAGCGGGCCGTGCGGCAGGGGTGGCGCGTATTGATCCATGGCAAAAAACCTCGCGATTGTCAGGGGCTACAGGGTACTTCGCGGCACGAGCTGCCGCAATCGTAAAAACTGCCGGAATCACGCATCGCCGCACCCAGTCGGCGCGGGCCGCTCAGTCGTACCGGAAGCGACCGACGTATCGGTATTCGTCGCAGTAGGCGTGCAGGTATTCGTCGAGGTAGGTGCGCTGTGCGGGCGTCAGCCGGTTGTGGCGGATGTCGTCCAGCGTTTCGCTACCGTCGGAATGGTCAAGGCGCTTGAGGTGGAATAGCGTCATGTCGCGCCCGCCGAAGAAGCCTTTGAGAAAGTCGTGCTGCCAGCGCGCGTCTGCCATGTCGAACACCGAGCCGGCAAGGGCGGTGTAGAGCGGCTGCAGCGCCAGGCTCGCAGCATCGAATACCGGGTATTCGCCAGCCGGTGGCATGAAGGGCGGCACCGGCTTCTTCACATGCGTCGGCGTGGCGCGCAGCGCCGTGACGTATGCCGGGTCGAGCCCCGACGCCTCCGCGCCCTTGAGCAGGATGTTCAGGTAGCGCTGCGTGGGCCGGCACTGTTCGTCGATGAACGACGGAATGCCGACGTAGGCGGTGGCGGCTTGCAAGCCCTGTTCGGTCTCGACCTGCACCGTGATGCGGTCGTAGCCGTGGCCGTAGGCTTCGGCGGCGTCGAGCAGGGCGAGGTGATGCGGTTCGCACAGGTGCAGCACGCCCCACACATGGTCGCCGGCGATGGTGCTCGGTTCGATATTGCCGACGCCGCCTTCGTGGCGGAAGAAATGGTGCACGTTGAAGCGCAGGCGCCAGCCACGCAGCACCGCGCGCATCGATTGCTGCGGCTCCACCCCCTTCGCTCGCAAAGAGCGCAGATCCATGTTGGAGCCGTAGCCGAAATACCAGAACACCCTGCGTCCCTCCGTTACCCACTTTTTGCGCGACCGAGGGTAGCACGCCGGCTTGGAGCGCCGCGCTTATAGAGAGAGGGTGCAGCGATCGGTAGTCGGGCTTCACAGTCAGCTCAGTTCCGGTGCTGCGCGTCCAGGTAATTTTCACGCAGAAAATGTGGCCATCGAACACGTGAGATTTGCGCACGCCTGCTAAGCTGAATCGGATCGCGCCGCGAGTGCGCGACACCATAACAATACGGCTGTGCGATGCGCGCGGCCCCCTGCGGAGAACAATGATGACCACGCACAGCCCCGCCGTGCCCGTTTCGCACGACTATCTGATCAGCCGCTCCGACGCCGACGATGCCTACGCGATGTGGCGCATCGACCTTGACGGCGCCGATTTGCTGCAACGCATGCCGCTGAAGCCCGGCGCCAAGTTCGATCGTAGCCATCAGATCCTGTCGATCGGGCGCTATCTGCTCGAATGGGGGCCGGTCGCGCTGGAGGCCTATCAGGCAAGCTTCCCGTACCGGCTGTTCGAGTTCGACCCCGCCAGCGACGATCCGCTCGCCGGCGCGCCAGTGCAGAAGGGGTTGTGGCCGAAGTCCAAGTTCTGGTGGTCGCGGCCCGACTTCGGCAACCCCAACGGCGCCGCAAAGAGTTTCGATTCCGGCAAGAACCTGATGCTGGTGCCGATGGGCGGCTTTGTCCTCAACCTGATTCCGCAGGCCGGGCGCGGCACCTTCCAGCTGTGGAACTTCGATCCCAATCCACTCGCCCCGTGCCAGAGCGATCCGCTGCCCAAGCCCTATTCGCCGCAGGGCGCATTCGATTCGATCGCTGCTGGTCATGAGCTGATTCCGTTCGGCAACTATGTGCTCGATCGGGTCCCCGAGACCGGCGACTACTGGGTCTGGAGCTTCGACCCGGGCAACGAATTCCCGCTGGCACGCCCGAGCATCCAGCACGGCCGCTGGGAAGACATCGACGCAGACCACCAGCTGGTTGCGATCGGCGAACATGTGCTCGATTGGGTGCCCGCGGATCGCAGCTACCGCCTGTGGCGTTTCGACCCGCGCTCGGCCAATCCGCTTACCGGGCCAGTGCGCAGCGGCGTGCTGCCGGCGGACTTCGATGCGCATACGACGCTGACCGCGATCCAGTCGCTGCGCCCGGTTTGCCAGCAGCGCAAGGCGGTGCCGGGCACCGTCGACTTCATGCGCGACAAGATCAAGCACGTCGTCTATCTGATGCTGGAAAACCGCTCCTTCGACCACGTCTGCGGCTGGCTCTACGAGAAGGGCGAGGCCGGCATCCACTTCGTCGGCAACGATGCGCCCTTCGATGGCGCCAGTACCGAGATGTTCAACATCGGTACCGACGACAAGGGCGCCGAGCGCAAGGTCTATCTGAGCCAGTACAAGGACGGCAAGCTCAGCGACCACTGGTCGCTCGATTTCCTCACCGTAGATCCGTATCACGATCACTCGGATGTGATGCGCCAGTACTTCTACAAGAACCCGCACGGCTATGCAGAGCGTGCGACCCCGGACATGGGCGGCTTCGTGTGGAACAACGCGTCGGACTCGGTGATGCTGACCTACAGCCCGACGCAGTTGCCGGTGCTCAACGGGCTTGCAAAGCACTACGCAGTGTCCGATGCCTGGTTCAGCTCGATGCCGGGCGCGACCGATTCGAACCGCGCGTTCGCCTTCTCGGGCTCGGCGCTTGGCCAGCTCAACAACTTCCAGAACGGTGCGCAGTACGTTGATTGGCCCGATTCCTGGCATCGCCAGTCGATCTGGAAAGTGTTGTGGACGAACGGCTACACCGACTGGAAGATCTACAACTCGATCGAGTGGATGGGTTTCGTTCACACCTACCACCTCTACCTGCAGGGGCAGATCCCCTCGGTGGACGCTAACCCATCGGCGCATATCGCGAGCATCGAGCAGTTCAAGGCCGACGCGCGCGCCGGCAAGTTGCCCGCATTCAGCTTCCTGGAGCCGGTGTGGGTTGGTTCGGCCGGCACCACCTCCTACCACCCGGGGCCGGACGTCATTCCCGGCGAGCAGGCACTCAACGAGTTGTTCAACGCGATGAAGGCCGGGCCGGCGTGGAACGAAACCCTGTTCGTCATCACCTTCGACGAACACGGCGGTATCTACGACCATGTGGCGCCGCCGTATGCCGAGAACCCGTGGCCGAACGACGTCGTGGATGGTTACCGCTTTGACATGATGGGTGTGCGGGTGCCGACCATCCTGGTGTCGCCGTGGATCAAGGAGAAAACCGTCTTCCGCTCATCGACGCCGGTGCATTACGACTCGACCTCGATTCTCGCCACGCTGCTGCACTGGTACGGCATCCCGAAGTCCGCCTGGGCGCTGGGTGACCGCACCGACCGCGCGCCGACCTTCGAGGCCGTGTTCCAGCGCACCACGCCGCGCACCGATGCCCCGGAGCTGACGCCGCCCTACGACAGCGACTTCCCGCGCGAAGGCAAGCCGAATCCGGACCTCGCGCTCAACGACCTGCATCGTTTGATGACGCCCCGCATCGTGTGGGCCATCGCGCGCGGCAAGCTCAGCGCGGCGGAAGCGACAAAGGCGTCGGACGATATCCTGGCGCGCGCGACCAACCTCGCGACACTGCATGCGCTGATCGACGAGTTCGCGAAGCGGATGGCCTGAACGCTGCGCCCTGGCAGACGCTCAGGGCGTGGCGTGCTGCAAGGGCTGGTTGAGTTCGGTCAGCCAGTCCTGCGGGTGCGGGTTTTGCGCCGGGTCGGTGAGGTAGCGCTCCCACAAACCCGGCGCTTCCTGATGCCCCTGTTCGCGAATCCACGCCTTGAACGCCGGCCATGCTTCGCCGAGTCCCTCGTAGGGGCCGCGATAGACGGTTTGGGCGACCGTTGCCGCCGGCAGTTCGCCCGGTTGCACCCGCCCGACGTGCTGGACAGCGCTGGCGACCGGAACGCTGATCTCGAAGTCGAATACCTGCGGATCGACCCGCAGATGGCGGGTGAACCACGGGCCGCTTGGCGCAATGCCTTGGGCCCGGAGTGCCGCGTAGACTTCGCGAACGCCGGGTTCCATCACATTGCGGATCTCGGCGCGCGGGCAGACGACATGGATTACCGCGGTCTTCTGCGCAGCGGTGCGGACGATTTGTGGCGGGCTCAATTGTGGCGCGGGAGTTCCGGTTTGCATCATCAGCGAAGAGCCTTTCGTACGACGAGTTTGAGCGCGGACCAGACTTCCGACACCGCGCAGACCTTGATATCCACGTAGCCGCGCCGCAACGCGAGTTCGCGGATCGTGTCTTCGGTAATGTCCGTCGCCACCTTTGCAGCCTTCTTCGGCCACGACACCCACACCGCGGCGTCGTCGCGCATCGTGGCGCGAAGTGCGGCGAGTTGTCGATCCAGTTCCAGGCGCTCGGTCACAAAGATATGTGCGATATCCACCTGCGGCCCGGCGGCATGCTCGAATGCCACCCCCGCGGGCAGCGGGTCGAGCAGGGCGACGAAGCCCTCAGGTGCGCCGACGAGAAGGATCCGGCTCGACGTCTTGATGCCGAGCTTCTTCGCCAGCGGCGTGCCCGAATAACCGGCGCTTGTTGGCATTTCGAACCCTCCGGTCGCGATGCGCGCTCAGGCGCTGTCGGGCTGCTTGGTCCAGCTGAGTATGGCCAAGCCCGGCGTTTGTCGCCAGCCCGAAATGCCATTGGTCAGCCGTCAGTGCACGCCTTGCATCAACTGCCGCCCCAGCCCGCTTCGCCGCCGCGTCGGCTGCGCGCAGGCGCTGATGAAAACCTCGCCATTGCCGGAAATCTCCACCGCAGACGCGGCCCGCGTTACCGCGGTGTAGGCCAGCTCGCGCGTCATCACCGCTGCGGCGCTGCCCGGCAGCAGCAGATGTACGCGCTCGAATTCCGAACCCTGCGATTTGTGCACCGTCATCGCGAAGGCGTCGGCATGCTCGGGCAGGCGGCTTGGCGTGAGCAGGCGCCAGGCGCCGTCACTGTCGGGGAAGGCCACGGCCAGTTCGCCGTCCGGCCCCGGCACACAGAGACCGATGTCACCGTTGAACACCCGCAGCGCGTAGTCGTTGCGCAGGATCATCACCGCGCGGCCGCGATACCAGGGGCTGCTGCTGGCCGGCGTGGTCAGCCGGCGCACGCGTTGTGCAACGAAATCGTTGATCGCCACCACGCCGCGCGGCCCCGCCTGCACCGCGCACAGCACGCGGAAGCGGTCCAGTGCGCGCATCAGCGCGGCCGGGTCATGGCCATCTGGGCCTAGCAAGGCCTCGAAGTAAGGCGCGTAACCCGCGAGCACTGCGGCGAGGCTCGCCGCGCCGGGCGCTTCACCCGCGTCGTTGATCCAGCGTACCGACTCGTCCGCGGCCGCCTGCATCCACGCCAGTGCCTCCGCGCCGCGGCCGGCGTTGATATCGGCTGCGAGCCGGCCGATGCCGGAATCGGCACGGAAGCGGCGACTTTCAGTGAGCCACACCACCGAGTCCGGCAGCGGCGCAACACCGCTGGCGATGTCGTGCAGCGCGTTGGCTGTGCAGCCCGCAAGGTCAGCGAGTTCTGCGGCGCGCCGATCGCTGAAGCCTAGCCCCGCCGAGAGCTCGGCAAACACCGCGCCGGCTTCCACTGCAGCGAGCTGATCCTTGTCGCCGAGCAGAATCAGCCGCGCGCCGGCCGGCATTGCTTCGACCAGCCGCGTCGCGAGGGCGAGATCCAGCATCGAGGCTTCGTCCACCACCAAGGCATCGATCGGCAGCGGGTTGTCGCGGTGGTGGCGGAAGCGCCCGGCTTCGCTGGTCACGCCCAGCAGGCGGTGAATCGTCCACGCCTCGGTCGGCAAGCGTTCGCGGATCGCGTCGGGCAGATCCGCGGTGCGGCGGCGCAGCGTTTCCATCATCCGTGCGGCGGCCTTGCCGGTGGGCGCCGCGAGCGCCACCCGCGTGTTCGGCTGCAGCGTCAGCAGGGTCGCGAGCAGGCCGACCACCGTGTGCGTCTTGCCAGTGCCCGGCCCGCCGGAAATCACCGTCAGCCCGCCTTGCAGGGCCAGCGCGGCGGCGAGCTTCTGCCGGTCCGGCTCACTGCGCTGCGGGTCGGTGGGGAAGAGCTGGTCGAGTTGGGCGCGCAGCCGGGCGATGTCGGCATCGCCCAGCGCGAACGGCTGCGCCAGCGCATGCAAGGCGGCCGCCAGCCGGCGCTCGTAGTCGTGGTAGCGCCACAGGTACACGCGGCCATTGTCATCAGCAAACAGCGGCGCCGGCTCGGCGGAAGCGTCGTCGGCCACCACGCCGGTCGCCATCAGTGCGGTGTGCAACTCGTCCGGCGGCATCGCCTGCCACGGTGACGGCAGCGCATCCACATGGGCGCAGACATGGCCCTCGGCGGTGGCGGCCGACACTAGCCGCGCGGCGGCTTCGGCGAGGGCGACGGCGGGTTCGCTGGCGCCGGCGCGCTTTGCCCAGCGGGTGATGTGGTGGGCGAAGCCGTCAGCGAGAGGGGCGTTGGGCGTCATTTTGGTTCCGCCCGCGCTGGAATCAGCACCTGATCGACGAAAAGTTGGGTCTCGGCGGTGGAATCGCCCGTCTGGATTGGACAAACCTTGGCCACCAGCCACGGTGGCGTGGTGCTGTGTGCTTCGAATCCGCCGGTCACCGCGTAGACCGTGCGTTCGGCGAGCACCTCGTTGGTTTGGGTGTCGATGACTTTGAGGGTGCGGCTACGCCTAATGCCCGCTCTTCGGGGATCACATGGTCTTCGAAGGTCACGGCATAGCGCGGGGCGGGGTCGGGGGCCGGAACGCGATCCAAGTAGAACTTGATGTAGCCTTTTAACCAGCTCTTGTCTTGCAACCAAGGCTCCTCCCATCGCCCCGAATAGCGGTAACGCGCCCCATCCTTTTCGTCGATTACGTCGACGTAGCGGTAGCCAGGTTCGTTGTTGGGGTTCTGGGGCAGAAAGTCGATGTTGATGTAGCCGCGATCCGTCGGAGATATCGGCCGCTTGCCGTCCGGCGCAGACGAGTGCTCGTAGCCGAGGAAAGATTCAATGTAGCCGTCTGCCTGCCGCTCTCGTGCAAAGGCCGCCCCGGGGAAGTTCCGGTCATACCATTCCGGGTCCGACGCTTTGGGTCGAACCTTGAGCAGCAGAATCCCTTCAACGCCCTCGACCTTGCGGTAGACCTTTTCACCGGCCACGGTCTTGCATTTGTTTTCCCAGTACGCCAAAGCGGCTTTGCCCTGTTCCTTTGCCGGGTCGCTGCAAGCGCCGAGCAGCGCTGTGGCGATTAGGAGCGGGGCGATGTGCCGGGCGCGCTTGCAGAGGCCGGCGGCGCTCTCGGTTGCAATGTGGGCGGCGTGTCGGTGAGTCATGGTTTTGGCTGAGAATTGGGGCTAGCCGCGTAGCTTGGGCTGAACGGTGCGAAGCCCAACGCGGGGTTGGGTGATCTTGGGGTTCGGCAAGCGATGGGCGTTGTTGCTTTGCCGGCGTGCTTTGGCCGGGAGTCCGTCCCGGCGGCCGGGTTCCTTTCTCTTGCTTGCCCAAGAGAAAGGAACCAAAGAGAAGGGCTCCCGGCGTTCGCGGCCAGGTGCTGCGCACCTGACTTCCCTGCGTTGCTCGCACGACCGGGGGCCTGCGGAACTCGCCCTCGCTGCGCTCGGAGCTCAAACAGTCCTCGGCCTTTTTCCCGGTCGTGCTCCGCTACTCGGCGCTCTCGACGGGACCCGAAAGTCAAAACCATCGGTTGATCGACGCGTGCCGGTTGTTCGTTGCTTGGATGGAGCGGAGCTGAATCCGGGGTTACTGCCAATCGTCCAACTGCCGCCGCCGGATTCCAGCCTTGGGCCTGCATCCGGGTTTCCAAAACCGAGCGGCCGTCAAACGTCGACGCCTTTCGATCCCCCTCTGAAACGCCGAGCAGCGCAGCGTTGCCGGGTTCCGACGTGCGCAGCACGGCGGGGCCGAGGACTGTTTGAGCTCCGAGCGCAGCGAGGGCGAGTTCCGCAGGCCCCCGGCGACGCGAGCAGCGCAGGGAACCCCGCCGCAGGCGGGGCGTTGAAGCGGGGCGGCACTCTTTGCTTACTTTCTGGTGCTGTTGCCAGAAAGTAAGACGCCCGCCGGGGCGGGACCCGGCTTCAGCGGGAAGGCCGGCGTATTCCGGCAGCACTAATCGCAAGCCAATCCGTTGGGCTCCGCCAAGCTCAGCCCAACCAACCCAATTGTTCCGGCAGTGCGCCACTGCGTGGCCGCTCATGGCGCCGAAACCCCACCATCGCCAGCACCCGTAATCAAAGCGTCCAACGCTTCGACATCCGTGCGACTCGGCCGCCTGAAATACACCCCGGCCTGAGCGCCGTCCTCAGCCAGCCACCCCGGCCGCACGCCCCGAACAAACAAATACAGCGCCCCCCCGATGTGGCTGTCGTAGTCATAGTGCGGCAGCCGCAACTTCAGATGGCGGTGCAGCGCAACGAGGTAGAGCAGGTACTGCAGGTGGTAGCCGTGCGCGGCCATCGCGTCGGCGAGCGCTTCACCGCGGTAGTCGTCGGCGTTGAAGCCGAGCATGTTGGATTTCCAGTCCAGCACCCAGTAACGGCCGTCGTGCTCGAAGACGAGGTCGATGAAGCCGGAGAGGTAGCCCTGCAGGCTCTGGAAGCCCAGCGGCGGCATGCGATAGCCGTGGTCGGCGAGCCAGGTGTTGAGCCGAGCGGCGCTCAAGGTGGACGCCGGCAGGTGGAAGCCCATTTCGGTGAGCCGCTTCTTCGTCGGCAGGTCTGCCAGGCGCAGGCCTGCCGGCAGCGGCGTGCTGACGACGTCGCGGATCAGGCCGGTGAGTTGTTCGACTTGCCGTGCCAACTCGCTGCGGCTGCCTTCGATGCCGCGTTGCGGGTGATCGCGCAGCGCGGCGCGGGCGGCGGTGTCCCAGCTTGCGGGGTCGGTGAAATCGGCCCGCTCGAAGGCGGCGTGCATGCAGTCGCCGGCCGATGCGCCGCGCGGGAAGTGCAGCACATCGTCGGGCGGGATGCTCGCCGGGGTCGGGCCGAGGGGGCGCGGCGCGGCCAGGGCGTCGTGGTCCTGCTCGGCACCGTGAGCGCTGTGGACGCCTTGCACGAGCCGGCTGAAGCTGCCGATCTTCCATGCGTCTGGAATGTGGTGTGGCGCGGGCAGGGCGCTCAGTTGGTCGAGCGGCGGCGGGGCGCTGTCGAGCCGCGTGGCCGCTGCAATCGGCAGGGGTGTCAGCGCGATGTCGCCGGCGGCGGTATCCGCAATGCGCCGCCACGCGGCATCGATTTCTGCTGCGGGGGCTTCGCCGGCATCCCATTCCAGTTGCGCGTGGCCCGCACCGGCGGCGATCCAGTTCAGCACCGAGCGCGCCGATTCCTTGGCGCTGACGCTCTTGCCGGCAGGCTTGAGGTAGTTGCCGACCACCACATAGCTGCGGAACACCGCACGGGTCAGTGCGACATAGGCGAGCCGCACGTCTTCGGCGGCGCGCTCGCGTTTGCGCGCCTGCTTGATCGTGTCGTCTTCGCCCGCTTCGGGGCGGTAGTCGAGCACGATGCGGCCGCTTGCGTCGTGGTATTCGACTGCGTCGCCGCTGGCATCGGTGCGGCGGTGGCCGTCCCACAGGAAGGGCGTGAAGGTGATCGGGTATTCCAGCCCCTTCGATTTGTGGATCGTGACGATCTGCACCAGCTTGCGGTCGGATTCCAGCCGCAACTGCGCCACCTCTTCATGCCGATCGGCCTGCAACTGGTCGGCGAACCAGCGCAGCTGCGCCTCGGGCGAGCGGTGGGTGTCGCCGGCCTGTTGCAGCAACTCGGCGAGGTGGAGCAGGTTGGTCAGCCGCCGTTCGCCGTCGCCGGCTGCGAGCAGGCGGGCGACCACGCTTTGCGTGGCATCGTCGCCAGCCAGCCAGCGCCGCAGCATCATGCCGATGCCGCGGTGGTTCCACAGCTCGCGCCATTCGGCGAAGCGGGTGACCTGTGCCTGCAGGCGGGCTTCGTCGTGGTCCAGCGCGGCGAGCGCTTCAGCGGTTTCGCCCATCAGCGTGGTGGCGAGCGCGGCGCGCAGCAGGCCGACGCGGGCGGGTTCGCGCACCGCGTGCAGCACACGCGCGAGTTCGATGGCTTCCAGTGTCTGGAATACGTCGGTCTGCGAAATCTCGACGCTGGCAACGCCGACTTGCGCCAGCGCGGCCTTGATCAGCGCAGCCTGCTTGTGACTGCGCACCAGCACCGCGATATCCGCGGCAGCGAGGGGGCGGCCGCCGATGCGGATATCGCCGCGTTGGCCGGCGGCCAGCAGGCGCGCGATTTCGCTGGCGCAGGCAGCGGGCACCTGAGCCATGGCCGTGCTGCGCAACACCGCGTTACCGGCCTCGCCGGGTGGTAGTTGCCACAGGAGCAGCGCCGCATTGGGCGTGCCGCTTTCGTCGCTGAATACCGGCCGCGGTTTGGCGCCCACCCGCACGGTCTCGTAGCCAAGTTTGGGCAGCACGAAGGCGCCGGGGTTGGCGTTGAAAAGCGTGTTGAGCGCGTTGATCAGCGGGCCGGTGGAGCGCTGATTTTCGCGCAGCGTATAGCGGTGCTGGGCGGCGTCGCCGGCGGCGAGGTAGGTGTGCAGATCGGCGTTGCGGAAGCTGTAGATCGCCTGCTTCGGGTCGCCGACGAGGAACAGCGGCCCCGCGGGTTCGCCCGCGTAGATCTGCGAGAACACCTCGAACTGCACCGGGTCGGTGTCCTGGAACTCGTCGATCAGCGCGGCCGGGTAGTGCTCGCGCAGCGCGGCAGCGAGCCACGGATTGGCGCCGGAGGTGAGCGCGCGGTGCAGGTTGGCGAGCATGTCGTCGTAGGCCACCACGCGCGCTCGGCGTTTGGCAGCGCGTAGCGACTCGCCGGCCGTGGCCAGCATGCGACGGATCAGCCCGAGGCGAGCGTGTTCCAGCGCCTGCTCGGTGCTGACCCGCGCAGCGACCAGTGCCTCGGCTGCGTCGAAGAACGCGTGCTCTGGCGCAGTGCGGCCCTTGTTGAGCTTGCTGGCGATGAAGCCCGCGCGCATCAGACGCAGTGGTGATTTGTCGCTCGTTGGTGCGACCGCGGTGCTCAGCGCGTCGCCGTTGTCGAACCACGCCTGCCACTCGGCCGCGCTGGCGTCGATCAGATGGGGTTTGTACGACGCGGCATTGAGATCCTTCGCTGCGGCGGCTTTCTTGAGCACGTCGGCCGGCAGCGGGCCCACTTCAAATGCGGCGCGCGCATCGTCGAAAAGTTGCTGGAGCGTTTCGGGCGACGGTGCGTCGTCGGGCGCCGCCGGCCATTCCACTTTCGCCAGCGGGCGTGCGAGTGATTCGCGCAGCAGCTTGGCCCAGGTGTCCGGCGTGTCCTTGCGCAACAGCAGCCAGGCGGCAAGGGAGGGCGGCAAGGTGTCGGTGGCGACTTCGCGCCGCCAGAAATCGGCTACGGCTTCGCGGATCAGCGCATGGTCGTCGGGCGTGACTTCGAGCTTGAACGGCAGGCCCGCCGCGAACGGCGTGTCGGCGAGCGCGCGCTGGCAGAAGCCGTGGATCGTGAAGATCGCCGCTTCGTCGAAGGTCTGTAGCGCCAGATCGAGCTGGCTGCGCAGGCGGGCTTCGTCGGCCACGCCACTTGCGCGTACCGCCGCGAGCAACTGCGGCACGAAGGGGTCGCCTGCGGCACCGAGGCCGTCGAGGTGGGCGAGCGTTTCGACGATGCGCTGGCGGATGCGCTCGCGCAGTTCCGCGGTGGCCGCCTTGGTGAAGGTGACAACCAGAATCCGCTCGACCGGCAGGCCGTGTTCGAGCAGCAGTCGCAGGTAGAGGCCGCAGATGTTCCAGGTCTTGCCGGTGCCGGCCGAGGCTTCGATCAGGCTGACGCCGGAGAGCGGGCAGGCGAAGACGTCGAGATCACGCAGCGTGCTCATGCCATTTGCTCCGCGTCGGAGATCAGCAACCCGAACACATCCTGCGCGACCTGCTCGAATTCGGCATCCAGCGGGTCAGCAACGCCGCGCAACGCGAGCTGGTAATGCGGGTCTTCGTTCTCTCCGGCGAACATCGCGCCGTCCCATTTCTTGCGGGCTTCTGAGATGCGTAGCCCGCCCTCGACATAGGCCCAGGCGCTCTTCGGGTAGAAGTGCAGCGGCCGCGTCTGGCCCAGGCGATACCAGGCGAGCAGCCGCTCAAGCTCGGTCAGGGCGAGGTCGGCGGGGAGCGGATCGAGGGTCAGATCTTCGTTACTGGCGAGCTGCAGCGTCCTCGCCTGTACGTCAGCCGGCGCGGCGGCGCAGAGCACCAAGTGATACAGGATCGCCTCGACGCGGTCAGCCGCGCGCAGGGCGTCGATGCGGTAGCGGTACTGGCCGCTGGCGCGCAGCCCGGCGAGGTTGCCGCTCAAGCGCCAGCGCTCGCCGCCCAGCTCGAAACTGAGCGCGACCGGCACCGGTGCGAGC
>CAMFLH010000048.1 GCA_945957295.1 uncultured Uliginosibacterium sp.
ACGAGATTCCTCTACGTCTCGTGGGCTCGGAGATGTGTATAAGAGACAGGCACGCGGGTGCTCTTGTCGACACTGCACTGCGACAGCGCCGCAGCCAACGGCGGCGTCAACAGGATGTGGTCGATGCGCAGACCGAAATTGCGGCGGAAGGCATTCATCCGGTAATCCCACCACGAGAAGCTTTTCTCCGGATGCTCGAACTGGCGGAAAGCGTCGACCAAGCCGAGGTTGGTGAGGGCTTTGAAGGCGTCGCGCTCGGGCGTCGAAACGTGGATTTCGTCTTTCCAGTCGGGGTGCGCGTCGCGGTCTTCCGGCGCGATGTTGAAGTCACCGGTCAGCACCAGCTTCGGGTGCGCAGCGATCTCGCCGCGCAGCCATTCGGTCAATGCAGCGAGCCATTCGAGCTTGTAGGCGAACTTCTCCGAACCGACTGCTTGGCCATTCGGAAAGTAGGCGCCGATGACGCGCACATCGCCGATCGTCGCGGCGATCACGCGCGCTTGCGGATCAGCAAAGCCGGGGATATTGCGTTGCACCGCGTCGATCGGCGCGCGCGACAGGATCGCGACGCCGTTGTAGGTTTTCTGGCCGTGCGCTTCCAGCCGATAACCGGCAGCTTCGATATCGGCGCGCGGTACGACGCTGTCTTCGCACTTGAGCTCCTGCAGGCATACGACATCGGGTTGTTCACGCGCGAGCCAGTCAAGCAGATGCGGCAAGCGGACCTTGAGCGAATTCACATTCCAGGTGGCGAGCTTCAAGGCGGACCCCAAAAGAAAAAGACCCGCCGATTCTACCGGCGGGTCTGCGTGGGCGGCGCATGCTCAGCGTGACTTCGATGGATAGCCGGCGCTGCTGAGCTCTGATGCCCATTCCGACTCAAGGAAACCGTGGATCGCCTTACCTCCGATCAGGATCGCTGGCACCCCGATCTCCTCCCCTTTGCTTTTTCCCAGCAGTCGTGCAGCCGATGCGGCTTCCTCGGCGTTGGTTAGTTTGACTTCCGAGTAGGGCACGCCACGCGTCTGGAGGTACTTGCGCGCGGGATCGCAGCCGTCACAGCGTTCGGCTGTGGTGTAGAGGGTCACGGGGTATCGTGACGCCGCTTGGCGAGTGGCGTAGGGCAGGCCTTCGGCTTGTATTGAATTGCTTTTGAGCATGCGCTCTTCCACCCGTTTCGCATCGGGCGGTGGCGGCATGTCCGAGTAGTGCACCCGACCGCTCGAATCAACCCAGCGGATGATGTTCTCGGCGTGTAAGGCGGGCGCCGCGCCAAGGAGCCCGATCGCAAATATGGCGGAACAAGCGATTTTGGTGTTCATGCCGTAATCATACCGTGATGGCGCAGCAATGCGTCAGGCTTTGGTGGGCGGCCGCGGAAGGCGGTGAAGGATTCGAGCGCCGGCCGCGAACCGCCGACGCCGAGCACTTCCTGCATGAAGCGTTCGCCGGTGGCGCGGTCGAGCACGCTGCCGGTCTTTTCGGCGGCTTCTTCGAAGGCCGAATACGCGTCGGCCGACAGCACCTCGGCCCAGTGGTAGCTGAAGTAGCCGGCCGAGTAACCGCCCGCGAAGATGTGGCTGAAGGCGTTCGGGAAGCGCTGCCAAGTCGGCGGATGAATCACCGCCACTTCGTCACGCACCTGGCGCAGCAGCGCCATAACGTCGCCCGCCGCAGGGTTGAATTCGCTGTGCAGGCGCATGTCGAACAAGGCGAATTCCACCTGCCGCAGCATGCCCAGCCCGGCGTGGAAATTCTTCGCCGCCAGTACGCGGTCGAACAGCTCGCGCGGCAGCGGGGCGCCGGTTTCCGCGTGCGCGGTCATGTTGCTCAGCACTTCCCATTCCCAGCAGAAGTTCTCCATGAACTGGCTCGGTAGCTCCACCGCATCCCATTCAACGCCGTTGATGCCCGACACGCCGGGCTCCGCGACCCGGGTGAGCAGGTGATGCAGACCATGGCCGGCCTCATGGAACAGCGTGATGACCTGGTCGAAGCTGTACAGCGCGGGGCGGCCATCGGCCGGTGGCGATGCGTTGCAGACCAGGTAGGCGATTGGCGTTTCGCGGCCGGCGGCGGTCTCGCGCAGCGAGCGGGCTTCGTCCATCCAGGCGCCGCCGCGCTTGGTGTCGCGCGCGTAGGGGTCGAGGTAGAAGTGGCCGATGTCCTTGCCGTCACGCGTCAGCGTGAAGTAGCGGACATCCGGATGCCATACGGGCGCCGTGTCAGGGCGGATCGTCACGTCGTAGAGGCGGCCGACCACGCCAAACAGCCCGTCGAGCACCTTGTGCTCGGGGAAGTACTGGCGCAGCGCTTCTTCCGAAAAGTCGTAGCGCGCCTGCCGCAGCTTCTCCGCGGCGTAGCCCATGTCCCAGGGTTGAAGGTCTGCGATACCCAGCGACGCTGCCGCGAACTCGCGCAGTTCGGCCAGGTCGCGTTCGGCCGACGGCCGTGCGCGACGTGCGAGGTCGAGCAAAAACTCAATCACTTCTTCCGGCGAGCCGGCCATCTTCGGCACCAGCGATACGCTGGCGTGATTCGGATAGCCCAACAGGCGCGCGGCTTCCTCGCGCAGCGTCAGGATGCGCGCGATCAGCGGGCCGTTGTCCCATTCCGGGTGGCCGATCTCTGCCGAGAATTCCGAGGCGCGTGTCGCATTGGCGCGCCACACGCGTTCGCGCAGCCCGCGGTCATCGGCTTGCCGCAGCACGGCCATCACACACGGACCTTGCAGCGTCAGCCGGTAACCGGTGACGCCGGCCTTTTCGGCCACGGCCTTCGCGTTTGCGATGGTGTCGGCGGGCAGGCCAGCGAGTGCTTCCGGGCTCGCAAAGTCCTCATGCCAGGCGTTGGTCGCATCGAGCAAGTTCTCCGAGAACTTGGCGGACAGCCCGGCCAGTTCCTCCTGAATCGCCTGAAAACGTGGTTTGTCGGCGTCCGGCAACTCGGCGCCGGAAAGACGGAAATCGCGCACGGCATCTTCGATCACCTTGCGGCGCGCGCGCGGCCAGTTTGCGAAATCGCTGCGCGCGGCAAGCGCCTTGTAGCCACTGAACAGCGCAGCGTTTTGACCCAGCTCGGCAAAGAAACGGGTTACCTCCGGCAGCATCGCGTTGTAGGCTTCGCGCCAAGGCGGCAGATCCAGCACCGAATGCAAATGGCGTACGACACCCCAGGCGCGACCAAGCCGATCGCTGACATCCGACAGGGGCTGAACGAAGTTCTCCCAAGTCGGCGCACCGGGCTGGCTGGTCAGCGTTTCGACCAGCGCTCGGGCTTCATCGAGCAGGCTGGAAATTGCCGGCGAGACGTGTTCCGGGGTGACAATGTCGAAGCGCGGTGCGCCGGAGAAGTCGAGCAGGGGATTGTTCATGTCGATGACCCAAAAGTTGTGCCGCTATTGTGCCGAAAACACTGCTTGGGCGGTGCGGGCCTGAAACCCGACCGCTGCAGCCCGAATACCCCCGCACGGGGGCGCTATTCTTCCGGAGGTAGTACCAGATGGACAACGCCCAGTCGCAGCGCGAGGCGCTTGGTGCCGAGATCGAGCGCGAACTTGCCGACGGCAGCCTGAACTTCCCGACCTTTCTGGAGGTGTCGCAGAAAATCCAGAAGACGCTTGAACGGGAAGACGCCGGACTTGATGCGTTGGTTCCCCTGATTCAGCTCGAGCCGGTATTGGCGGCGCGCGTGGTCGGTCTCGCCAATTCGGTGCTGTATGCGGGGAGTGGCACGCAGGTGAAGGATGTGAAGTCCGCAGTGATGCGGATCGGACACGCCGCTGTGCGCAGCCTCGCGCTCGCGGTTGCCACTGCCCAGTTGGCGCAGGGCGAACGGCTTGGTGCAGCGCGGCGCTATGCAACGCTGTTGTGGGATCACAGCCTCGACGTAGCCGGCTGGGCCTACGCGATCAGTGCCACCTTCCGCACCGTGCCGCCTGACGACGCCCTGCTTGCCGGCATGCTGCACGACATCGGCCAGTTCTACCTGCTCGGCAAGGCGGCTGACTACCCGGCACTGCTGGATTCGGAGAATGAACTCTCCGACATGCTGCTGTGCTGGCACAAACCGATCGGTGAGGCGGTGCTCAAGGCGCTTGGCATGGCGCCGGAGCTGGCGGATGCGGTCAATGATCGCGAGCTGTACGGCTCGATGTGGCCGCCCGCAAGCTTGCCCGATGTGCTGATGGTGGCCTGCCTGTTGGCCGACACCCCGAACCCGCTGACGCTGATGAGCGAGGACGCGCGGACCAGTCTGCGCAAGATCGTCGCGCACGGGATCCCGGACGATGTGCTTGAACAGCTGCACCTGGATGCGGCGGACGAGCGGCGCAAGGCGCTTGCTGCGTTGGCGGGTTGAGCCAGCTCGGCGCTGCAAAACAAAACGCCCGCATCAAGCGGGCGTTTTTCATGGTGTTGCAGGTGACTTAGCCGAGCGATTTGCCGGTCAGGCGTTCGTAGGCTTCCACATACTTGGCGCCGGTGCGCTCGGCGACTTCAGCCGGCAGCTTCGGGCCTGGTGCCTGTTTGTTCCAGTCCAGCGTTTCCAGATAGTCGCGCACGTACTGCTTGTCGTACGACGGCGGCGAGATGCCTTCGCGATAGCTGTCGGCGGGCCAGAAGCGCGACGAATCCGGCGTCAATGCCTCATCGATGATGTGCAGCGTGCCGGCAGCGTCGAGGCCGAACTCGAACTTGGTGTCGGCGATGATGATGCCGCGGCTGGCGGCGTAGTCACGGGCTGCGGAATACAGGCGGATCGCGGTGTCGCGCACCTGAGCGGCGAGGGCGGGGCCAACCAGCGCCTCACATTTCGCGAAGTCGATGTTCTCGTCGTGCGTGCCGAGTTCGGCCTTGGTCGACGGCGTGAAGATCGGCTGCGGGAGTTTCGCGGCCTGTTGCAGGCCGGCCGGCAGCGCGATGCCGCATACGGCGCCGGTCGCAAGGTAATCCTTCCAGCCGCCGCCGATGATGTAGCCGCGTACCACCGCTTCGATCGGCAGCGGCTTCAGGCGCTTCACCACCAGCGCGCGCCCGCGCACCTGGTCGCGTTCGTCTTCGGCCACCACGCTCTCGGGGTCGATACCGGTCAGTTGGTTCGGCACCACATGCGCGAGCTTGTCGAACCAGAAGTTCGCCAGCGCGGTCAGTACTTCGCCCTTGCGCGGGATCGGGTCGGGTAGCACTACGTCGAAAGCGGACAGGCGGTCGGTGGTGACGATCAGCAGCTTGTCATCGCTGACAGCATAGATGTCGCGCACCTTGCCGCGTCCGAGGAGCGGCAGGCTCTTGATCGAGGACTCGAAGAGCGGCTTGGTCATGGCAGGAATCCGGGTAAAACGCGGATTATACCGGTCGCCGCCGCCGACTCAGATGCCCAGGAAACGCATCGGGTCCAGCTTCCATTTCGCCGGATCTTCGTGACCGACGATGCGGTCTCCGCCACCACTGCCCAGCGGCCGCGAAAGGTCGAGCAGATAAGGCTCGACATAGCCGTTCGACTTGGCCGAGAAGAACACCTTGATCACCGGTGTCAGCAGGCTACTCTCGTTCTGCTCGGTGACCACGCCCAGCTTGCCGGATTCCAGCTTGACCAGCGTGCCGACCGGGTAAATGCCGACGATGCGCATGAAGGCCTGCACCAGCGTCGGCTCGAAATGGAACTTGCTCCATTCGTAGAGCTTGCGCAGTGCGTCGGTGGCTGGCATACCCTTGTGGTAACAGCGGTCGGCGGTGATGGCGTCGTAGACATCGACGATCGCGGCCATTTTCGCGAGGGTTGAAATCTTGTCGCCGGGCAGCTTGTCCGGATAGCCGCTGCCGTCGATCCGTTCATGGTGGTGCAGCGTGATGTCGAGCGGAATCTCGCCGATGTCCGGCGTCTTCAGAAGCACGTCCCAGCCGTCCTTCGGATGCCGCTTGATCAGATCGAATTCTTCATCGGTCAAACGGCCTGGCTTGTTGAGCACCTCGTCCGGCACGAAGGCCTTGCCGGTGTCGTGCAGCAGGCCGCCGAGGCCGGCCTGGTGAGTGAGCTCGGCGTCCATGCCAACACCACGGCAGAACGCAATCAGCAGTGTTCCAACACTGACCGAGTGCAGAAAGGTGTAGTCGTCCTTGTTCTTGATGCGTAGCAGCGTCAGCAATGCGCCGCCGTTGCGCAGCACGGATTCGGTGATGTCTTGCACCAGCGGCTCGACCGCCTCCATCTCGACGGCTTTGCCTAGCCGCACGTCCTGCATCACGTTGCGCACCATGGCTTCGGCCTGGCTCTTGATCTGCTTGGCGCGGGCCATTTCCGCGGCGACGTCCAGTTTCAGCGGCACGACCGGTTTCTGTGCCGCCAGTTCGATCATTTCCCGCTCGATCGTGGCTTTCACCTCTTCGGCGGTTGGCGCATCGGTCACGTCCAGGCCGCGCGACGTATCGATGTAAACGTCGTGAATACCGGCTGCCATCACCTTTTCGATCTGAGCATCGTCGGAGAGCAGGAAGCGGTTGCGCAGGAAGGGGTGTTCCATCCATCCACAATCGAGGTCGTGCAGGAACATGCCAACGCGCAATTGTTCGGCGGATATCTTCTTGATCGAGGACACGGCGGGGATTCCGGACGATGTTGACGACAACGCTTTAACGGCCGTGCCGGCCGGATCTGAACGGCAGCGGAGGCGGGGGCGGCACAGGTGCATGCAATAATTCGTTAATTGGCGGCCCGTGCTCATCGGTGCGCTGCAGCACCAGGCTGATCCGCCAAGTCTCTGTGCCTAAGCCCGCTTAGGCGTTTCGTTGATCCATTCCCCTGAAGCTCGAACGAATGTCCTCCCGCCCCCCTACGCCGGCCGAGATCGTGCCGGCTTGGCGCCATGTTCTCAGTGCCGATCTGGCTGCACACGCGCAGCATCCCGCCGCGAGTTTTGTGCAGCTCGCAACGCTCGATGTCGACGGTTTCCCGGCGAATCGCACCCTAACATTCCGTCGCTTTGGTCAGGCCGGAGAGCTGGTCTTCACGACCGACCTTCGTAGTCAAAAATGCGAGCAGATCACGCACGACGCGAAGGCCGAAGCGTGCTGGTACTTTGCTAATGCGCGGGTGCAGTGGCGCTTGCGCGGCCGAGTCAGCGTTGCAGGGGCGCGGTCGCGCAAGTGCCAAGCCTTGCGCGCGGAGGTTTGGGCTCGCCTCTCCGACTCGTCGCGTCAGCGCTTCCTGTGGCCGGCGCCCGGATTGCCGCTTTGCGAGCCAATGAACCTTGCTTCGCCGCGACTTGCTACACCCCCTGCAAGCTTTGGCTTGCTTATCTTGCTGCCACAGCGCGCCGAGCGGCTAGATTTGCGTGCAGCGCCGAATCGACATCTGAGTTGGTCGGCGACCCGCAGCGGGTGGCGAATGACCGAGCTGAACCCCTGACGCGGTACAATCCGTCTTGGAAGTCCGCCAGGCAGTCGCGGTACCGCGAGGTATCGAGGAAAGTCCGGGCCCCGCAGGGCAGAATGCCGGCTAACGGCCGGGCGCTATAAGCCGAAAGGCCCAAGGCGACGGAAAGTGCAACAGAGAGCAGACCGCCGATGGCCCCGCGAGGGGATCAGGCAAGGGTGAAACGGTGGGGTAAGAGCCCACCGCGGACGTGGCGACACGGACGGCACGGTAAACCCCATTCGGGGCAAGGCCAAATAGGGGAGCGTTGAGGCGGCCCGCTGAGCTCCCGGGTAGGCTGCTAGAGCTTCGCAGCAATGCGTCGACCAGAGGAATGACTGCCCCGTCGCCGCAAGGTGGCGCGACAGAACCCGGCTTATCGGCGGACTTCCACTTCCCGCCTTTGTTCTCCCGCTACGTTCGGTCTGGATACGCACATTGCGTATCCGGCGAATCGCCTGTCGCGTCTGCGATGCGGCGGATGCCGACCTTCCGCTAGGTCGCAAAATTCAAGCGCTTTCTGCGCTTGTTCTTCTATCCCATTGGATTGATTGAATATTTCTCTGTGTGAAATTGGTCGCGCAGCGATAAGTCATTGTGTTGCTTGAGAAAAACGTCGCGGGGCTCGCTTGACCGGGTTGTTTCTTTTACCTAAAGTGGTGCGAAGTGGAGAAAAATGGGAAAAAGTGGACGCAAGCCCTCTGCGCGTGTCGCAAAGTGGCAGAGCCGCCTCCCGATGAGCTGAAAGGGTTTCGATGTTTCAGGGCGCTGCCGCGCTGAGTCTCGATGCGAAGGGTCGCCTGGCGATCCCGTCGCGGCATCGTGACGCCCTGACCGTCATGTCGAGTGGTCAGCTCGTGATCACCGCGCATCCGCATCGTTGCCTACTTGTCTATCCGGTGCCTGCGTGGGAGCCGATCCGCGACAAGGTCCTCGCCGCGCCCAGCCTTGAGGCGCGTTCCGCACTGCTCAAACGTTTGCTGGTCGGCTTTGCTCGCGACGAAGAAATGGATGCCGCTGGCCGAGTGCTGATCGCGCCGGAGCTGCGCCAGTTCGCCCAGCTCGACAAACAGGTCTGGCTGGTGGGGCAGGGCAACCACTTCGAGTTGTGGTCCGACGCCGGCTGGCAGAAGCAGCAGGAAGAGATGCTGGCGCTGGGCGCCGATCTGCTCCCGCCTGGCCTGGAGACCTTGTCGCTGTGAGCGCCGAACTGGCGCACGTGACAGTCCTGCTGGACGAGGCGGTCGAAGCGCTCGCCATCCGGCCGGAAGGGGTTTACGTCGACGGCACCTTCGGTCGTGGTGGCCATAGCGGCGCAATCCTGAAACGCCTTGGGCCGACAGGTCGCTTGATCGCCTTTGATCGCGACCCGGTCGCGATCGCAGCCGGCAAGGCGCTTGGCGACGTGCGGCTGACGCTGGTGCACGAACCGTTCTCGGCGTTCTCCGGCGCCCTCGATGAGCTGGGCGTGGCGAAAGTGGATGGCGTGCTGCTGGATCTGGGGGTGTCTTCTCCGCAGCTCGACGACGCCCAGCGCGGCATGAGTTTCCGATTCGATGCGCCACTCGACATGCGCATGGATACGACCCGCGGCGAAACCGCCGCGGAATGGCTTGCGCGGGCATCCGTGCAGGAAATCACCGAAGTTGTGAGGGGGTACGGTGAAGAACGGTTTGCTTACCAGATTGCAAAGGCGCTTGTTGCTGCTCGGGCAGGGCAACCTGTTACAACCACACGGCAACTTGCCGCGCTCGTGGAAAAGGTCGTGCGCACGCGCGAGCCGGGGCAGCACCCTGCGACGCGCACCTTCCAGGCTCTACGGATTCACGTCAATCGCGAGCTTGAGGAGCTGTCGCTGATCCTTCCGCAATGCGTGGATCGGCTCGCGACCGGTGGTCGAATCGCTGTGATTGCCTTTCACTCCCTCGAAGATCGCATCGCCAAGCAGTTCCTGCGTGATGCGTCGCATTCGGTCGAGCCGCCGCGTGGCGTGCCGGTGCGCGCGGCAGATCTGCCGCCGCCGCCGATGCGCCTGATCGGCAAACCGGTGCGGCCGAGCGCTGCCGAGGTGGCGGCTAACCCACGCGCGCGCAGCGCGATCATGCGCGTTGCGGAGCGGATCTGAGCGATGGTTCGCGTCAATGTGATTCTGATCGTGTTGGTGCTGGCAAGCGCGCTCGCGCTGGTGTCGGCGCAGCACCAGTCGCGCAAGTTGTTCATTGAGCTCGAACGCCTGCAGAGCCGTGAGCGCGCGCTGGAGGTGGAGTGGGGGCAGTTGCAGCTTGAGCAAAGCACCTGGGCCGCCCACGCACGGGTCGAGAAGGTGGCGCGCGAACGACTTCACCTTGTTACCCCCGATCCGCGCCACGTGTTGGTGCTCGATGGCGATGCTGGAGCTTCGCGGTGAAGAAGAATTTCACCTTCAACCATAACCCGCTGCTTTCCGAGAAGCTGCCGGTCTGGCGTGCGCGTTTCGTGCTCGTGGTGCTGCTGTCGGCGTCGGTGGCGTTGGTGTGCCGCGCGGTGTGGCTGCAGGGCGTCAAAACCGATTTCCTGCAGGCGAAAGGCGAGTCGCGTTATGCGCGTGTGATCGAGTTGCCCGCCGATCGCGGCAAGATTGTCGACCGCCATGGCGACGTGCTCGCGGTGAGCACGCCGGTGCGCTCGGTGTGGGCGATTCCGGACGACGTGAATCTGACGCCTGCGCAGTCGCGCGAGCTGGCGCGCATGCTGGGCATGGATGCGAGCGAGCTCAATCGCAAGCTCGCGTCCGAGAAGGAGTTCGTGTACCTGAAGCGCCAAGTGCCGCCGGAACTCGCGGATCGCATTTCAGCCTTGAACCTGCCTGGCATTCACGAGCAGAACGAATTCCGCCGTTTCTACCCGACTGGTGAGGTCGCGGCCCATGTGGTTGGTTTTACCGATGTGGACGACAAGGGGCAGGAAGGTATCGAGCTTGCGTTCCAGAAAGACCTGGTTGGTCAGGCCGGCAGTCGCCGAGTGATCAAGGATCGTCGCGGCCACATCGTCGAGGACGTCGAATCGATCAAGAAGCCGCGTGAAGGGGCCGATGTGGTGCTGGCGCTGGATTCGAAGATCCAGTACCTCGCCTACAGTGCGCTCAAGCAGGCGGTGACGGTCAACAAGGCCAAGGCCGGCAGTGCGGTCGTGCTCGATGTGAAGACGGGCGAGATCCTCGCGCTGGTCAACAACCCCACCTACAACCCGAACAACCGCGTCCGCCTCTCCGGTGCGCAGCTGCGCAATCGCGCGCTCACCGACACCTTCGAGCCGGGTTCGACGATGAAGCCCTTCACCGCCGCGCTGGCGCTGGACAAGGGCAAGTTCCGCTTCGACACCATCATCAATTGCGCGCCGGGCCGCATGACGATTGGCTCCGCAACGATCTCGGATGCGCATCCGCATGGTGCGCTGACGGTTGCGCAGGTGATTCAGAAATCGTCGAACATCGGCTCCGCCAAGATGGCGCTGTCGATGCCGCCGGAAGAGATGTGGCAGATGTTCGACTCGCTCGGCTTCGGCTCGCAGCTCAAGCTTGGCTTCCCCGGCGAGGCGCCTGGCCGCCTGCGTCCGGCGCGGATCTGGCGCCCGATCGAGCAGGCGACGATGTCTTACGGCCACGGGATTTCGGTAAACCTGATGCAGATGGCGCAGGCTTACCTGGTGTTTGCGCGCCAGGGCGATCTGATCCCGCTTTCGCTCACCCGCGTCGATACCCCGCCGCTGCATGGCAAGTCCGTTTTCACCGAGCAGACCGCACGTGAAGTGCGCGCCATGCTTGAAAGCGTGACGCAACCTGGCGGTACCGCCACGCTTGCACAGGTGCCGGGTTATCGCGTTGGCGGCAAGACCGGTACCGCGATGAAAATTGAAGGTGGCGTGTACGCCAACAAGTATGTCTCTTCCTTTGTAGGGCTTGGTCCGATCTCAAACCCGCGCCTGGTTGTTGCGGTGATGATCGACGAGCCGAGCGGTGGCAAGCACTACGGTGGCGAAGTCGCCGCGCCGGTGTTCTCCGAGGTGATGGCGGGCTCCCTGCGCGCGTTGGGTGTGCCGCCTGACGCGCCGTTGCGCCCGATGCAGGTTGCGCAAACGCAGCGCTCCGATGCGGACGTCAAGGAGGGCATGTGAGCCAGCGCGAAGCACGCCTGATTCTCGATGCACTGGCCTCCAGTGGCGTTGTGCCGACGCGTCTGTGCGCGGATTCGCGCGCCGTCGAGCCGGGTGATGTATTCCTTGCGTATCCTGGCGCGCGCAGCGATGGTCGCCGCTACATCGCAGAGGCGGTTCGCCGTGGCGCCGCCGCCGTTCTGTGGGAGCGCGCGGGCTATCACTGGGATGGCGCGGTGGTCGTGCCGCATCTCGGTTGGGAAGGTCTCGCGCACGTTGCGGGCGACTTGGCGAGCCTCGTCTACGGTGAGCCTTCTCGCCAGCTGCGTCTGGTCGGTATTACCGGTACCAATGGCAAGACCTCATCATCGCAGTGGCTGGCACGCTGCTTCACGGCGCTGCATGAGCGTTGCGGCGTGGTCGGCACGCTTGGCATCGGCTACCCCGACGCGCTTGAGGAAGGCCTCAATACCACACCGGACGCGCTGGTGCTGCACGCCGCATTGGCGGACTTTGTTGCGGATGGCGCACGCGCCGCGGCAATGGAAGTCTCTTCGATCGGCCTCGATCAAGATCGTGTTGCCGGCGCGCATTTCGACACTGCCGTATTCACGAACCTGACGCGGGATCATCTCGACTACCACGGTTCGATGGAAGCCTACGCGGCCGCCAAGGCGAAGCTGTTTCACTGGCCCGCGCTGCGCGCCGCGGTGATCAACCTCGACGACGAATTCGGGCTGGAACTCGCGGCAGATTGCGGTGGTCGCTTGCCGCTGACGATTGGCTACTCCGCGGGCGATTGTCCGGAGCATCTGCCCGCAGGTGTCCGTCCGCTGGTCGCCGCAGACATCCACGGCACCGCGACCGGCCAGCGCTTCACGCTGATGTGGAGTGGGATGCGGGCGGAAGTCGAAGTCGGCATTGTCGGCCGTTTCAACGTCAGCAACCTGCTGGCCGTGGCCGGCAGCCTGCTTGCCGCCGGCCATGCGCTCGACGATGTGGCAGGCGTGCTGCAGGCGCTGCATGCACCGCCCGGGCGGATGCAAGCGATCGGTGGCGTCATGCAGCCGCTGGTGGTGGTCGACTACGCACACACCCCCGACGCCCTTGAGCAGGCGCTCAAGGCGCTTCGACCGGCAGCCCTGGCGCGTGGTGGTCAACTCGTGTGTGTGTTCGGTTGTGGCGGTGATCGCGACCCCGGCAAGC
Source organism: uncultured Uliginosibacterium sp. (assembly GCA_945957295.1). Lineage (GTDB taxonomy): Bacteria > Pseudomonadota > Gammaproteobacteria > Burkholderiales > Rhodocyclaceae > Niveibacterium. The sequence continues at coordinate 12,748 of CAMFLH010000048.1, forward strand.
GGCCGATGATGGGCGCAGTCGCGACGCGACTTGCAGACCGTGTCGTGCTCACCAGCGATAACCCGCGTAGCGAAGACCCGCTCGCGATTCTCGAACAGATCCGCGCTGGCGCTGGCGCAACGGCGGTCGTCGTTGCTGATCGCGACCGTGCGATCGCCGAGGCGATCGTTCAGGCGGCCCCCGATGATGTGGTCCTGCTTGCCGGCAAGGGGCACGAACCCTACCAGGAGGTGGCGGGCGAGCGGCATCCGTTCTCTGATCTCGAACATGCACAACTCGCGTTGAAGCAGTGGAAGGATCCGCAAGGAGCCTCAGCATGATGAAACTGAGTGAAGTCGCCAGTGCGTTGGGCGCGGCGTTGCGCGGGACCGATACCGAGCTGCAGTCGGTTGGCAGTGATACGCGCACGCTCGCGACGGGGCAACTCTTCGTCGCGTTGCGCGGCGACAACTTTGATGGACACGATTTTCTAGCGCAGGCTGCCGAAGGTGGCGCAGCCGCTGCGCTGATCGACCAGCGCCACGCAGAGACGGCTGCGGCGCTGCCATTACCTTGCGTTGTGGTGCCGGATACGCGCCTCGCGTTGGGCGCCCTGGCTGCGTGGTGGCGTAGCCGATTCAGCTTGCCCTTGATCGGCGTGACCGGCAGCAATGGCAAGACATCGGTGAAGGAAATGTGTGCCGCGATTCTGCGCGCGCAAGCACGGCTCGATGGCGCCGACGATGCCGCGGTGCTCGCGACGGTCGGCAATCTGAATAACGACATCGGCATGCCGATGATGCTGCTGCGCTTGCGCGCGGCGCATCGATTTGCGGTGCTTGAGATGGGTATGAACCATCCGGGTGAGATCGACTACCTCACGCGTATTGCGCGGCCCACTGTCGCACTGGTCAACAACGCCCAGCGGGCTCACCTTGAGGGCATGGGCGGGCTTGATGCCGTCGCGATCGAGAAGGGCGCGATCTACAACGGCCTTGGCGACTCGGGCATCGCGGTCGTGAATGCGGATGATCCGCACGCCGAGCGCTGGATTGCGACGAACGCCGGCCGGCGCTGCGTACGCTTCGCCATGAATGCCGATGCGGAAGTGCGCGCCTCCGCGGAGCTCGGCGCACTCGATGCGCGGGTGGTGATCGAGACGCCGCAGGGCGAGGCGCGCTTTACCTTGCAGGTGCCCGGCTTGCACAACGTGCGCAACGCGGCGGCCGCGACGGCCGCGACGCTCGCAGCAGGGGTGTCGTTGCAAGCGGTTGTGGATGGGCTGGGTGGCTACACCGGCACCAAGGGGCGACTGCAGTTGCGCCGCGCTGCAGGTTCTGGCGCCGCGCTGCTGGACGACACCTACAACGCAAATCCGGATTCCGTGCGCGCAGGCCTCGACGTGCTTGCAATGACTGCGGGCCGCAAGGTGTTCGTGTTCGGCGATATGGGCGAGATCGGTGATCGCGCTGCCCAATATCACGACGAGATCGGCGGCTATGCGAAGAGCCAGGGCGTGGACGTGATGTTCGCGCTGGGTGAGCACGCGGCTGTTGCCGCACGCAATTTTGGCGAGGGCGGCCGCCATTTTGGCGACATCGACGCGCTGGTCGCCGCACTTCGCGAAACCCTGACCGCTGACACCGTGGTGTTGGTGAAGGGGTCTCGCTTCATGAAGATGGAACGTGTGGTCGACGCGCTGGCGTCGGCCGATTGATCGGCAGGACTGAAGGCAATGCTTCTCGAACTCGCACTCTGGCTCGGTCAGGATATCCGCACCTTCAACGTGTTCGGCTACATCACGCTGCGCACGATGCTGGCGGCGCTGACGGCGCTGGTGATCTCCTTCATCTTCGGCCCCGGCGTGATCCGCTGGCTTGCGGCAAAGAAGATTGGCCAGGCGGTGCGCGATGACGGACCCAAATCGCATCTCACCAAGGCGGGTACGCCGACCATGGGTGGCGCGCTGATCCTGATCGCGATCGCGATTACCACGCTGCTGTGGGGCGACCTGAAGAACCGCTACGTGTGGGTCGTGTTGCTGGTGACCCTGGGCTTCGGGGCGGTTGGCTGGGTCGACGACTGGCGCAAGGTCGTGTATCGCGATCCGAAGGGCTTGGCCTCACGCTGGAAGTATCTCTGGACCTCGCTGATCGCCGGTGCCGCGGCGGTGTACCTCGGCCTGACCGCCACTGTGCCGGCGCAGACCGAGCTGATCGTGCCCTTCTTCAAGAGCGCGGTGTACCCGCTCGGTGCGGTTGGCTTCATGGTGCTCGGTTACTTCGTCATCAACGGTACCAGTCATTCGGTCAACCTGACCGACGGCCTCGATGGTCTCGCGATCATGCCGACAGTGATGGTGTCTGCAGCGTTGGCGGTGTTCGCCTACGTCGCGGGCCACGTCGGTTTCTCGAAATACCTCGGCGTGCCTTACGTGGCCGGCGCGGGTGAGCTTGCCGTGTTTTGCGGGGCACTGTGCGGCGCGGGGCTGGGCTTCTTGTGGTTCAACGCCTACCCGGCTGATGTATTCATGGGCGACGTCGGCGCGCTCGCGCTCGGCGCTGCGATGGGGACCGTCGCGGTGATCGTGCGCCAGGAAATCGTGCTCTTCATCATGGGCGGCCTGTTCGTCGCCGAAGCGATGTCGGTGATGGTGCAGGTGGCCTACTTCAAGTACTCCGGTGGCAAGCGCATCTTCCGCATGGCACCGCTGCATCATCACTATGAACTTGGCGGCTGGAAGGAAACTCAGGTGGTCGTCCGCTTCTGGATCATCACGCTGATGCTGGTGCTGTTCGGCCTTTCCACCCTGAAGCTGCGCTGAGCATGGAAGACGCAGTGACACTCCGCGACAAACCAGTACTGGTGCTGGGGCTTGGTGAGTCCGGCCTCGCCATGGCGCGCCATCTGGTGCGGCAGGGGGCGCGCGTGCGTGTGGCGGACTCGCGTGCGGTGCCGCCCGGGCGCGAAGCCCTGGCCGAAATGACGCAGGTTGAACTGCGCTGCGGCGCATTCGATGCCTCGTTGCTGGACGGCATTGAGCTGCTCGCAATCAGCCCCGGTCTGGACCCGCGTCAGGATCTGGTGACGACGGCGCGTGTGCGTGGTATCCGTGTCACCGGCGAAATCGAACTGTTCGCGCAGGCGCTGGCGGCGAGTGGCCAGCGTCCGCCGGTCATCGCGATCACCGGTACCAACGGCAAGACCACCACCACGGCTTTGACCGGCGCTCTGTGCCACGCCGCAGGGCTGGACGTCGCGGTCGCCGGCAACATCAGCCCGGCCGCGCTCGATGAGTGGATGCGCCGTGAGGATGCCGGAACGCCGGCGCAGGCCTGGGTGCTCGAACTTTCCAGCTTCCAGCTTGAAACCTGCGACAGCTTCACGCCGGACGCCGCCACGGTGCTCAATATCAGCGACGACCATCTGGATCGCTACGACGGTTTGGATGCCTACGCCGCCGCGAAGGCGGTGGTCTTAGAACGTTGTCGTGTGCAGGTCCTTAACCGCGACGACGCGCGCGTGGCGGCGATGCGCCGCGCCGGCGCTGCCTTGAGTTTCGGCCTTGGCCGTCCAGCGAACACGTCGGAGTTCGGGCTCATCGATCATGCCGGCGCATCGTGGCTAGCTTTCGGTGACGCACCACTGATGCCGCGTGCCGATCTGCCGCTCGCGGGCGCGCACAACGTCGCGAATGCGCTCGCCGCGCTCGCGCTCGGGCATGCAATCGGGCTGCCGATGCCGGCAATGCTTGAAGCGCTGCGCGAGTTCCGCGGTTTGCCCCATCGCGTTGAGCCGGTCGCCAAGCGGGCAGACGGTGTGGTGTTCTACGACGACTCCAAAGGCACCAACGTTGGCGCAACGCTGGCCGCGTTGGAAGGTCTCGGTCAGCGCGTCGCGCTGATCGCTGGCGGCGATGGCAAGGGACAGGATTTCTCCCCGCTGCGCGACGCCTTCGCGCAGCACGCTCGCGTTGTCGTGCTGATCGGACGCGATGCAAGCCTGATCGAAGCAGCAGCCGAAGGCTGCGGTGTCCCGATGATTCACGCCGTGGATCTGCCTGCCGCGGTTGCGCTGGCGAATGCCCATGCGCAGGCGGGCGATGCGGTGATGTTGTCGCCCGCATGCGCCAGCCTCGACATGTTCCGCAATTACGCCCACCGCGCCGAAGTGTTCTGCGAAGCGGTGTGGCAATTGCCGGGGGTAACGCGTTCATGAGCGTCCTCGCCCGTTTCGCCGGCATGTTTGCGCGCCAGGAGCCTGGTCTGCCGATGGGGTCCCACGCGGCCCACCGTGCTGTTGGACGCCTGACTGGCACGCCGCAGGCGCCTCGCGAGCTTGATCCTCTGCTCATCTGGTCGGCCGCCGCACTGCTGCTGTTTGGTGTGGTGATGGTGTTCTCGTCGTCGATCGCGACGGCCGAGGGCAACCGCTTCACGCACTACCAGCCAACCTTCTTCTTGGTTCGCCATGTGGTGTTCCTGCTGATCGGGCTCACGGCGGGGGCAATGGTCTTTCAGGTGCCGATCGCGACGTTGCAGAAACTTGCGCCAGCATTGTTCGCCGTTGGCGTCGTGCTTCTGCTGCTGGTGCTGATTCCGCACGTAGGGCGCGACGTGAATGGCGCCCGGCGCTGGATCGGCTTCGGCTTTGCGAACCTGCAGCCATCCGAATTGATGAAGCTGGGTGTCGCGCTCTACGCGGCCGACTACACCGTGCGCAAGCTCGACGCGATGAAGAGCTTCCGCCATGGCTTCCTGCCGATGACCGGCATGATCCTCTTTGTCGGCTTCCTGCTGCTGCGTGAGCCAGATTTCGGTGCCTTTGTGGTGATCACCGCGATCGCGTTCGGCATCCTGTTCCTCGGCGGCATCAACGCGCGCATCTTCGGCGGCCTGATCGTCGCAGCGGTGATTGGCTTCATTCTGCTGATCTGGCTCTCGCCCTACCGGCGCGAGCGCATCCTCGGCTTCATGGACCCGTGGCAGGACGCCTTCGGCAAGGGCTATCAGCTCTCGCATGCGCTGATTGCGTTCGGGCGAGGCGAGTGGACGGGCGTGGGGCTCGGCGCAAGCGTTGAGAAGCTCTTCTACCTGCCCGAAGCACACACGGACTTCCTGCTTGCCGTGATCGCGGAGGAGCTTGGCTTTGTCGGCGTGCTGGCGGTGATCACGTTGTTCGCGATCCTCGTGCAACGTGCGTTCGCGATCGGCCGTCAGGCGCACCTGATCGAGCGCCACTTTGCCGGCCTCGTTGCGCAGGGCATTGGCATCTGGCTGGGTGTTCAGTCCTTCATCAACATGGGCGTGAACATGGGCCTGCTGCCGACCAAGGGCCTCACGCTGCCGATGATGAGCTTTGGTGGCTCAGGCATCCTGGCTAACTGTGTGGCGCTCGCTGTTCTGTTGCGCATTGATTGGGAAACGCGTCAGCTTACCCGCGGAGGCCGTGCGTGACGGCGCCCGCCCGTACGCTCATGGTGATGGCGGCCGGCACCGGTGGCCACATCTACCCCGGACTGGCGATTGCACAGGCGATGCAGGCGCGCGGCTGGTCCGTGCGTTGGCTCGGCACCGCACATGGCATGGAAGGCGACATCGTGCCGCGCCACGGACTCGCGCTGGATACGATCGAGTTCGCCGGTTTGCGCGGCAAGGGCCTCGGGCATGCGATTCGTGGTGCGTTTGCCTTCTTCTCCAGCCTGTTTCGCAGCATCAAGTTGATTCGTGCGGCGGGGGCAGATGTTGTGCTGGGCATGGGCGGCTACGTGACCGTGCCGGGTGGGGTCGCGGCGCGCCTGAGTGGCCGCCCACTCGCGCTGGTCAATGCCGACGCGGCGCCGCTGTTGTCGAACAAGTTGCTGGGACCGTTCGCCAAGCGCGTGCTGTTTGGCTTCGCAGGAGATTTTGGTTCGCTGGCCGACAAGGCCGTTGTGACCGGCAACCCCGTGCGCCGCGAAATTTGTGAGCTGCCGGAACCGGCGCTTCGCTATGCCAACCGCGCCGGGGCACTCAAGGTGCTGGTGGTTGGAGGAAGTCTCGGTGCGCGGGCGTTGAATGAGGCGGTCCCTGCGGCATTGGCCCTGATTGCGCCCGGTGCGCGCCCGCTGGTAACGCACCAGTCGGGCAAGGCCAACATCGAAGCGCTGCGCGAGCGTTACGCGAAAGCAGGCGTCGAAGCTGAACTGGTGGCCTTCATCGACGACATGCCGCGGCGCTTGGCCGAGGCAGATCTGGTGATCTGTCGTGCTGGCGCGGTCACCGCGGCGGAACTGACCGCGGCGGGCGTCGCAAGCGTCCTCGTGCCGCTGGTCGTGTCGACCACCTCACACCAACGCGACAACGCCGAGTTGCTCGCCAAGGCTGGCGCCGCGATTCACTTGCCGCAAACCGAACTGTCGGCGGAGAAGCTTGCTTCAATCCTGCAGCAGATCGACCGCCCTCGTTGCCTTGCGATGGCCAACGCGGCGCGCAGCATCGGCAAGCCCGATGCGACCGAACGCATCGCAGACATCATCGAGTCGCTCGCCAGCGGGGGTAAGGCATGATGGCCCCCGGTCTGACACGCGCGGCCCGGTACACTAGAGGGTTTTTCCCTCCCGGGTGTGAGTCATGAAACACAAGATCAAACGCATCCACTTCGTTGGCATCGGCGGCGCCGGCATGAGCGCGATCGCTGAGGTGCTGGCGAGTCAGGGCTACGCCGTGAGCGGCTCTGACCTGGCCGACAACGCGACCACCCGTCGCCTTGCCGGCCTCGGAATCAGGGTGGTGCAGGGCCACGCCGCTGAGAACGTGGCCGACGCGGATGCGATCGTGACCTCGACGGCCGTGCAGCGCGACAACCCCGAAGTGCAGGCCGCGCGCGCGCGCCAGATTCCGGTGGTGCCGCGTGCGCAGATGTTGGCCGAGCTGATGCGCCTGAAGCAGGGCATCGCGATTGCCGGCACGCACGGCAAGACCACCACAACAAGCCTTGTCGCCAGCGTACTGAATGCTGGTGGTTTTGACCCGACCTTCGTGATCGGCGGCCGCCTTAACGCCGTCGGTGCGAACTCGCGTGTCGGCACCGGCGAGTTCCTTGTCGCCGAAGCGGATGAGTCCGATGCCTCGTTCCTGATGCTGAGTCCGGTGATCTCGGTCGTCACGAATATCGACGCCGATCACATGGAAACCTACGGTCACAATTTTGCGCGCCTGAAGCACGCGTTCGTGGATTTCCTCAATCGCCTCGCCTTCTACGGCGTCGCGGTGCTGTGCGTGGACGACCCGAACGTGCGCGAGATCATGCCCTTCGTTTCGAAGCAGATCATCCGCTACGGCCTCAGCCCGGACGCGCAGGTGCGCGCAGAGAATGTGCGCGCCGTGGATGGGCAGATGCACTTCGATGTGGTGCGGCAGAACGGCAGCACCGTGCGCTACCCAGTCACGCTCAACCTTCCGGGCATGCACAACGTGCTCAACGCCCTCGCGACGATAGCGGTGGCGACCGAGGTCGGCGTGCCGGACGAAGCAATCGCGCGCGGCCTTGCCGAATTCCAGGGGGTTGGCCGTCGCTTCCAGCGCTATGGCGAAGTAGCGCTGCCTGCGGGCGGCAGCTTCACGCTGATCGATGACTACGGCCATCACCCGGTCGAGATGGCCGCCACGCTGGCCGCCGCGCGGGGCGCCTTCCCCGGGCGCCGCCTGGTGCTGGCCTTCCAGCCGCATCGCTACACCCGTACCCGCGACTGCTTCGAAGATTTTGTTCGTGTACTTGGCACGGTTGACGCTTTGCTGCTGGGCGAAGTCTATGCAGCGGGCGAGGCGCCGCTGGTGGCCGCAGATGGCCGTTCGCTGGCCCGCGCAATCCGCGTGGCCGGCAAGGTGGAACCGCTATTCGTCGAGGATATTTCGGAAATGCCGTTGCGCATTATCGAGTCCGCACGCGATGGCGATGTTGTGATCACGATGGGGGCCGGCTCGATCGGCGCGGTCCCCGGCAAGCTGGCGCAGGTGTAGCAAATGACCGACGTGAAAGAACTGGGCAAGGTTGCAGTGTTGATGGGCGGCTCGTCCGCCGAGCGTGATGTGTCCTTGATGTCGGGTGGTGCGGTGCTCGACGCACTGCGTGCGCGCGGCGTGGATGCGCATCGCTTCGACCCATCGGAGCGCGATGTGATGGCGCTGCGCGACGAGGGCTTCGATCGTGCCTTCGTGATCCTGCACGGTCGCGGCGGGGAGGACGGTACCCTGCAGGGCGTGCTGGAGACACTAAGCATTCCTTACACCGGCAGTGGCGTGATGGCCTCGGCGATTTCGATGGACAAGTGGCGCACCAAGCTGGTGTGGTTGGCCGCGGGTTTGCCGACGCCGCGCTTCCGCCTGCTCGATGCTGCAACCGACTGGGACGATGTCGCGCGCGACCTCGGTCTGCCGATCTTCGTCAAACCGGTGCATGAAGGTTCCAGCATGGGTGCGACGAAGGTCACCGAGGTGGGCCAACTGAAGGAGGCCTGGGCGCTTGCAGCGCGCTTCGATTCGCTGGTGATTGCCGAGGAATTCATCGAAGGCCAGGAGCTGACGGCACCCTTCCTGGGCGACAAGCCGTTGCCATTGGTGCGCATCGCAGCGCCGGACGGCAAGTACGACTACCAGAACAAGTACTTCACCGATGTCGTGCAGTACCACTGCCCCTGCGGCCTGTCGACCGAGCGCGAAGCTGAATTGCAGGCGGTCGTGATGCGCGCCGCCGCGGTGCTCGGGTGTCGCGGATGGGGGCGCGCCGATTTGATGCTGACCGCCGACGGTCGCGCCTACCTTCTCGAGATGAACACCGCGCCGGGTATGACGTCCCATTCGCTCGTGCCGATGGCCGCGCGCGCGGCAGGGATCGAGTTCGAAGACCTTTGCGTTGAAATCCTCAAGGGAGCCGCGCTTGGCTGAGCACCAACCTGCCTTCGGTCGCAGCACTTCTACGGCGCGCCCTGCGCGCGCCGTCGTTGAGCCGCGCGGCCTTTGGCACCGACCGGAGTGGATGAATGGCATCGCTGATGCGCTGCTGCTCTTCGCTTCGGTTGCGCTCGGCTATGCCGCGATGCGTGCGGCGCTCGCGATGCCTTTGTTCGGGTTTCGCGAGGTCGTAGTCGTGTCGCCGCTGTCGCAAGTCACTGCTGCGCAGCTGGAGTTTGCTGCGCGTTCGGGCCTTAAAGGCAATTTCTTCAGCGTCAGTCTCGATGATGCGCGCGCTGCATTCGAGAAGCTGCCGTGGGTGCGTCGTGCCGAAGTGCGGCGCGTGTGGCCAGCAACGCTCGAGGTCAAGCTCGAAGAGCATGTCGCAGCGGCGTACTGGCGCGCCGGCGACAATGGCGATACGCGGCTCGTGAACCAGCAGGGCGAGGTATTCGTCGCGGCGACCAACGCCCATCTGCCGGTGTTCTCAGGTCCCGAGGGCAGCGCTTCGCAGGTGCTCGAACGCTACCGCGATTTCGCATCGCAACTCGCGTCGATCAGCGCCGTGCCGGCAGCCCTCAATTACTCGCCCCGACAAGCTTGGCAGATTCGCCTTGAAGATGGGCTCGTGATCGAGCTCGGCCGTGATCAGCCCAACACCCCGCTTGGCGAACGCCTTGCGCGATTCGTATCAGTTTGGCCGCAGGCGCGCACTCGCCTGCAGGCGCCCGCGACGGTGGCGGATCTGCGCTACCCGACCGGATTTGCGGTTCAACTTGCCGCGGCCCCCAGCAACAAGGCAAAACAATGAGCAAGGAATACAAGGATCTGATCGTCGGCCTCGACATCGGCACCTCCAAGATCACTGCGCTGGTCGCGGAGATGAAGCCGGACGGCCGCTTCGAGGTCGTCGGCGCCGCATCGCAGCCATCCAGCGGACTGCGCAAGGGCGTCGTGGTCAACATCGAAGCCACCGTCGAAGCGATCTCCAAGGTCGTGCAGGAGGTCGAGATGATGGCCAACTGCAAGATCCGCGACGTCTATACCGGCATCGCAGGCAGCCACATCCGCAGCTTCAACTCCAACGGCATGACACCGATCAAGGATCGCGAGGTCACGCCGCTTGATGTTGAACGCGTGATCGAGACGGCCAAGGCGATGCCGTTGCCGGCCGACCAGCAGATCCTTCACATCCTGACGCAGGAATTCATCATCGATGGCCAGGATGGTGTGCGTGAGCCGATAGGAATGAGCGGTGTGCGGCTGGAAGTGAAGGTGCACATCGTCACCGGCGCGGTGTCTGCGGCGCAGAACCTCGTCAAGTGCGTGCGGCGTTGCGGGCTTGAGGTGAATGATCTCGTGTTGCAGCCGCTTGCATCGAGCTTCGCGACGCTCACTGAGGACGAGAAGGAACTGGGTGTGTGCCTCGTCGACATCGGAGGTGGCACGACCGACATTGCCGTGTTCACGCAAGGCGCGATCCGACACACGGCCGTGATTCCTGTTGCCGGCGATCAGGTCACCAATGACATCGCCATGGCGCTGCGTACGCCGACCGCCGAGGCGGAAGAAATCAAGATTCGTTACGGCGTCGCGATGCCGGCGCTGGTCGATCCGGAAGCGATGATCGACGTGCCGAGCGTTGGTGAGCGTGCGGCGCGCAAGCTCTCGCGTCAGGCGCTGGCCGATGTGATCGAGCCGCGCGTCTCCGAACTATTCGAATTGGTGCAGGCTGAGTTGCGTCGAAGCGGTTACGAAGAGTTGCTCTCGTCCGGGCTGGTGCTGACGGGCGGTTCTGCCGTGCTGGCGGGTGTCGTGGAACTGGGCGAAGAGATCTTCCATACCCCTGTGCGCATCGGCATTCCGCACTACCAGGGCAGCCTCGCTGACATGGTTTGCCATCCGCAGTACGCAACGGCGATGGGGCTGCTATTTGAGGCGGCGGCACAACGCAGGCGGGGGCTGCACGCAAACGAATCGCGTAGCGTGAAGCAGTCATTTCAACGAGTTATGGCGTGGTTTGCGCGCAACTTCTAAGCGCGCGAGTCAAAGTATTTCACGGCGTCGCAATTGCATGTGGCATGACGCCGATATTTAGTTGTAAACTTTCATTGGCGTACTATATTTAGGTGGTTGTTAAATTCCCCGACAACGGGGTTAAACCACCTGCGCCAGGGCTGAATCAGGAGGCTAGGCAGATGTTTGAGATCAGGGAAAAAGAAGCCGTCGGAACCGTCATCAAGGTGATCGGGATTGGCGGTGCGGGTGGTAA
>CAMFLH010000049.1 GCA_945957295.1 uncultured Uliginosibacterium sp.
CCCTTGGGTTGGGCCTTGGCAAACGACCGGGCGGAAGTCGCCGCACGGCTACGCCGCGCCGGCGCGACGGAGTAGCGCCACAGATCAGAGCGCTGTCGGCACGTTAGCCTCGCCGAGTTGGTCGACGGTCGCCTGCGGCTTTTCGGGCACCGCTGCGACTGCCGCGAAACCACCGCCTGGCGTACGGAAGTTGGTGGTCTGTCCGCGGTAGAGGCGTGCGGCAAAGAGCTGGACTTCACCGCCGTAAGCGTAAGCACGCAGATCACTTTTGAGCTCCACCCGAGCGCCGTCCACTTGCCTGATGCGCGGGGACGGGGACACGATGCGCTGCGCAACGTAGTCTCCTGCAATGATCTCGTCGAACACGCGCCGGGTGAGCTTGTCGCCACGGTAAGCGGCCTTGCTGCCGAAACCGCTGGCCGGTTTGAAGAACCATTCGCGCCGCGTTTGCCAGAGCGCGTCCGCCTCTTCTCGCGCGACCAAGCGGGTATGTGGCACGACCCGCGCGCAGAGGGCAACGTCCGCCGGTGCCACGCCGATCGATTCGAGGAAATCCGCGTCCGACAGCAACGCAAGATGACGTTTGTCGGCATAGAGCGCATGGGCGCGCGGATGGGGCGTGATGACGGCAAGATCGCTCACCCACGCGTCGCGTAAGGCGCTGCTTGCAGCCTGGTCAAAAGCGAAGTCGGTGCTGCGGTTGTAGACTAGGTCCACCACTGCGTCGCCCACGCACAACTTGCCTTCGCGCACCCGGAGTTCCGTGGGGTCGCAGATGCTGGCGCGTATGCCTGAGCGCTCGAAGAGCCGCTGGAAGAGCAAGAACTCTGGCAGCAAGTACTGTGAGGCGGGCGACTCGTCCACGATGGCGATGTGGGTCAGGGGGGCGTCGCCACGTGCACGCCGCCACTCCTCGCGGAACATCGTGAGGAATGCCGTCGCCGCGTCCGTACCTGATCCCAGAAAGCCCCCGTTACCGCGAACCGCGTTGCAGCACGCCAGCTGCGCCCGCGCGAGCGCCGCGTTAAGCAGGCCACCACCGGCGTTAGTGTTCACTTCAATCAGGCGCGGGCCGTCGTCGTCAAGGTGGAAGTCGTAGCCCATGAAGACACTGCGCGCCCTGCTCGATATGGTCGCGGCGTTTGGCGCGTTAGCCAACGCCCGGGCTTGCCAGTCAGGCAGGGCGACAATGCGTTCGTGCGCGGCGACAAAGTCCCGCATTACCGCGAGATCGCGCGCCGCCACAAAAACGGTGGTGTCCGAAAACAGGTTGGGGCGAGCGTCACCGATCATCGCAAGCAGCGCACCGTCCTGCGGATCGCCACAAAGCTCGTGCAGTAACTGGCCGCGATCGAGCGTCACGCACGCACACCGCTGATTCAGCCAGGATGCGAGTGAGGCGCTGCTGGTAAGCCTGGCTTGGGGCGTGACCACGATACGGGCTCCGAAAGGGGGGGGCAGAGCCGAGTATCGGGGTGGATAACGCGGAGTCAAGCCCCGCCGTATTCAGAAACGGCTGAAATCGGGTTTGCGTTTCTCGACGAAGGCGGCAAAGGCCTCTTTTGCTTCGTCCGATTTCAGCAACTCGCGGAACAGGTTGCCCTCGCTCGAAATCGCCTGTCTCGCAGCGGCCGCTGAACCATTGCGGATCAGCGCACGGGTGCCTTGCAGTGCCCTGGGCGGTTTGCTCGCCAAGCGCTTTGCCCAATCGAGTGCGTGTGCGAACACCTCGGCATTCGGCAACACGACGTTAACCAGGCCCGCCGTAGCAGCCTGTGCGGCGGTGATCGGTTCCCCCAGCAGCAACCACTCGTTCGCGCGTGCTCTGCCCACGCGTTGCGCCAGCAACAGGCTGGAGCCGCCCTCTGCGCACAGGCCAAGATTGACGAAGGGCATCGCGAAGGTGGTTCGCTCGCCACAGGCGACCAGATCGCAATGCAGCAGCAGCGTCGTGCCGATACCAACCGCTGGCCCACACACGGCGGCAACTAGCGGTTTGTGCAATTCGGTCAGCAGCGCCAGCAAACGCATCACCGGCGCCTGATCATCGAGCGGCGGATTGGCTAGGAAGTCGACAATGTCGTTGCCGGCACTGAAGGCCTCGTCGGAACCCGTGATCAGCAGCACGCGGATCCGCGGGTCGGCCTCGGCCTGCTGCAGTGCTGCGATCAGTGCTTCGTACATTTGCGCGGTGAGCGCATTCTTCTTCTCCGGCCGATTAAGCCGGATGATCCCGACGCGATCCAGCGTTTCGGTGGTAATCGTTGAGTGCTGTGGCATGTGTCCCCCGTCTGCAGGCCCTCTCTCCATACGGTACGGTATCGTGAATCGGGCGGAAAATCCAAGCGGTGGCCGATTGCGCCTTGATCCGCGCCGTTGGCAGGGCGGGGCGCTTCTGCGATGCTTCGCCTTTTTCCGCATCGACGCATCCCATGAAGGTTTTCGGATTTGCCGGCTATTCCGGCTCCGGCAAGACAACCCTGATCGAGCGCCTGATCCCCTTGATCCGTGAGCGTGGCTTGCGGGTATCGCTGATCAAGCACACCCATCACGGTTTCGATATCGACAAGCCGGGCAAGGACTCCTTCCGCTTCCGTGAAGCCGGTGCTTGCGAGGTTTTGCTTGCCGGCGGCCAGCGCTGGGCGCTGATGCACGAATTGCGCGACGAGGCCGAGCCGATACTGGACGATCAGTTGGCGCGCCTTGCGGCGGTCGATCTGGTTCTCGTTGAAGGCTTCCGGACAACGCCGATCCCGAAGATCGAGATCCACCGCCCGGCGGCCGGCCATCCACTGCTGCACGACAAGTTTCCGAACGTTGTGGCGATTGCATCCGACGCGCCGCTCGATGTGGCTTTGCCGCAACTTGATCTGAACGATCCGGGTCAAATTGCCATGTTCATACTGAAAGCGGTCGAGCTCGCATGAAAGCCCCCTTGCTGACCTTTGAAGAAGCGCTTGACCAGTTGCTGTCGGCGGCGCGCCCGTTTGCCGAGCGCGAGTCGGTGGGCTTGCTCGACGCAAGCGGCCGCGTACTCGCGGCTGATCTGATGTCTGCCCTTGCGGTACCGCCGCATGACAATTCCGCGATGGACGGCTACGCCCTGCGTGTCGAGGACGTGACACAACCGGCAATCCGTTTGCCAGTGAGTCAGCGCGTGCCGGCCGGCGCTGACCCGGCGCCGCTGGTCACGGGTACTGCGGCTCGCATCTTCACCGGCGCGCCGATTCCGCCCGGCGCCAATGCTGTCGTGATGCAGGAACGCTGTCGCACCGACGGCGATGGGGTCGTCGTCGATGAACTCCCGCGCATCGGGCAGAACATCCGTCGTCGGGGTGAAGACATCGAGGTTGGTGCCCCGGTGTTGAGCGCCGGCTTACGGCTCAACGCCGCGCGCATCGGCCTTGCGGCGTCGATCGGCGTGCCGACGCTGAACGTGCTGCGTCGCCTGCGGGTGGCGGTGTTCTTTACTGGCGACGAGTTGCGCGAACCAGGCGAAGCGCTGGTGCCGGGTGCGATCTTCAACTCTAACCGCTACATGGTCCGCAGCCTGCTGGCTACGCTGGGTTGTGAGGTGACCGATCTCGGCATCGTGCGCGACGATCTTAGTGCAACGCGAGATGCGCTGCGCCGTGCTGCGGCTGATCACGACGTGGTGCTGACCTGCGGCGGCGTGTCGGTCGGCGAGGAAGATCATGTGAAGGCCGCGGTAGAAGCCGAAGGCGCGTTGTCGCTGTGGAAGATCGCGATCAAGCCGGGCAAGCCGCTCGCATTCGGCCGCGTCGGGGATGCGGACTTCGTCGGCCTGCCCGGCAACCCGGTGTCTGCATTTGTGACCTTCGTGATGCTGGTGCAACCATTTTTGCTGCGACGCATGGGTTTGCAAGACCCAATGCCCGCGCGCCGTGAAGTGCCGGCCGGGTTTGACTGGCCGCGAGCCGAAAGCCGGCGCGAATTCGTGCGCGTGCAACTTGATGCTGAAGGCCGCGCCCTCCAGCACCCGCGTCAGGGCTCGGGCGTGCTCAGTTCGTGCGCCTGGGCTGACGGGCTGCTCGATATTGCACCGGGCCGCAGCTTTACAGCCGGCGAACTGCTGCCATACATCAGCTTGCGGGAGACCTACTAACTCATGGCAATCCAGGTTCTGTTCTTCGCCTCGCTGCGCGAAGCGCTTGGCGTCAGCGCGTTGAGCTACGAGTTGTCGTCAGCAGTTGCTACTGTGGGTGCGCTGCGCGAATCGCTCGCCGCAAAAGGGGGCGACTGGGTTGCTCTGGCACCTGGCCGTGCGGTGCGTGCTGCGGTCAACCAGGACATGGTGGGCGCCGCACACCCGCTGAAGGATGGCGACGAGGTTGCCTTCTTCCCGCCGGTAACGGGCGGTTGAGGCTGAACGATGAGCGTTTCAGTCCAGACGGAAGACTTCGATGTGGGGGCCGAAACAGCGCGGCTGACGGCCGGGCGTTCGGACTGCGGCGCGCTGGCGAGCTTCGTCGGCCTGGTGCGTGGCGCATCGGACGGGGTGCTGGCGATGACGCTTGAACACTATCCGGGTATGACTGAGCGGGCTCTGGCGGCGATCGAGGCCGAGGCGCGCGATCGCTGGGCCCTGGGGGATGTTCGGATCATCCATCGCGTCGGCCGCCTGATGCCGGGCGAGCAGATCGTTTTCGTCGGCGTCACCGCATCACACCGGGGCGAGGCCTTCGCCGCCTGCGCCTTCATCATGGATTACCTGAAAACCAGAGCGCCGTTCTGGAAGAAGGAAGAAACGCCGGCCGGCGCGCGATGGGTGGATGCGCGGGAAGCCGACGACGAGGCTGCCGCACGCTGGCAACAGTCTTGACGCTTTAACGTGGCTCCGGCCACGGAGCACTTCAGCCTTACACGGCCTTGCCTTAAACTGAGCGAATTCAAACAGCTCGCCCGCCTGACGTGACCCCAGCGGCATCCACTAACTCGACGCATCGCTGGGCCGATCTGCATACGCAGTTCGAACGCGTCTGGGGCCTGCTGCTGCGCGAGCCGCAAGAAGCGCACGATCTGGCTTTGGGGCTGGAACGTGCCGGCCGCATGGCGGGCGATCCACATACCCTGCTACTCGGCGAGCTTCTGCTGCTGACGATCCGCGCGCGCATGGCGCACGATCCGGTTGCCGTGGTCGCTGAGGCGCAACGCATCCGGGCGAACCTCGCCGCGCAGGGCGATCTGCGCAACGCCCTGCGTTGCGTCGTGACCGAGGCCAACGCGCTGGGCGATCTGGAACGCCGGGCGGAGGCGCTGGCGCTGATCCGCGAGGCGCTACCCGCTGCTCGCGAACTGCTCGATCCGGCCGATCTTGGGCGCCTGCTGAATTCCTGCGGCGCCATCGAGGTGGACGAGGGGCGCCATGTCGAAGCCGTTACCGCTTGGTACGAGGCGCTTGAGCTGCTGAATGGCATTCCGCCGACCGCCGTGCTGGCGATGGTGATGCTCAACGTCGGCGTGATGTATGTGCGCTTTGGCAACTTTGCGGCGGCCGAACCCCACCTGCGCGACGCGCTGAGCCTGGTCGAGGAGCAATCCCTGTTGGGCATGACCAACATCTGCGCCGGCAATCTTGCGTACGACCTTATCCAGCTCGGTCGCGCCGACGAGGCATCGCGCTTCATGGAGGCGCTCGCGCCGCGGGTGGAGCGCGACTACGACTTGCGTGAGTACGCCTTCTTCCAGATCGTGCGCGCCGAGGCCAGATCGGCGATTGGCCAGACGGATGCCGCCCGCGAATGTCTTGATGAAGTCGTCGGGCTCGGTACAAGCGCGATCGATCTGCAGAACGCGCTCTATTTGCGCATCGCCGCGATGCGCTTGCTGCGTCGCGAGGGCCGGTTCGATGAGGCGCGGGAAGCGCTGTTCAGGGCCGAGGCGGAACCCATGCATATCGACGACCCGATCTACGAGCTGCAGCTGTTGCTCGAGGCGGCCGAGATCATGCATGGCTGTGGTGATGACCGTGCCGCTTTCCGTTATGCGCGCCAGCATCACATGTATTCGATCGAGATGGACCGCGAGTTCCAACGCGCCGATTTCCTATCCCTGCACACCCGCTACGAGGTGCGCAAGACCATCGTCGACCGTGACTTCGAGGTGCGGCGGCGTGAAGAAACCGAGCTCGCGCGGCTCGAAATCGAAGCGCTGAACGCGGCGCTGGCGGCCCGCGTGCAGGAGATCGAACGCCTTCAGGGCGAACTACGCGAACAAGCGATCCGCGATCCGCTGACCGGCACGTACAACCGACGTTTTCTGCAGGAGCTGCTGCCAACCGAAATCGCGCGCTGCGTGCGCGAGAGCAGGCCACTGAGTCTGTGCCTTGTCGATGCAGACCACTTCAAGCAGATCAATGATCAGTTTGGACATGCGCAGGGTGATCGCGTGTTGTGCGCGCTGGCTGCCGCGTTGACGACGCTGCCGGTTGACGGCCTCGTCGTCGCCCGTTTTGGCGGCGAGGAGTTCTGCGTGGTGATGCCGGACTGCGACGCGCTCACAGCTGCACAACTGTTGGACCAGCTTCGGGCGGCATTCGGCTCGCGTTCGCCCTTGCCGGAGCAGGGCGGCGCGCTGCGCGTGAGCTTCTCGGGCGGCGTGGTGCCGTTGAGCGACAGGATTCACCAGCACCCGCGTGCGGTCGAGCGCTGGATCGCGACCGCCGATGAGGCGCTGTACCGCGCCAAACAAAGCGGGCGAAACCGCATCGCGATCGCGGCCGAACTGCCGCAGGATGATTGAATCGATGGATCGCATGCAGCACAGCCCCCTGCCGCGTGGTCTGGAACAACTCGCCTCGATTGAAGGCGACTGGCGGACCATCGCAGAACATCTTTGGCGCGCGCGCCTCGGCTGGCCACAGACAGTGCGGCGCCTCGCGCTGCCGATCCGTGAGCGCACGGTGCGGCGTGGTGCGGCGGTAGACACTGCACGGATCGACCTGGTGCTGCTCTCGCTCGAGCAATTCGATCGCCAAGCCGTGCGGCAGCAGACGGCTTACGCACACAACCTCGCC
The DNA here is from genome assembly GCA_945957295.1 of uncultured Uliginosibacterium sp. Lineage (GTDB taxonomy): Bacteria > Pseudomonadota > Gammaproteobacteria > Burkholderiales > Rhodocyclaceae > Niveibacterium. The sequence continues at coordinate 7,037 of CAMFLH010000049.1, forward strand.
GGTGTCTTTGAGCTTGCTGGCGACGAGGCGTGGCTGACGCTGGCGCGCCTGCATGCCGCGCGCGACCTATTACTTGCGGACGACGCTGCGGCGGCATCGGCGATGCGCGAGTGGATCGATGGATGCGGACAACGCGCGGCGCTGCAGGATCAGGCTTGGGCGCAATCGACGCTCGGCGGCCTGTTGATCAGCAAGGGCCTGGAAGAGGATGGGTTCCGCTTGCGCTACGGCAGCATTGAGTTGCTGAAGCGAGTGGAACTCGCGCCTGAGCGCGTGTTCACGCTGATGAACCTCGGCGTCACGCATCTGCGCTTTGGCAACTTGCGCAGCGCTGAGGCCTTGTTGTCGGAGGCCTGGGCCGCGACGCAACAGCTCGGTATGCAGGAGCGCTACTACCTCGTGGCAAGCAACGTCGCGGCCGCGGCGATTGATCTCGGTGCCGCACCGCGCGCACTGGAGACGCTCTCGCCACTGGTCGACCTGGCCGATGCCGGCAATGACCGGCTGCACTACCAGTTGATGATGGCAGACGCATTGCGCGAGCTGGGCCGACTCGGGGAGTCGCGTGACTGGCTCGATACGGTAATGCGCGCGATGGAGTCGAACGCGACAGCCCAACTTGTTCCGCAGATTCATCTATCGAGTCTGTCGCTGCTTCGTGCCGAAGGGCGGCTCGACGAAGCGCTCGCGGAGCTCCGCTGGCTGGAGGCCGATACGCCGGCATTCGTTACGCACACGCATGCTCTGCGGCTCTTTTCCGAAGCGGCCTCGCTGTTCGCAGACCGCGAGGAATGGGATCTGGCGTACGAGTATGAGCGGCGTCATCGCGATCGCTATGTCGCGCTGCAGAAGGTTGCTGCCCGCGCGGAGCGCCTGTCGCTACAGGCCCGTTACGAGCTGTATCGCAAACAGGTAGAGCGCGACTTCGAACGGCGCAAGCGCGAAGCGGCTGAAACGGCCCACGCAACGGTGCAGGCACTCAACCAGAGCCTCTCGCAGCGTCTCGACGAGATTCAAGTGCTGCAGGCTGCACTGCAGGAGCAGGTCATCACTGATCCGCTGACCGGCCTCTACAACCGCCGTTTCCTGGCCGAAGTGCTACCGCGCGAAATCGAGCGAGCTTCGCGCGAAGGGCATCCGCTGTCTGTCGCACTGATCGATCTCGATGCGTTCAAACAGGTAAATGACCTACACGGGCACGCGGTGGGCGACGAAGTGCTGCGGCGGCTCGCCACACTGCTGCGCGAAAATACCCGCGGCACAGACTATTGCTGCCGCTTTGGTGGCGAGGAATTCTGCGTGCTGCTGACTGGCTTGGACGCGGACGCCGCGGCGATCCGGATTCGAGACATTCTCGGGTCGTTTGCCGAACTCTTCTTTGAGGTCTCGACCGGTGAAGTGTTGAAAGGCTTGAGCTATTCAGCCGGTGTTGCCACTTACCCGGCACACTCGCCCGATGCCGACACCGTGCTCGCGTTGGCCGATGCGGCCTTGTTGAGAGCAAAACGCGCCGGCAAGCGGCGCGTCTACCAGAGTGAACCGAGCCTCGACAGGCCGGGCGAACCGGCCTGATCGACGCCGGACCTCAGTCACTTGCCTTTGCGGGTCGCTGCCTGAGTGGTCGCCGAGAGGGCATCCATCGACACCTTGGCGATCTGTTCATACATGCCGCGCGCTGCGTCGAAGGCGTTCTGTGCAACAGCCATGGCATCGGTCGGGTTGAAGCCGGCGCCCTTGAAGGCTTGCTGCATGGCATCGGTGAGGTCGCTGCCGCCAGTCAGTTGCTGACCAACAATCTTGCCGAATTCAGCTTGCGCGTTTGCCGTCATGCCGGCGATTTCGCGCGTCACACCGAGCATGCGCTCTGCTGTCTTTTGCGCCAGACGTGAACGAACCTGCAGGGCTTCGGCCGGGTCGGTGACGCTGCTCGCATCCTTGGCGTTGGCGAGACCATCTTCGAACAGTTCACGAGCAAGGTTTACCTGCAACTCGATGATCTTGCGGGCGTTCTCGAACGACATCTGCGCCATCTTCGCGGCAAGTTCGAGATTGCGCTGGTGGATGGCCTGCATGCCGGCGTCGGCTTTGTTGCTCATGGTGTCTCCCGGTTTGGTTGGCGTTACTTTTCTAACCATAGCAGCTTGAATGCTGCACTGCAAAATCTGGCGGCGGCCGGTTGATAGTCGTCAAGCGATGAATGAGGCTGGTTGAAATGCCGGCAGACCTCCCCAATGTTCGCTTCAATGAAACAGGGAGGAATGCCACCATGCGTTTCGACAAGCTAACGACCAAATTCCAGTCCGCCCTCGCGGATGCTCAGAGCATCGCAGTGGGTAACGACAATCCGACCATCGAGCCGCAACACCTGCTGCTGGCGCTGCTGAACCAGGACGACGGGAGCACCGTATCGCTGCTGCAGCGAGCTGGTGCCAACGTGCCGCCCTTGAAGCGGGCACTGGAGCAGTCGCTCGATCGTATTGCTAAACAGCAGGGCGCTGGCGGCGAAGTGCAGATCGGCCGCGACCTTGGCAACTTGCTGAACCTCACCGACAAGGAAGCGCAAAAGCGCGGTGACCAGTTCATCGCCAGCGAGATGTTCCTGCTCGCGCTGACCGAGGACAAAGGCGAAGCAGGGCGCATTGCGAAGGAGCACGGCCTGCAGCGCAAGCCGTTGGAGAACGCCATCGAAGCAGTGCGTGGCGGCGCCAGCGTTGGCAGTGCGGATGCCGAGGCGCAACGCGAATCGTTGAAGAAGTATTGCCTGGACCTGACCGAGCGGGCGCGTAGCGGCAAGCTGGACCCGGTGATCGGCCGCGACGACGAGATCCGCCGCGCGATCCAGATCCTGCAGCGCCGTACGAAGAACAACCCGGTGCTGATCGGTGAACCGGGTGTCGGCAAAACGGCGATCGTCGAGGGCCTCGCGCAGCGCATCGTGAACGACGAGGTGCCTGAAACCCTGAAGGGCAAGCGGGTGCTGTCGCTCGACATGGCCGCGCTGCTCGCCGGTGCGAAGTACCGCGGCGAGTTCGAGGAGCGCCTGAAGGCGGTGCTCAACGACATCGCGAAGGAAGAAGGCCGCATCATCGTCTTCATCGACGAGATCCACACCATGGTGGGCGCAGGTAAAGCCGAGGGCGCGATCGACGCCGGCAACATGCTCAAACCCGCATTGGCGCGCGGCGAGTTGCACTGTATCGGCGCCACCACGCTCGATGAATACCGCAAGTACATCGAGAAGGACGCCGCGCTGGAGCGCCGCTTCCAGAAAGTGCTGGTCGATGAGCCAACAGTGGAATCCACCATCGCGATCTTGCGTGGCCTGCAGGAGAAGTACGAACTGCACCATGGCGTGGATATCACCGACCCGGCTATCGTCGCCGCGGCCGAACTCTCGCATCGCTACATCACAGACCGCTTCCTGCCCGACAAGGCGATCGACCTGATCGACGAAGCCGCCGCGCGAATCAAGATGGAGATCGACTCCAAACCGGAGGCGATGGACAAGCTCGACCGCAGGCTGATCCAGCTGAAGATCGAGCGCGAGGCGATGAAGAAGGAAAAGGACGAAGCCTCGCAACGTCGTCTGGGCCTGATCGAAGAAGAAATCGCGCGGCTGGAGAAGGAATACGCCGACCTCGATGAGATCTGGAAAGCCGAGAAGGCGCAGGTTGCTGGCAGCCAACACATCAAGGAGGCGATCGACAAGCTGCGCGTGCAGATGGATGAAGCCAAGCGTAAGGGTGACTGGCAGAAGATGAGCGAGCTGCAGTATGGCGAGCTGCCCAAGCTCGAAGCGCAGCTGAAGGCGGCGGAAGGCAAGGAAGGTGATACCAGGCCGAACAAGCTGCTGCGTACCCAGGTTGGGGCAGAGGAGATCGCGGAAGTCGTGTCTCGCGCGACCGGCATTCCGGTCGCCAAGATGATGCAGGGCGAGCGCGAGAAGCTGCTGAAGATGGAGGAGAAGCTGCACGAACGCGTGATCGGGCAGGACGAGGCGGTGCAACGAGTGTCGGATGCCATCCGCCGTTCGCGCGCCGGTTTGTCGGAAGAGAACCGCCCTTACGGCTCCTTCCTCTTCCTCGGTCCGACCGGCGTGGGCAAGACCGAACTGTGCAAGACGCTCGCGGGCTTCCTGTTCGATAGCGAAGAGCACCTGATCCGCATCGACATGAGCGAGTTCATGGAGAAACACTCGGTCGCCCGTTTGATCGGCGCGCCGCCGGGATACGTTGGTTACGAGGAAGGCGGCTATCTGACCGAGCAGGTGCGCCGCAAGCCCTACTCGGTGATCCTGTTCGACGAGGTCGAGAAGGCCCATCCGGACGTCTTCAACGTGTTGCTGCAGGTGCTGGACGATGGCCGCATGACCGATGGCCAGGGCCGCACCGTGGACTTCAAGAACACCGTGATCGTGATGACCTCTAACCTCGGTAGCCAGATGATCCAAGCGATGGCGGGGCAGACCTATGAAGCGGTGAAGGATGCGGTGATGCAGGAGGTGAAGACCTACTTCCGGCCGGAGTTCATCAACCGGATCGATGAAGTTGTGGTGTTCCACGCGCTGGCTGACGCGCATATCCGCTCGATCGCCAAGATCCAGTTGGCGTATCTGGAGAAACGCCTCGCGCGGCTGGAGATTGGTTTGACCGCCTCGGATGCGGCATTGGACGAAGTCGCGAAGGCGGGCTTCGACCCGGTATTCGGTGCTCGGCCGCTCAAGCGCGCGATCCAGGAGCACATCGAGAATCCGCTTGCGAAGCTGATCCTCGAAGGCCGGTTCGGTGCGAAGGACACTGTCGTCGTCGATGCCGAGGGCGGTACCATTACTTTCCGCAAACCCAGCTGAGCGTCAATCCAGCGTGGCTTCAACAAAAAGGCCCGGAGTCTTCCGGGCCTTTTCTGTTCAGGCTCCTAGCAGGGGCAGGATGCCGTCGAGGCCGCTGAAATCCAGCGCGTAGCTTGCTTTGGCGCGCACTACGGGTTTCGCTCGGAATGCAAAGGAGAGTCCTGCCGCGCCGAACATCTCGAGGTCATTTGCGCCGTCGCCGGCAGCAATGGTTGCCGTGGGGGCGATGCCGTACTCGTTGCGCAAGGACTCCAGTGCGTTGCGTTTTGCGCCCGCGTCGACGATTGCGCCGCTCACGCGACCTGTGAGTTTGCCGTCTCGCTCTTCGAGTTGATTCGCAAACGTGTGGTCGAAGCCTAGGCGTTCCTTTAAGCGATCAGTGAAGAACGTGAATCCGCCGGATACCAGCACTGTGCGTAGCCCGGCCGCTTTGAGCTGACTCATCAACTGCTCAGCTCCAGGGTTGAGCGCGAGGCGCTCGGCGTACACGCGGTCGAGCGCGCCTACTTCCAGCCCGGCGAGCAGAGCTACCCGGCGCGTGAGGGATTCAGAGAAATCCAACTCGCCGCGCATGGCTGCTTCCGTAATCTCTGACACCTGAGGCTTTACGCCAATCATGTCTGCGATCTCATCGATGCATTCGATCGTGATAAGCGTCGAATCCATGTCGGTGACAAAGAGACCGAAATCGCTGAGCTTGCGTCCTGTGGGCACCCAGCCGAAATCGAGCTGCGCGCCGGCGCATTGCTCGGCGAGTTCGTCGTGGCGCTGTGCGCCCAGAAGGCGAAAGGCTGCGGAATGAATCTGCTCGATTGCGGACGCGCCAGTGAGGCGGGCAATGGATTTAAGGGCAGGGGTCGATACGTCTGCCCCCTGCAGAATCAGGATGTCGCTCACCCGCGGCCTCGTGCAGCGATGACCGGCGCCAGCACCTCGTGCGCGTGGCGCAGCATTTCTTCAGTGGTCTCCCAACTCACGCAGGCGTCGGTGACCGAGCAGCCGTAGCGGAGCTCCGAGAGATCCTTCGGAATCGGCTGATTGCCCGCCTCGATGAAGCTCTCGATCATGACGCCGATGATCGAGCTGTTGCCTTCACGGATCTGATGCACCACATCGCGCAGCACCAGCGGCTGGTACTCAGGCTTCTTCCAGGAATTGGCGTGCGAGCAGTCGACCATCAGATTCTGTCGTAGGCCGCTCTTCGCGAGCGCCTGCTCCGCGAGCTTCACGGAGACACTGTCGTAATTCGGGCGGCCGCCACCGCCACGCAGCACGACGTGCCCGTATTTGTTGCCGCCGGTGCGGATGATCGAGGCCTCGCCGCGGTCGTTCATGCCCAGGAAACTGTGCGCGGCCGCCGCAGAAAGGATGCCGTTGATCGCGGCGTCGAGCGAACCATCGGTGCCGTTCTTGAAGCCGACCGGGGTCGACAGGCCCGAGGCCATCTCGCGATGCGTCTGCGATTCGGAGGTGCGGGCGCCGATCGCCGTCCAACTCACAAGGTCACCGTAGTACTGCGGGGCGATCGGGTCGAGTGCTTCGGTTGCGGCCGGCAGGCCGATCTCGGCAACGTCACGCAGGAAGCGGCGGCCGCGTTCCATGCCCTCGACGATGCGGAAGGAGTCGTCCAGATGCGGGTCGTTGATGAAGCCTTTCCAGCCCGTCGTGGTACGCGGTTTTTCGAAGTACACCCGCATCACGATGTAGAGCGTGTCCGATAGTTCATCGGCGAGCGCCTTCAGGCGCTTTGCGTAGTCCAGCCCGGCAATCGGGTCGTGGATCGAGCAGGGGCCAACCACAACAATCAGGCGTGGATCCTGGCGATCGAGAATGCGGCCGAGCACGGTACGGCCTTGCACCACGGTTGCTGCGGCAGCTTCGGTAAGCGGGACGTGCGCCTTTATTTCGGCCGGCGACGGCATCGGGTCGAGCCCGAGCACATTGAGGTTTTCGGTTTGGGCGATCATCTCGCTCTCCTGCTAAAAACTGCGGAGGCGAGATTTTACGCGATCCGGCGCGCGACCTCCCGCGCCGGCCTGTTCGCCAACGTCAATCGCGAGCGAAATTTCAGCGGGTGATCAAGCGCGTGGCTTGGCGGCAGGAGAGAACTGAGTCAGCAAATCGTCGATCTGCTGATCCTTGTGCGTCCACATGTCGACGATCCATGCCTGGATTCGGGCGCGGTAGGCCGCATCGCGCTCGTAGTCGCCATCGAGCAGGTCACGCGGGATATCAAGTGGGCGAACCCGCACGATGATCTCGCGCACCCGTCCTGAAAGGATGTCCCAAAATGTCGGCACGCCTTGTGGATACACGATCGTCACATCCAGCAGTGCGTCGAAGATGTCGCCCATAGTCCCAAGCGCCGTGGCGATGCCGCCCACGCGCGGCTTTAGCAGGTGCTTGAAGGTCGAGCGCTGCGTGCGGTGCTTTTCGCGTGTGAAGCGGGTGCCTTCAAGGAAGTTCATCACCGAAGTGGGAATCAGGCGGAAGCGTTCGCAGGCCTTGCGGGTTGTCGCCAAGTCCGTCTTGCCGCGGCTCATGCCACCCTTGCGTTGCATGAACGGGAAATCCAGCGCCCACCACGCAAGGCCGATCACCGGCACGTAAATCAATTCGCGCTTGAGGAAGAACTTCAGGAACGGGATTTGCCCCTGAAAGACTTTTTGCAGTACGAGGATGTCGACCCAGCTCTGATGGTTGCTGCTGACCAGATACCAGCCGCGCGGGTTGAGCGTATCAACCCCCTCTACGTCCCAGCGAATCGGCTGCGCCGCGCCGATCCACCAGCCGTTGATGCGCACCCAGGTTGCCGCCAGCGCGTTGAGAATGCGATCGGAAAACCGCCGCACGCCTGCAGTACGAAGTGCCGCCTTCAACAGCGCGAACGGAATCATCGCTGTGAAAACGATCAGCGTGTTCAGGGCAACGATCAGGCTGGTGATACAGCCTTTGATGAGGCCAACGATACGTTGGGCGGGGGAGGGCTTGGGGAGCTGGTGTTGTCGCGTCATAGGCGACGGATTTTAAAGGAAGCTAGGCTACCTCGGGTTGATGGCTCGCAATCGCATTACGGGCGCGCCCCACCCCGCATGGTGACTGAGCGTATCAAGCACTGGCAGCCGGGTTGTCGTTGGCCGTGGGGTTAGGGGTATCGAAGAAGTAAGCGACACGTTTGCGCGGCGACAGGTAGTCAAAAATTGTCTTCGGCAGTTGGCCGGGCCGCAACGTGCGCGCGATCTGGATCTCAGGCTCCTGTTCCAGACTCAGGATGATCGCGTTCTCTTTGGGGATGGCTGCGTCGTAAACGAGCACATCGGGCTTGAGTGGCCGACTGGAGTTCACTGACACAACCAGGCCGAAGGCATCATTGTTGAGCACTACGATCGTGCCGGGCGGATAGACCCCCAGGCAACGGATGAAGGTATTCAGCGGCGCCGCCTCGAAGCGGTTGCGGTACTGCGCATACATCAGCGCCAGCGCCTCATGAGGCGTCATTGCCCTTTGTGGGTTCGCCGGGTTGCACAGGTTGTCATAAGTGTTGGCGATCGCAACGATCTTCGCCAGCAGGGTGATGCGTTCGCCCGTTGCGCCGCGCGGATAGCCGCTGCCATCCACATGCTCATGATGCTGCGCAATGACGGAGAGCACTTCTGGCGTCAGGCCGATTCGCGCACCGATCTTGCTGCCGAACACCACGTGCTCGCGTAGCAGCAGGTTCTCCGCGTGCGTCAGCGGCTCCTGTTTGAGCAGCACTTTGGGTGGCACGTCGAGCTTGCCGATGTCGTGGAAGAAGGCGCCAAGGCCGAGCGAGACCAACTCTTCCCGGCCCATGCCTTGCTCGCGCGCCAGCATCAGTGACAGCACGGCAACGTTCAGCGAATGGACGTAGACGTCTTCGCCACCGATGCGGTCAGCCATCAGATTGACGGCCATGTCGCCATCAACGAGCAGCTTGTCGACCAAGGAGCCGACCAGCACCGTGGTCTCTTCTTTCGCCCATTCGGGCTTGTTGATGACGTTCTGGGCGACGAGCTTGACGGTGTGCGTGGCACGCATGAAGTCGCGCTCGCAGCGTGCGAACAGATCACGTCGGGCCTTCAGGCGCGCCGCACGATCACGCTTGGCTTGGATCGCAGGGTCTTCAACCACCGTAGCGGCGGTTTCTTCGTCATGGGCTGGCGCCGATGCCTCCGCCGCCACCTCCGCGGAGCCCCCAGCCTGCACCGGCGCAGGTTCGGCGTCGCTGCGTTCCGGTGAGTAACGGATGCGCGCCAGCTTCAGCGCGCGGATCTGGGCAATCTGCCCTTCATTGCGGATCTTGAACGACGAGAACGAGAAGGGATGATCCATCCACGACAAGTCGAGATGGATGTAGAGCCCGATCCGCAACTGGTCAGGGTGGATGTAATGGGCTTCAGTGGATCCCGACATGACGGCCAAATTGTCCTCCTGTCGCAGTCAACGGCCGTGCGGCCGCCGGCTTGAGAGGAGAACGACAGAGCAGGCGATGGATGGTGCGGTGGCTGCCTTGGCAATACACGCCGGCAGCCCCTATCACTCTGGAATACGTCAGGCTTCTCGGCGGCGAACTTCAACTGCCTGATACACGCCGCCGAAATAGGTGGTTTTGTGCCAGGTAAAAGCATCGGCGTTGCTGGCAAAGTCGCGGATCTCTCGGCCCCACATCGCGTATGCAAAGGGTTCGAGGTAGTGATTGACGAGGCGCAGCAGCCATCCCACCGGTTGCCACAGCGCAGGGCGGTGATAGTCCACAAAGAACACCGTGCCGCCGGGCGCAACGCGACTGAGCATGCGATCGACCACGGCGTGCTTGAGCTGATCCGGAATCTCGTGCAGCAGGAAGAAGCTGCAGACCAGGTCGTAGTCCGCATTGCCCGCCCAGGTGGAGGCATCGTGCTCGGTAACATGGGCTTGCGGCACCCCGGCAAGTTTGCCGCGCGCCTGAGAAATCTGGATCGGCGTAACGTCGGTCAAGTCGAAGTGACCCTCAGTGCCAACGCGTTGCGCAACGCGTTTTACGAGGTCGCCGTACACGTGGGCGACCTGCCATACCCGCATGCCGGGCTTGATCCGCTTCAGGTAAGCACGCATCAGACGGCCTGCGTTACCGAAGAGAAGGGTGCTGACCACTGCATTGCGGTCGAGGAAGCGCACCCAGCGCGGATTCACATAGGCCCAGTCATAGACTTCCGTCATGTAGTCGGGCAGGCCCGCTTCGGGCGCGCGGGCCGCAGGGGCTCGCTGTGTTGCGATGGCTTCGTTGGTCATCGTTTTTCGCCGGCTGTTTCGGGGAGTTCGCAGGTTAGCACCGCTCGTTCCGACTCCGCTTGCGCCATGGCAAACGCTGCCCCCCAGCGTTGCGGCCACAACAAAGGCCGCATTTGCGAATGCGCAAAGAAGCCTGTCTCAGCAGCAGACCCCGGTGCGTCGGCACGCGAGTGGCCCTTGCATAGTGCCGCTCCCCGTTGATCAACCAAACAAGGGCTAGCCCGCCAGCGCCTTCAGCACGTCGCGGATGCGAGCGACGCGATCCTTCAGCGTTTCGGAGGCGATGGTCACCGTGAGCTTGTCCTGCCCGGCGAGCTTGTAGTGCCGATGTTTCTGGATCAACTGGATGATGCGGATCGGCTCGATCGGCGGATTGGGGACGAACTGCAGGTTGATGCGCGACTCCGACGCGTCGATCTTGATGATCCCCAGCGGCCGCGCCGCGATGCGCAGGCGGTGGGTATCGAGCAAGGTCTGCGTTTGCGCCGGCATTTCACCGAAGCGGTCGATCAGTTCTTCCTGGATCGCTAGCAGGTCATCGTTGCTGTCGGCGTTGGCCATGCGCTTGTAGAGCGTCAGGCGTTCGCCGATGTCGCTGCAGTAGTCATTCGGCAGCAAGGCGGGCGCGTGCAGATTGATCTCGGAGGTCACATCCAGCGGTTGCGCGAGGTCCGGCTCCTTGCCGGATTGCAGATCCTTCACGGCGCGCTTGAGCATCTCGCTGTAGAGGGAGAAACCAATCTGCTGGATTTCGCCACTCTGGTTTTCACCCAGCACCTCACCGGCGCCGCGGATCTCCAGGTCGTGCATGGCGAGGTAAAAGCCCGAACCGAGCTCTTCCATCATCGAGATCGCCTCAAGGCGTTTCTGCGCCTGCGGTGTCGGCTTGGCGTGCGGGTCTGTCAGCAGGTAGGCGTAGGCCTGGTGGTGCGAGCGACCGACGCGGCCACGCAGCTGGTGCAGCTGAGCAAGGCCGAAGCGGTCTGCGCGGTGGATGATGATGGTGTTGGCGGTCGGGATGTTGATGCCCGTTTCAATGATCGTCGTGCACAGCAGTAGGTTGGCGCGTTGGGTCGTGAAGTCCCGCATCACGCGTTCGAGCTCGCGCTCCGGCAACTGTCCGTGGCCCACAACGATGCGCGCTTCCGGCAGCATCTCGGCGAGTTGCTGGCGCACGTTTTCGATCGTTTCGACCTCGTTGTGCAGGAAATACACCTGGCCACCGCGCTTGAACTCGCGCAACACCGCTTCCCGCACCACGCCCTTGGAGTGTTTCTGCACGAAGGTCTTGATCGCAAGGCGCTTCTGCGGAGCCGTTGCGATGACCGAGAACTCGCGCAATCCTTCCATCGCCAGCCCCAGCGTGCGGGGAATGGGGGTCGCCGTCAGCGTGAGGATGTCGACCTCGGCGCGCAGGGTCTTCAGCGCCTCTTTCTGTCGCACGCCGAAGCGGTGCTCTTCGTCGATGATCACCAGACCAAGGCGCTTGAACTCGACGTCTTTCTGCAACAGTCGGTGCGTGCCGATCAGGATGTCGACCTTGCCTTCGGACAGCAACTTCAGCGCATCGGCCTGTTCCTTGGCACTGCGGAAGCGCGATAGCTCGGCAATTTTCACCGGCCAGTCGGCAAAGCGGTCAGCAAAGGTCTGGTAGTGCTGTTCGGCAAGCAGGGTGGTCGGGGCCAGCACCGCGACCTGCTTGCCGTCTGCCACCGCGATGAACGCCGCGCGCAGTGCGACTTCAGTCTTGCCGAACCCGACGTCGCCGCAGACAAGGCGATCCATCGGACGGCCCGAGCGCATGTCGGCAACCACAGCCTCGATGGCGGCAAGTTGGTCCGGGGTCTCCTCAAAGCCAAAGCCTTCGGCGAAGGCTTCCAGATCGTGCTGCTTGAAGTCGAAGCGATGGCCCTCACGCGCGGCACGCTTGGCATACAGCGCCAGCAGTTCAGCCGCGGTATCGCGCACCTGCTGTGCCGCCTTGCGTTTGGCCTTGTCCCACTGGCCGCTGCCGAGCCGGTGCAGATCCACGTTCTCAGGGTCTGCACCCGCATAGCGGCTGATCACATGCAGCTGCGATACGGGCACATAGAGCTTGTCGCCGCCGTTGTATTCCAGATCAAGAAACTCGGTCTCACCCTCGCCGAGATCCAGGTGCACCAGACCCAGGTAGCGGCCGATGCCGTGTGAAACGTGTACCACCGGGTCGCCGACACGCAGTTCGGACAAGTCCCGCAGCCAACCTTCCATCGTGGCGGCTTTGCGGTTGTCGCGCCGGGAACGGGTGCGTGCCTGGGTGGCGTAGAGCTCCGCCTCGGTCACGATCGCAATCTTGGCTTGCGGCAACACAAAGCCGCTGGCGATCGGGCCGTGCAAGACGCTGAGCGAAGCGTCGCCGGCAACAAAAGCGGAAAGGTCCGCCGATGCACTCGCCGCCACGCCGTACTCGCCAAAGTAGTCGAGCAGCGTTTGCTGGCGACCTGCGGATTCCGCAACCACCAGCACTCGGCCGGCGAACCCGCCGATGAAACCCTTGAGCCGATGCAGTGGGTCGGCCGCGCGGCGTTCGACGGCCAGCTCGGGCAGCGCTGACGAGGCCTCGCCCGCGCCTTTGTCGCCAATCACGATGCGCGGTCGCTCGCCTGTGGCGGAGAAGAACTGCTCAGCCGACAGGAATAGTTGCGACGGCGGCAACAGCGGCCGAGCCGGGTCGCCCGCCATCAGCTTGTAGCGGCTGTTGGTCTCGCGCCAGAAGTCATCGAACGCGGCTGGCACGTTGCCGTGAAGCGTCAGCGACGCGCTGGCCGGAAGGTAGTCGAGCACCGTTGCGGTCTGCTCGTAGAACAATGGCAGGTAGTACTCGATACCCGCCGGCGCCAGACCGTTCGACACGTCCTTGTAGATCGGGCTGCGCGACGGATCGCCCTCGAAGACTTCGCGAAAGCGCGCGCGGAAAGCTGCGCGCCCTTTTTCGTCCAGTGGAAACTCGCGCGCCGGCAGCAGCCGGATTTCCTTGGTCGGATAAACCGTGCGCTGCGAGTCGGGGTCGAAAGTACGAATCGTGTCGACGTCTTCATCGAACAGCTCGATCCGGAAGGGCAACTGCGAGCCCATCGGGAAGAGATCGATCAGCCCGCCGCGCACCGAGAATTCTCCAGGCCGCACCACCTGCGTCACGTGTTCGTACCCAGCTACCACCATTTGTGCGCGCAGCGCGTCGGCATCGAGCCGATCGCCTTGTTTGATGAAGAACGTGTGCGCGGCGAGGAAGGAGGGAGGGCAGAGCCGGTAAAGCGCGGTCGAAGCCGGTACCAGCGTGATATCGGCGTCGCCGCGCTGGATCGCATACAGCGTCGCCAGCCGTTCCGATACGAGATCCTGGTGCGGCGAGAAGGCATCGTAGGGCAACGTTTCCCAGTCTGGCAGCAGATGCACGCGCAGGTCGGGCGCAAACCACGCGATCTCGTCTCGCAGTCGCTGCGCGTCAAGCGGGTTGGCGGTGATCACAGCCAACGCTTGCTTGCTCGCAAGTTGCGCAAGCGCCAGCGCGTCGGCGGAGCCATGCAGGCGTGGCAGATCGATGCGGCGGCCGGCAGCCGGAATGGGGCTGGCGTCGATCGCCTGCAGGCGAAGCGGGAGCGGCTGGGTCATGGGGGCAGGGCGTATGAGCGAGGCGCAGAATTATACGCGCCGCCCCGTTGGAAAACGGCTCAGCCGGATTGCTGGCGCGTGCTCAGGCACGTGCGGCGATCAGGCTGCCCGTGATCGCCGAAAACGCCTCTTCCGCCGCCTTGTAGGCCTTGATGGCACTGGCCGAAGCGCTGCTGACCCCAGCGGATTTGTCTTGCGCTTGCTGCGCTGCCTGTGCGATCTCGCCCTGCGCCTTCGTGCCCAGTCGCCCAGCCTGCGCCGCAACGCTGTAGTCCTGCGGCGAGGGGTCGGCAGGCGCCAAGGCCGCGTTTCGGATCTGCTCGGCTTTGCGCACCGTCTCCTGTGGCGTGCGCGCTTCGGAGACGTCGATCGATACATCACCGCCCACAGCATAGCGCTGGCCGTCTGGACCGGTTTCGTACTTGAAATTGACGCCGCCGCGGATCAGGTTGCCGCCGGCCGAAACGTGCGCCTGCTCATGCGCACGGACTTCCTGGTCACGCTTTTTGAGCTTTTCGACTTGCTTCTTCTGCTCTTCGCTCAGCGCGCTGGTGGCGCCGGATGCCGCGTTTTGCGCGCGAGAAGCCCCCTGCGTCGTGGCGGACGCAAAGGTACGCGCGACGAAACTGGCATCTACTCCGCCGATCATTCCGGGCCTCCAGCTTTCAGCCTAGAACGTGGCGCCGCGGATGACGAGGGTACGACTCCGCTTGTGGTGCCTTGGCAGCTAGCCGTTGCTAGCCAGGTCGAGGGTGGCGGGGCGCCAGCGCTCCACCCACTGCATCGAGGCGCGCGCGGCTTCGTCAAGCGTGCCCGGCTCGATGAAACGCTCGCTTGCGCGCTCGATTTCCAGCCAGGACTTCTCGCTTTCGAGCAGTTGGTATGCGTGCGCGGCTGGTTCGCGGGTTGGGTCCTCGCTGCCGCCCGCGATGGCGAGCAGCGGCACGCGATTGCGGCGAAGCGGCGCGGCACCGGCCAGATCCATTCGGCCTGCGCGGCAGATCAGAGCAAAGGGCTGCGGGTCAGTCGCGGCCGCAGCCTTGATCGCTGCAGCGCCACATGTGCCGTTTGCGCTGATTGCAAGCCCAAGTCGCCCGAGCTGGGGTTGATGCTGCGCCCACTCGATCACCTGGCTCAGACGCTCGGTGAGTTTCGGCACATCGAATCGCGCATCCGGATCGCGCTTTTCCTCGTACGCGGTGAGCCCATCGAGCAGCAGCGTGGCGTAGCCCGCCTTGCGGAAGATCTCCGAAAACACGAATTCGCGGCTGTCCGTTCGCGCGATTGGCGCCGCGGCAAAACAGATCAGCAGCGCCTTCGCGTCCGGAATATGTGACAGCAACGCCGTGAGCCACGCGCCTTTGGCGGGGATGCTCAGTTCAGTGGTGCGGTGGATGAAGCCGGACATGGATGCCGCAAACCTTCCTTTATCGCCAGCGGCGCACGCTTTGCCGGCACCGGACGTCAGCCTGGGGATGTGCCCAGGTGGACCGGGATGCGTCGCGCACCGAATGGTTTTTCAAACTTGCCGAAATGCCCCGCCAGTCGGGCGCCGCAGGCATTACAGCAGCCGTGTTCATCGAGTTGGTACAGATGGATGTTGTACCAGTCACGAACGATTAACGGCACGCCACAGGCGGAACAATAGGTCGTTCCGCCCTCACTGTCGTGAACGTTGCCGGTATAGACGTGGTGCAGCCCGGCATCGCGAGCGATGCGGCGCGCCATCGTCAGGGTGGCGGGCGGTGTTGGCGGTTTGTCGGTGAGTTTGAAATCGGGGTGGAAAGCCGTGAAATGGAGCGGTACGTCAGGCCCCAGCTCACGCAGGATCCAGCCGGCCATGCCCTTGATTTCGCTCTGGCTGTCGTTCGCACCAGGAATCAATAGCGTGGTGATCTCGACCCACACCTTCGATTCATGGCGCAGCCAGACAAGGGTGTCTAGCACCGGCGCGAGATGCGCACCGGTCAGGCGAACATAGAAATCGTCGCTAAAAGCCTTCAGATCGACATTGGCAGCATCGATGCCGGCGTAGAACTCAGCTCGCGCTGCAGGCGATATGTAGCCGGCCGTCACGGCAACGGTGTGCACACCCTGCGCATGGCAGGCAGCGGCGGTATCGATTGCGTACTCGGCGAATATCACCGGGTCGTTGTAGGTGAACGCAACGCTCGCGGCGCCGTAGTGCTGCGCTGCTTGGGCGATCTGCTCGGGCGCGGCGGCGTCCATCAGCCTATCCATGTCGCGCGACTTCGAGATATCCCAGTTCTGGCAAAACTTACAGGCGAGGTTGCAGCCGGCGGTGCCGAACGACAGCACGCTGCTGCCCGGGTAGAAATGGTTGAGCGGTTTCTTCTCGATCGGGTCGATGCAGAAGCCGGAACTGCGCCCGTAAGTCGATAGCAGCATCGCGTCACCGCGGCGCTCGCGGACGAAGCAGGCGCCGCGCTGATCTGCGTGCAGCTTGCATTCACGCGGGCACAGGTCGCACTGAATCCGACCGTCGTCGAGCCAGTGCCACCAGCGGGCTGGGTAGCCAGCTGGCAGGCCGGGCGATTCACGCATCATGGAATTTCTCGACCTGGTAGCGGCCGACGTGCATCGTCTCGGGCCAATGCTCCAGCCGCATGCCGGCCTTGCGCCGCAGCTCGGTGAGGAATTGCGAGGGCTCCGGCAATGACTCCCACACCTGCGGCAGGAAGGTTGCCCGGTGAGCGCCATATTCGAGGATCACGCCGTCCACACCGGGGCGAATCCACGCCACGGCATCCGCTTCCGTCGCACAGATGCGCCATTCGGTGGCGCCGAGTACGGATACCTCGACCTGCAGATCCGGCCATTCCGAGGCCCCGACCGGCGGAAAGCGAGGGTCATGGAAGGCTGCGGCGGCCGCGTTCGCAGCAATGTCGTCGCCGAGTGGGCGCTGCGCGGTCAGCGAACCGATGCAGCCGCGCAAGCGACCGAAATGGGTCAGAGTTACAA
>CAMFLH010000050.1 GCA_945957295.1 uncultured Uliginosibacterium sp.
AGATTCCTCTACGTCTCGTGGGCTCGGAGATGTGTATAAGAGACAGGCCCTGCGCACGCAGCTCGGCGAACATCTCCTCGAAGCTGCCCTTGCGTTCGGTGACGACCGGCGCCAGCACCATTACCTTGGTGTCTTCCGGCAGCGCAAGCACGGTATCAACCATCTGCGACACGCTCTGCGCCGCGAGCGGCAGCTTGTGTTCCGGGCAGTGCGGTTGGCCGGCGCGGGCGTACAGCAGGCGCAGGTAGTCGTGGATCTCGGTGACGGTGCCGACCGTCGAGCGCGGGTTGTGGCTGGTCGCCTTCTGCTCGATCGAGATCGCCGGCGAGAGGCCTTCGATTAGGTCGACGTCCGGCTTCTCCATCAACTGCAGAAACTGTCGCGCGTAGGCCGACAGCGATTCGACATAGCGCCGCTGGCCTTCGGCGTAGAGCGTGTCGAAGGCTAGCGAGCTCTTGCCGGAACCCGACAGACCGGTAATCACCGTGAGCCGGTTGCGCGGGATGTCGAGCGAGATGTTTTTCAGGTTGTGCGTGCGCGCACCGCGGATCTTGATGTCGTCCATGAGTGTTCTTCGATTCCCTTGCCGCGCTTCGGCGCGTCTAGGTCGGGGCCCCGGCGGTTCGCAGCGGCGCCTCGAGGTCGGGCAGGTTTTCGAACACCTGCTCGATGGTGGAATGGCGGGTCAGTGCGTCGACCACGGTTTGCAGTGGCTCGGCAAACAGGCCTTCGACGTCGTGCTCGGCGTTTTCCCGGATCGGAAACGCGAGCTGTTCATGAGGTGGCGCGAAGCGGGCGTCCACGCCGGGTTTGTTGCCGCGCGCGTCGATGCGATACCAGCCGTGCGCGGCCAGGTAGACCGCGTTGAGCCCGTGCAGGCAGTACGGCGCGCCACCATCACCCAGCGACAGGCGCTGGTAGCACAGCGCGGTGGGGATGCCGTTGGCGCGCAGCAAAGCGGCGAGCAGATGACTCTTCGCGTAGCAGTAGCCGGTGCGGTGTGCGAGCACCTCGGAGGCGCGCAGCGTCACCGGCCCGCTGCGGGTGTCCCAGCTGTGGCGGATCTCGTCGCGTACGAACTCGAAACAGCGTCGTGCGATCGCCTCTTCGCCCTGCGCCTCGGCCGCGAGCCGCCGCGCCAGCGCGTGAACGGCCGGCGTTTTCCAATCAATGATGGAAGTGGAGACGAGATAGGGAGTCATTCGATGCGCGAGCGCGGGGTGGCCGGAAAGGGCAACCTGCTAATATACGCAACTCGCTGATTCAAAGCCATTTTCCCGATGTCTTCCCCATTCTCCGACCGCATGAGTGCGCAGGAACGCCGCGCTGGCGCAACGCTGGCCGCGATCTTCGCGTTGCGTATGCTCGGGCTGTTCCTGATCCTGCCGGTGTTTTCGGTCTTCGCGAAGACGCTGCCGGGCGGGAACGACCTGCAGTGGGCTGGGCTCGCGCTGGGCGCCTTCGGCATGGTGCAGGCGATCTTCCAGGTGCCGTTCGGCGTTGCGTCCGACCGCTTCGGACGCAAGCCGGTGATCGTGTTCGGCCTGCTGATGTTCGCCGCCGGTTGCGCGCTGGCCGCCTGGGCGCCCAACATCGGCTGGATGATCGCGGCGCGTGCACTGCAAGGCGCCGGTGCGATCTCCGCCGCGGTGTCGGCGCTGGCCGCTGACCTCACCCGCGAGCAGCATCGCACCAAGGTGATGGCGATGATCGGCTCGACGATCGGGCTGGTGTTCGCCGTGTCGCTGGTGGCCTCGCCGGCGCTGTACCAGTGGATCGGCATGCACGGTATGTTCCTGCTGACTGGCGCGCTGTCGCTGCTGGCGATTCCGGTGTTGCTGCGTGCGGTGCCCACGCCGCCGCGCGTCGAAACCGCGATGCCGCGGGTGCCGCTGGCCAGCGTGCTGGCGGACGGCCAGCTTGCTCCGCTTCACTTTGGCGTGTTCGCGATCCACATGGTGCAGATGGGCATGTTCCTGATCGTGCCGCGCATCCTCGTCGAATCCGAACATCTGCCGCTGGCCGAGCACTGGAAGATCTACCTGCCGGTGGTGCTGTCGAGCTTTGTGCTGATGGTGCCGGCGATCATCTATGCCGAACGCAAGCGCCAGATGCGGCGTGTGCTGCTCGCGTCGATTGCACTGCTGGCGGCGACGCAGCTCGGCTTCCTGCTGGTTCGGGATGCCTTCTGGCCTATCGTCGGCCTGCTGTTCCTGTTCTTCGTCGCTTTCAACATCGTCGAGGCCTCGCTGCCCTCGCTGGTGTCGCGCATCGCGCCGCCGCAGGCCAAGGGCGCGGCGCTGGGTGTCTACAACACCTCGCAGTCGATCGGTGCGGCGCTCGGCGGTGCGGCGGGCGGTGCGCTCGCCGCGCACTTCGGGCCGCATGCGGTGTTTGCCGGTACCACGGTGTTGGCCTTGATCTGGCTGCTGTGGGCGCGCAGCATGCGCAACCCGCCGCAGCTCACCGAGCGTGAAATCGCGATCGACCCGCACATCGAAGTCGCCAGCTTCCGCCACGAACTGCTCGCGCTGCCGGGCGTGCGCGAAGCGATCGTCATCCCGGAGCGGCGGATGGCATACTTGAAGATTAATCTTGAGCGCTGGGATGAAGCATCCCTGCGCCGTCTTACTGGAGGAAAAGCCTGATGGCTTCTGTGAACAAGGTGATCCTCGTCGGCAACCTCGGTGCCGACCCGGAGACCCGCTACGCCCCGAGTGGCGACGCGATCTGCAACATCCGCATCGCGACCACCGACACCTGGCGCGACAAGGCCACCGGCGAAAAGAAGGAAGCGACCGAATGGCACCGCGTCGTGTTCTTCTCGAAGCTGGCGGAAATCGCCGGCCAGTACCTGAAAAAGGGCTCCTCGGTCTACATCGAAGGCCGCCTGCAGACGCGCAAGTGGCAGGACAAGGAAGGCCGCGACCAGTACACCACCGAGATCCGTGCCGACCAGATGCAGATGCTCGGCGGCCGCCCTGGCGGTGAGGGCGGCGGTTCGCGCGGTGGTTACAACAGTGGCGGCGACGACTACAACCAGGCGCCGGCGCCGCGCGGTGGTAATCAGGGTGGAGGCAACGCACGCCCGGCGCCGCGTCAGGCCCCTGCGCCGGCACCCAGCCAGGGCGGCGGCAACTTCGGCGATTTCGACGACGATATCCCGTTCTGAAAACGGGGCCGCGATCGGGAACGGAGCCTGCGGGCTCCGTTTTTGTTTGCCGACGCCACAAAAACAAACGCCCCGCAGGGCGGGGCGTTGATCCGTTCGGCCAGCAGCGGCTGGCCGATACGAGGGCCGATTACTTGTTGACGGCGGCCTTCAGCTTGGCGCCGGCGCTGAACGTCGGGGCCTTCGAGGCGGCGATCTGGATCGCTTCGCCGGTCTTCGGGTTGCGGCCGGTACGGGCGGCGCGCTTGCTGACCGAGAAGGAGCCGAAGCCAACCAGCGAGATTTCGTCGCCAGCGGCGAGGGTTTCGGTCACGACATCCAGCAGGCCGTCGAGGGCTTTGGCGGAGTCGGTCTTGGTGAAGCCGGTCTTGGCGGCCAGCGCGTCGATGAGTTCGGATTTGTTCATGATTCGGGTTCTTTTCCGGGTTATGTGAAAAGCGTGTGGCCACGCCGGAAGGGGATGTTATCCCATGACGGCGCGGAATGGCGTTGCAAAGCTTGAAAACCTTGGGCTTGGCACGAAAAAAACCGTGTCAACCGTTTGCAGGGCGGGCCAGCCCGCGCCAGCGGCGGATGCCGCGTACGCTGCGACGCAAGTCTATGCCAAAGACGCGACGGAACTGCCACCAGCCGCGATCGCCGCCCAACACCGCCCATTGTGCCATCTGCTGCTCGCCATCTTCGGTCTGGACTTCGTACCAGCCGTCACGCACCGGTGCGGTGCTGGCCGGGAACCATCCAGTCAGTCTGGGCTTGCGCATTTTGCCTCCACTTGAAATGTGGGCACTTCCTTCACCCGGGCCGTGCTGTGCGGCCGAATTTGACGACGATATCCCCTTCTGAAGCATAGCGCTGGCGCGTCGTGCCGGCTGTCCTGTCCTCAATCGGTGGCGGGCGCGTTTTCGTTGCTCTTGCGGGTTGTTGGCTTGTGGCGATCGCCGCCATTTCGGACCGCGATCCGGTCGTAGCGGATATGCGCCTGAATCACTTCCCGCTCGCGCGGCGCGGCACTGAACGCATCAATCAGCAATTCGCGGCATGTTGCGGCGTGCTCGGCGTCCCAGCCGCTGTCGAGCGTATCGAGTGCCGCGGCGAGCGCTTGCAGCAGCCGTGCTGTCGCTTCGGGGTCGGCCTCGGCACTGGGCGGAGGCATGGCGATCGGCGCGCTGGGTGCAACGGCATCAGCTGGTGGCGCGCTCGGTTTGATGCGACCGAGTCGGCGTCGCAGGCTGGCGTCCAGCTGTTCGGCTGCGTCTTCGATCCTTTCTGCCACAGTGAGCGCATCGTCCTGGCGCCCGCTCTCGATACACACCTCGGCGAGATCAACGGACACTGCTGCCGTGACTTGCGGGCTCGCCGCATGGGTCGTCAGTGCCCGGTCGATTGCCGCGTTGGCGGCCTCAAGCTGGCCCTCTTCCCGTCGCAGGCGTGCTTCCGCGACGTCGCTGGCGATGAGGCCGTCCGCGCTATCCGAATGCGCGGTGCGCATCGCCCTGAGCCGTTCGTCGGCCTCCTTGCGGGTGCTCTCACCCGCGAGGTTCTTCAACAAGGTCAGGTGGTCGTCGATTTTTGTACGAGCGCTTTTCTGCGTGCGGTCCACGACCTTGCGCATGGCGCTCGCGGCGCGCTCGCGGTCGCCGGTTTCGGACGCGAGCTTGCCGAGGTGGCGCAGGCGTTCGAGGTTGGCGGGGGAGAGCGCATCGGCACGTTCCAGATAGTCCATCGCGGCGCTCAGGTCACCGCGTTGTTCGTGCGTGCGGGCGAGAAAGTCGTAAACGGACAGGAATTCGGGGCAGTCGACGTTGAGTCGCGCCGCTTCGTCCGCGGCCTCATCAAGCTGGCCCCGTTTCTGCAGCACCATCGCATAGCCCATACGGGCCCAAGGAACGGCGCGTTTGGTCGAGACGCTGGCGTAGATCTCGGCCGCCTCGTCAATGCGGTCCAATGTCAGCAGGGCCTCAGCCTTGATGCGCTGGGCGTCGAGCGTATGGTGGCCGTTGCTCGCGATCACTTTGTCGCACGCAGCGACGACTGCGGGATAGTCGTGCTCCGCAAGGCGCAAGAAGACATCCTTGAGGATCTTCTTCTTCATCAGCGCCGCCATGACGCGGTGGCTCAGATCGTTGGCGGAGAACGGCTTGATCAGGTAGTCATCGGGCGCGAATTCGACGGCCGAGATCACGCGCTTGTAGGTGCGTTCTCCCGTCACGATGAGGAACACCGACGACAGCGGAAGCAGGCTTTGGTAGCGCAGGTCTTCGAGCAGCTCGACGCCATCCTTCTGATTGTCGAGATGGTGATCGCACAGCACGACGTCGAAGCTGCCGCTGCGGCACTGGCGCAAAAGGTCGGTGGCGTTTGCCGCCATGCTGGCCTGCTGGATGCCGATCAGCGCGAGTTGCGTGCGCAGCCAGGTACGCACCGAACCCTGCTGGTCTGCGATCAGCACACGGATCTGAGATAGGTCGAGGTGGGGCAACTGCATGCGGCCGGCTCCCTTCGAGGCGCTTGGGCGCGGCTGGTTTGGCCACACCCGAAGCTATTAACGGCAGCGCGAGCCGGTTGCTTGATCGTCATGTGCCTGACAGGCTGCCGGGCTTCCGCTATGCTCGGGACACCCCCGTGCCGACCCCCCGACACCATGCAACTGATCCTGATCTCCGGACTTTCCGGTTCCGGCAAGAGTATCGCGCTCGCAGTCCTCGAAGACGCCGGCTATTACTGTGTCGATAACCTGCCAGCACCGCTGCTACCGGGGCTTGTCGCCCATTTGCGTGCGGCCGGCTATGAGCGCGTCGGGGTTGCTGTCGATGTGCGCGGCGGTGCCAGCCTGCAGGCGTTGCCCCAGACGATGGCGGCGCTGCGCGGCGAGGTCGAGGATGTCCGCTTCGTCTTCCTTGAAGCGCGCAACACCACGCTGATCGCCCGTTTCTCCGAGACCCGTCGTCGCCATCCGCTGGCCGACGACGGCGTGACGCTGCTCGAAGCGATCGAGCGCGAACGCGATGCACTGGAAGCCGTCGGCGAGCTGGGGCAGCGCATCGATACCAGCGACCTGCATCCGAACACCCTGCGCGTGTGGCTGAAAGACCTGATCCAGGCTTCGCCGGCGCAGGGGCTGACGCTGTTGGTGGAATCCTTCGGCTTCAAGCACGGCATTCCGCTCGATGCCGATCTGGTGTTCGACGTGCGCTGCCTGCCCAACCCCTTCTACGACCCCGCACTGCGGCCGCTGACCGGGCGCGACCAGCCGGTGATCGATTTCCTGTGCGCTCACGAAGATGTTGGCCGCATGGTGGAGGACGTCGGCAACTGGCTTGCGAACTGGCTGCCTTCCTACATGCGTGACAGCCGCGCCTACCTGACGCTGGCGATCGGCTGCACCGGAGGGCAGCACCGCAGTGTCTACATCGCCGAAACGATCGCCGCGCGCTTCCAGGGCCAGGTTCGGGTGCTGGTGCGGCATCGCGCGCTCAAGTCCTGAGGCAGGCGACGGTGCGGCTTGCGGCGCGCGATTGGTTGGCGCTGATCCGGCCGGGCGATTACCTGGTGCTGGTGCTTGCCGCTGTGCTGGTGGGCATGCTCGGTCAGCATTTCTGGCGCGGAGGCGCAGCCGACCGGGCGGAGATCCGGGCAGCTGGAAAACTCTTTGCCACGGTGCCGTTGTCGGCGCCACAACTGATTGTCGTGCCGGGCCCGCTGGGCCTGACGAGAATCGAAATCGATGTCGGCCGCGCCCGCGTTGCTAGCGATCCGGGGCCCCGCCAGTACTGTGTGCGGCAGGGTTGGCTCAAGAGTGCTGGCGCCGTCGCGATCTGCGCGCCAAACCAGGTCACGCTTTCCTTGTTGGCGCGCCAGCCTGCTTATGACTCGCTCGGTTATTGAACTCACGCCGGATGCGTCGGACATCCGCGTTGCACGCTTCGCCACCGCGGCGATCGTGCTGTCGCTGGCCGAGGCGGCGATCCCGCTACCCTTGCCCGGCGTGAAGCCCGGCCTTGGCAACATCGTCGTGCTGATCGTGCTGTGGCGTTGGGGCTGGCGCGACGCGGCCTGGGTTGCGCTGCTGCGTGTATTCGCGGCAAGCCTGCTGCTCGGCCAGTTCATGGCGCCGGGCTTTTTTCTTGGCCTTGGCGGCGCACTGGCCAGCTTGTGTGTGCTGGGTGGGGCGATGCACTTGCCGCGCCGCTGGTTCGGCCCGGTCACGGCGAGCCTGCTGGCGGCGTTTGCGCATATCGGCGCACAGTTGGTCGTCGCTCGACTGTGGCTGGTCCCGCACGACGGTGTGTTCGCCCTCGCGCCGATCTTTGCGCTGGCGGCACTGGTCTTTGGTCTGATCAATGGGCTTGTTGCGGCACGCATGCTGCTCGAAATCGAGGCCGCCGCCACCGCGGCTTGAGCGCGCCATACCGTTTCACTTGTGCGGCGCGGCAAATCGTTCGCGGTTGTCACACGATTCCCGTACACTCCGCACTCCCTCCAGCCTGCCGGCGTAGTGAAGATGGCAGAAGTCCACGAAACCCCGCATCACAGCGACGACGTACAGCAACACCTCCGCGAGGTGCAGGCTGCGCTCGCCCGTCACAAGGTTGTCGAGGAGCTGGTGCATCGGCAGGAAATGCCCAAGCACGAGCTCGTCGAGAACCTGGTGCACAAGCAGCACCTTGCCGAGCTCGCGACGCGCCTCGACAAGCTGCACCCGGCGGATATCGCCTACATCCTCGAAGCGCTGCCGCTCGACGAGCGTCTCGAGGTCTGGGATCTGGTCAAGGCCGAGCGAGACGGCGAGATCCTGCTCGAAGTCTCGGATGCGGTTCGCGAATCGCTGATCGAGACGATGGACCAGGCCGAGCTCGTCGCCGCGGCCGAACAGCTCGACGCCGACGAACTCGCCGACCTCGCACCCGACCTGCCCAAGCAGGTCATGGAGGACGTCTATCTCGGCCTGGACGCCGAAGCGCGCGAGCAGCTGCGCGCAGCAATGTCCTACCCCGAGGATTCGGTCGGCGCGTTGATGGACTTCGACATGGTGACCGTGCGCGAAGACGTCAGCCTTGAAGCGGTGCTGCGCTACCTGCGCCGTTTTGATGAACTACCGGACCATACCGATCTGCTGTTCGTGATCGACCGCAAGGAGCGCCTGCGTGGCGTGCTGCCGGTCGGGCGTCTGCTGATCAACGACCCGGAGGTGGTGGTCAGCGACATCATGTTGACTGAACACCTGACGCTGGAGCCGGGCGATTCCGCCGACGAAGCGGCGATGGCCTTCGAGCGTTACGACCTCGTATCCGCGCCGGTGGTGGATTCGCACCACCGCCTGCTCGGCCGCCTTACGGTGGCGTCGGTGCTGGACTTCGTGCGTGAATCGTCGGAAGCCGAACTGCTTGGTCAGGCCGGCCTGAAGGAAGAGGAAGACATCTTCGCGCCGATCGTCGATTCGGTGAAAAACCGCTGGCGTTGGCTGGCGATCAACCTCGTCACCGCCTTCATCGCTTCGCGCGTGATCGGTGCCTTCGAAGGTTCGATCCAGAAGCTGGTTGCGCTGGCGGCGCTGATGCCGATCGTGGCGGGCATTGGCGGTAACTCCGGCAACCAGACGATCACGATGATCGTGCGCGCGATTGCGATGGGGCAGGTGGCGGCTGAGCACGGCAAGCGCCTGTTCCGCAAGGAAATCGGCGTCGCGCTGTTCAACGGCATCGTATGGGGCGGCCTGCTGGGCCTGGCGGCGATCCTGCTCTACCGCGACATCAAGCTCGGCATGGTGCTCACCGCCGCGATGACCTTGAACCTGCTACTCGCCGCCTTCATGGGCGTCGCAATTCCGATGACGCTGATGCGCTTCGGCAAGGACCCCGCGGTCGGTTCCTCGGTGCTGATCACCGCGGTGACCGATTCCGGCGGCTTCCTGATCTTCCTTGGGCTGGCGACGCTGATTCTGCTGTAACCCAGTCGGCAGCGCGCACGCGCCTCAATCGCGCGGGGGCGCTTGCTTGAAGATGCGCTGGTAAGTGCCGTTTTCGACCAGACGCGTCCAAGCACTGCGCAGGCGCTCCAGCGTCTCGCGCGGGGTGGCCGGGTTGGCGGCAAGGTAGAGTGTGAGCTTCATGCCGAGCGGTATCGTCGGCTCGAACTGGCTACAGTCCAGTTGCTCGGCGCGGCAGTAAGCATCCAGGCTGCCGGTAGCGATCGGCGCGTAGTCGACGCGGCCGAGGCTCAGCAGGCGCATCGCTTGGCGGTTGTCGGTGGTTTCTAGCAGCTCGGTCTGCGGCGTGAAGCCCTGCTGCAGTAAATAAAGCTGACGCGCATCGCGCGGCACGACCGCGATCGTGTGCCCGCGCAGATCTGCCAGCACCTGCGGATGCAGGTCGGTACGGCGTTTGAGTTTGTAGAGGCGGTGTTCCAGCGTGCCAAGCGGGCCGACCCATTGGAAGGCGGCCTCGCGTTCGGGAGTTCGCCCGATCGGATAAACAAGCACCGCGTTTTGCGTTGTTGCCGTTTGCATCACTGCGTTCCACGCACGCAGATCGAGCCGGTATTCGAGTCCGGCCTCTTTGAGCACGGATTCAATGAACTCGGTCGAGGTGCCCACGACCTGACCGTCGCGCAGGCTGCTGTGTGGTTGGAGTTCTTCGGTCATCACCAGCAGTTCCCCGGCATGCGCGTGCGGGGCGGCTACGGCGGCACCAAGCGAAGTGGCGACAACAAGCATTCGGACAAAGGCTTTGGCGGCCATGGCGGCTCCAGCGGTTTGTTGAGCTTGAGTCTAGGCCCTACGGTGAAGTCCGGCGATAGGCGGGTGTCGATCAGGCTGTCGCAGTGCGCATTACTGGCGCTTCACGGATCGGCAGATTCACCAGTGCTGCGGCACTCGCCAGCGCAATGTCGGCGTACCACATCGCATCGTAGCTACCGAGGCGCGTGATCGCGATGCCTCCCAGCCAGGCGCCGAGAAAACCGCCGATTTGGTGCGACAGCAGCGTCAAGCCGAACAAGGTGGCCAGGTAGCGGTGGCCGAAGAGCTTGCCGACCACCGCCGCGGTGGGTGGCACGGTGGCGAGCCAGGTCACGCCAAGTCCGGCGGCGAACAGGTAGAAGGTCAGTGGCGTCTTCGGCGCGATCAGGTACAGCGCCACCAGCAGCGCGCGCGAGCCGTACATCCAGAACAGCACGTACTTGCTGCGCATGCGCTGCACCGCCCAGCCCGCGGCAAGGCTGCCGAAGATGTTGGCCAGCCCGATGATCGCCAGCGACCAGCTCGCCACATCGCCCGGCAGGCCGCACAGCTGCACTTCGCCCGGTAGGTGGGTGACGAGGAAGGCGATGTGGAAGCCGCAGGTGAAGAAGCCGGCGTGCAAGAGCAGGTAGCTGCGGTCACCCATCGCATCGCGGATCGCCGCACGCAGGCCGCGGTCGGCCGGCGCGTGAGGCGCCTGCGGCTGCGCTGCGGCATTGTGATCGCCGACCAATGGGCGGATCAGTGGCAGCGCCGCAAGCGAGATCAGGGCGAGCGAGAACATCGCCCCCATCCAGCCAAAGCCGCCGATCAGACGCTGCACCAGTGGCGCGAAAACGAACTGGCCGAAGGAGCCGCCGGCGTTGATGATGCCGGAGGCCATGCCGCGCTTTTCCATCGGCAGCTTGCGCGCTGCAGCGCCGATCAGCACCGAGAAGCTGCCGGCGCCTGCGCCGGCGGCAGTCAGCACGCCGATCGCCAGCGACAGGCCGAAGGCGGACTGCATCAAGGGTGTCAGCGCGAGCCCGGCGGCCATCAGGAAGGTGCCGCCAACCAGCACGCGGCCGGGCCCCCAGCGGTCTGCGATGGCGCCGGCCACCGGTTGCGCTGCGCCCCACATGAACTGGCCGATCGCCATCGCGAAGCTGATCGTGACCACGCCCAAGCCGGTCGCGCTGTTGATCGGCGAGACGAAGAGCCCCATCGATTGCCGCGCGCCCATCGTGATCATGAGGATCGCGGCCGCAGCGAGGGTAACGGTCCACCAGGTACGGGCTTGGGTCGGCGTCAGCATGGCGGCTCCGTTCAGGGAAGGCGGCGATTATCGGGGCTGCGTCGTGCGGCCACCATCCGTACCGATACGGAGGCGACAATGCCGCCCCCGTCCGCGTCGATCAGCCGAGGCCGGCGAACACCGCATCGGCGGCGGCGACGGTTGCCGCAACGTCGGCTTCGGTGTGCGCCGCCGACACAAAGCCGGCTTCGAACGAGGCCGGTGCAAAGTAATGGCCGGCATCCAGCATGCCGTGGAAGAAGCGGTTGAAGCGCGCCTTGTCGCAGGCCATCACCTGATCGTAGGTGCTCGGCAGCGTGTCGGTGAAATATAGTCCGAACATGCCGCCCACCGCTTGCGCGCAGAAGGCAACGCCGTGCTTCTGCGCCGCAGCGGCGAGGCCGTCGGTAAGCTGCTTGGTGCGTGCCGACAGCTTCTCGTAGAAGCCCGCTTCGCTGATCAGGCGCAGGGTTTCGAGGCCCGCAGCCACCGCCACCGGGCTACCCGACAAGGTGCCAGCCTGATACACCGCGCCGAGCGGCGAGATCTTCTCCATGATCTCGCGCCGGCCGCCGAAGGCGCCCACCGGCATGCCGCCGCCGATCACCTTGCCCAGCGTCACCAGATCGGCGTCGATGCCGAACAGGCCCTGCGCGCCCTTCGGGCCGACACGGAAACCGGTCATCACTTCGTCGAAGATCAGGATGCTGCCGTGCTTCGTGCACAGCGCGCGCAGCGCGTCGAGGAAGGCACGGCTGGGCATCACCAGGTTCATGTTGCCGACCACCGGTTCGAGGATCACGGTGGCGATCTCGCCGCCGCGGTTCGCGAACACCTCTTCCAGCGCCGCGACGTCGTTGTAGGGCAGCACGATGGTGTGTTTGGCGAAATCCGCCGGCACACCGCCCGACGAGGGGTTGCCGAAAGTCAGCAGGCCCGAACCGGCCTTCACCAGCAGGCTGTCGGCGTGGCCGTGGTAGCAGCCTTCGAACTTCACGATCGCGTCGCGGCCGGTGAAGCCGCGTGCCAGGCGGATCGCGCTCATCGTCGCCTCGGTGCCGGACGACACCAGTCGCACCATGTCGAGGTTGGGCACCAGGCGGCACAAGGTTTCGGCCATCTCGACCTCGATCTCGGTCGGTGCGCCGAAAGATAGCCCCAGCGCGGCTTTCTCCTGCACGGCGCGGATCACGTCCGGATGCGCATGGCCGAGGATCGCCGGGCCCCAGGAGCCGACGTAGTCGATGTATTCCTTGCCGTTCGCGTCCCACAGCCGGCTGCCGGCTGCACGGGCGAAGAAGCGCGGCGTGCCGCCGACGTTGCGGAAGGCACGGACAGGCGAATTGACGCCCCCGGGAATGCTGCGCTGGGCGCGGTCGAAGAGTTCTTGATTGCGATCGGACATGGTCGGGACTCGGGAATGCGATTTCGAGGCCGGCGATTGTCTCACCGCCGAGCCTTGGCGTCCTGTGCCGATCAGCGGTCGGCGAACAGTGCGGCGTAAGCGGCCGCGCGCTCACGGGGCGCTGCGGCTTCGTACAGATCGCTGATCACCGCGAGCAGATCAGCGCCGGCGGAGACCAAGGCGCCGCCGTTTTCCGCCGTGATGCCGCCGATGCAGGCGAACGGCTTGCCGAGCGCGCGTGCAGCACCGAGCAGTGAGACCGGCGCTGGCGGCGCGTGCGGTTTGGTGGGCGACGCGAACATCGCGCCGAAGGCGACATAATCGGCGCCGCCGTTTGCTGCATCGCGTGCGCGTTCGAGATCGGCGTAACACGACACGCCGAGGATCGCGTCGGCGCCGAGCCGCGCCCGCGCGGGCGCCAGCTCGCTATCGTCGCGGCCGATGTGGGCGCCGTCGGCGCCAATCGCGGCGGCAAGTGCGACGTCGTCGTTGATCAGCAGCGGTACCTGATAGCGGCGGCAAAGCGCGAGCAACGCGCTCGCCTGCGTGTGGGCGAGTGCCGCATCGGCCGCCTTGTTGCGGTACTGCAGCAGTACGGCGCCGCCGGCCAAGATGGCGTCGGTCACCGCAAGCAGTCGTTCGGTGTCGTGCCAGTCTGGCGTGATGGCATATAGCCCCCGGCGCAGTGGCGTCATGGCGTGTCCTCCGTGCGGCGGTCCGGAATCCGTCGCCCCATGCCCAGTTGCTGGGCTCTGGCAAGCGTCTGCCACACGTAGCCTTGAGCGCTGCCGACGGCGTTGGCGAGGGCGTCCTTGCGCGCGAGCCGGGCGGCGATTGCGGCCGACAGCGTGATGCCGGCGCCAAGATAGCTGCCGGGCAGGCGCTCCCACGCATCGGTGCGCACCACGCCGCGGATGCCGTAGAGCGTGTTGATGACCTGTCGCGTTGGTTCGTGGCTGCCGGTGATCAGCACATGCTCACATCCGGAGTCGAGCAGGATCTGCGCGCACTCGGCCAGCGAACGCCCGTGATGGGCGTCGCTTTCCTGTTCGTCCGCCAGCAGGCGTGCCTCGATGCTGTTCGGAATGAAAAGCGCGCACTGCGGCAACAAAAGTTCACAAAGCGCGCCGACCAGGTCTTCATCGATCTGGCCGTCGTCGCGACCGCCGTAGAGGTCCGGGTCCAGCACCACTGGCAGGTGCGGGTAATCGGCGACCAGCGCCGCAACCATCGCGGCGGTTCGTGCATCCGCCAGCGTGCCGATATGAAAGGCGGAAACCGGCAGATCTTCAAGCACGGCGCGGGCTTGCTCGTCGATCAGCTCGGCATCCACGGGCCAGAATCGCTCGACTGATCGTGTGTCGCGCACGCTCAGGCCGGTCGTTACGCAAGCGGCATGTGCACCGACTGCGGTGATGGCGAGTGCAGCCCCCACGTTGCCGCCACCCCCGGAAGGGTCGCTGCAGGCGAGGCTCAACACGACTGGAAGTGCCGTGGCGTGAGGCGGGGAGGGCATCGGGGGACGGCGGGCGGGGCCGCGAAATGCGGTAAGATCGTGAAATCTTAAATGAATTTCATAAAGAAATGAGTTTGTCAGCCGATACCCCGATGCGTACCTGGATGTGCCTGATTTGCGGCTTCATCTACGACGAAGCGCAGGGCCTGCCCGATGAGGGCATTGCACCGGGCACGCGCTGGGAAGATGTCCCCCCGAACTGGACCTGTCCCGAATGCGAAGCGCGCAAGGATGATTTTGAACTCGTCGAAATCTGAGCACGAAAAGGCGCCAAAGCTGGCGCTGCTGGCGTTTTGCGGTGCCGCGCGGGTAATTTCAGTTATATTCACGCGTCACATCGACAATTCCAACAATACGGGCATGAACTGCGGAGGTATGCGTCTTGGCTGATGCTTCGACCCTCAACGGCGTGAAGGTGATGGTCATCGACGACTCGAACACCATCCGGCGCAGCGCAGAGATCTTCCTCGCCCAGGCCGGCTGTCACGTGCTGCTCGCCGAAGACGGCTTCGATGCGTTGGCGAAGATCGCCGACCATCATCCCGACATCGTTTTCGTCGACATCATGATGCCGCGGCTCGATGGCTATCAGACCTGCGCGCTGATCAAGAAGAACCCCAAGTTTTCCGGCACCCCCGTGATCATGCTGTCGTCCAAGGACGGTCTGTTCGACCGCGCCCGTGGCCGCATGGTCGGGTCCAATGAGTATTTAACGAAACCCTTTACCAAGGACAGCCTGCTCAAGGCGGTAGCCGCACACGCCGGCCGCGCCTGACCCCGCTGAGCAAATAAGGAGCATCCATGCCGATCAAGAAGATTCTCATCGTTGATGATTCGCCCACCGACCGTTTTGCCTTGATGGAGTACCTCGTCAAGCAAGGCTACAACGTTGTTACCGCCGAAGATGGCGCCGACGGCGTGCAAAAGGCGAAGGCAGAACTCCCGGATCTGATCCTAATGGACGTCGTGATGCCCGGCATCAACGGCTACCAGGCCACCCGCACGATCTCGCGTGAAGACACCACGCGTCATATCCCGATCTTCATGTGCACTTCGAAGGATCAGGAGACCGACAAGATCTGGGGCATGCGCCAGGGTGCCAACGACTACCTGACCAAACCGCTCGATCTCGATCTGCTGCTCGAAAAGATCAAGGCCCTGGGCTGAAAGCGGAGCGGCGAGCATGGCCAAGCGCATCAGTCTGAGAGAGTTCCAGCAGGATCTTTCTAACCGTCTCGCCGGCACCAAGAACGCACCGGCCAAGCCCGCCCTGTTGGCGGTGCTGGCTGGTGGCGAAGGCTGGCTGGTCGATCTCGCCGACACCGGCGAGATTCTCGCCGTCCCCCCGATCGCACCGGTTCCGCTGACGCAGGATTGGTTCCGCGGGCTTGCCAACGTTCGCGGCAACCTGTTCAGCGTGGTCGATTTCCCGGCATTTCTTGGCTTGTCTCAGGTTGTGACGGGTAGCGAGTCGCGTCTGCTGCTGGTCGGCGCTCGCTTAGGTGTGAATACCGCGCTGCTCGTGTCGCGCGCGATCGGCTTGCGCAACCCCGACGATTTCGATGTCGACCCGCGCTTCCATGACCCCCGTCCGTGGGTCGCGGGCGGGCTGCGTGATAGCCAGGATCGCCTCTGGAAGCGCCTCTCGGTGCGGCAACTGCTTGCCGAACAGCGCTTCCTCGATGCGAGTGGCGGGAATCACTGACCGCATCAGCCGCTGAATACCCAAACGCTCACAACAACATAACGTCCGCACCTCGGAGTACCTGCATGGCCCTCAAACTGTTCGGCCGCACTCTCGGCCAGAAGCGCCCCGGCGCAGAGCTGTCCGGCGACAGCACGATCATGGAAGACACAGTGATGGAGGCCAAGGCAGGCGCTGCCGCGGGCTCCGGACTGTCCCGGCTGCCGCTGCTGGGCGGCAAGACAGTGGCTGAGCAGTTGCGTCTGCTTGGCATCCTGTTCGGTCTCTTTACGCTGATCGCGGTCGGTTTGACGGCATGGCAGCTGCGCAGCGCCGGGCACGGCACCGCCTACGTGTCGGCGGCCGGACAGATGCGCACCTTGTCGCAGCGTCTTGCGAAAGCGGCGCAGCAGGCCCTGCAGGGTAACCCCGGCGCCTTTACCGAGCTGAAGGACAGCCGTGAGCGTTTCGAGCAACTGCTCAGCGCACTGACCAACGGCGGATCTGTTGATGGCACCTCGGTGCCGGCGAGCGGTCGCAGCGTGCGTGAAGAACTCGACGGTGTCTCCAAACTCTGGGAGAAAACCAACAAGGACGCGCAACAGCTGATCAGCCAGCAGAAGAACCTCTCCACCCTTGGTGCAGCGGTGACGACGATCAACTCGGAAAACCCGAAGCTGCTCGACTTGTCCGAGCAGGTTGCCGCGTTGAAGCTGCAGACCGGCGCGAATGCGCGCGAGATCGCGACCGCGAACCAGGTCGTGATGCTGACGCAGCGCATGGCGAAAAACGCCAACGCGCTGCTCGTTGCTGACGCGATCGACCCCGAAGTGGCCTTCCTGCTCGGTAAGGACGCGAACACCTTCCGCGAGCTGGTTGAGATTCTTGAGAACATGACGCCGGACTCCGACCGCGACATGAAGAACAAGATCGGTGCGCTGCGTGAAGCCGGTGAAGAACACCTGCAGGGCGTGCAGAGCATTCTCGGCAACATCCAGCTGCTGGTGCAGGCAAAGCGCGCCGGTAGCCAGATCTTCAACGATTCGTCCAAGCTGCTGACCGCCACCGATGCGCTCGCGACCGGCTACAACAAGGCCTATGTCGGCTTTACCTCGCTGACCGCACTGATCATCCTGTTCGGCGCTCTCGCGCTGGTCACCCTCGCACTGCTTGCAAAGGTCTACAACGATGACCTGAAGATGCGCCAGACCGAAGCGGAACGTCAGCGTGCGCAAGCTGAAGGCGAAAAGAACGCCACCCAGCAGGCCATTCTCCGTTTGATGAACGAGATGGGCGACTTGGCGGACGGTGACTTGACCGTGCGCGCAACGGTGACCGAAGACATCACCGGCGCGATCGCCGACTCGGTTAACTACACGATTGAAGAGCTCTCGGTTCTGGTGCGCCGCCTGAACGACGCGGCAGGCCGCGTGACCGCCGCAACCGAATCTGCGAAGCAGACTTCGGACGAACTGATCGACGCCGCTGAAAAGCAGTCGCGCGAAATTCAGCAGGCTGGCTCTCAGGTTACCGAGATGGCGCGTCAGATGACCGACGTGTCCGGTAACGCGCTGCAGTCTGCACAGGTTGCCCGCCGCTCGCTGGATGCGGCGCGCAAGGGTCAGGATGCGGTGCAGAACACGATCAAGGGTATGAACGAGATCCGTGAGCAGATCCAGGAAACCTCCAAGCGGATCAAGCGCCTCGGCGAAAGCTCGCAGGAGATCGGTGAAATCGTGGAACTGATTTCCGACATTACCGAACAGACCAACGTGCTCGCGTTGAACGCCGCCATTCAGGCTGCGTCGGCCGGTGAAGCGGGCCGCGGCTTTACGGTGGTTGCGGAAGAAGTGCAGCGCCTCGCGGAACGTTCCGCCGAAGCAACCAAGCAGATCGCGGCGATCGTGAAGACGATTCAGACCGATACGCAGGATGCCGTGGCCGCTATGGAAAACTCGACCCGCGGTGTGGTTGACGGTGCCAAGCTGTCCGACGCTGCAGGTCAGGCGCTGGCTGAGTTGGGTGATGTGTCGGTGGAAGTGGCCTCGCTGGTTGAAAAGATCTCGTCCGACACGCAAAAGCAGGCGAACGTCGCGACCGAGGTGGCGGGCACCATGCGCGACATCCAGAGCCTGAACGAACAAACCACCCGCGGTACGCAACAGACCGCCGTCTCGATTGGCCAGCTCGCCGACCTCGCGGTCGAACTCAAGGGCTCGGTTTCCGGCTTCAAGGTGTAAGACCCGCAGGGAAAGACGCTGACGATGAATTCCGAGATGGAACTCGACATCGCCCCGCTGACCTGGGTCCGGGGCGAGATCGACGCTGCCCTGGCCCGGGCACAGGATGCTTTGACCAAGGTGGAAGCCGGTGAAGACCGCAGCGAGCAGCTGCGCTTTGCCCAGAACCATGTCCACCAGGTCCAGGGGGCGCTCTCCGTCGTCGGTCTCGACGGCGTGACACAGTTTGCCGAGGCGCTCGATGCGCTGCTCGCCTCGCTCGCCGGGGGGCAGGTCGAATTTGGCAATAACCACGCGCCACTGTTGCGGCGTGCGTTGATTGCGCTTGGCAACTACCTCGCCGAATTGCAGGACGGCGCGCCTCACCAGCCGCTGCGCCTTTACCCGCTGTATGCCGAGATCGCGGAAGCGCGCGGCATTGAGGTGCCGGGTCAGAGCGAACTGTTCTTCCCGAACCTGGCCGTGCGGCCGGCACAGGATTCGCATGTGTGCCTCGACCCCGCGGTGGCCGCGAAGGAGCTGCGGACAGCGCGTGCGCGCTTCGAGAAGGGCCTGCTGTCGTGGCTGCGCGAACCCGCCTCCGATAGCGGTCCGCGCCTCATGCTCGTGGCGATCCAGCGGATCGCCGAGATCAACCCCGCGCCTGGTGCGCAGGGCTTCTGGTGGGCGTCGATTGCGTTCTTCGAGGGGCTTGCGCAGCGCGCGATCCCCGCCGACCGCGACGCGCAACGTCTGTGCCGCCGCATCGATACGCAGATGCGCCGCTTGCTCGAAGGCTCACACGTGGTCGCCGAGCGCCTGGTGCGCGACGTGTTGTTCCATGTCGCGAATGCCAGCATCAATACCGAGCATGCGCGTGCGGTGCGCAATGCGTTCCGCCTTGATGCGCTGTTGCCCGCCGCTGCGGACGCCCGCATCGCGGAAACGCCGCTCGCTCCGGTGCAGCGCGCGTTGCGCGAAGCGATCGAAAACGCCAAGGAATCGTGGAACAAGTTTGCAGCGGGTTCCGCCGTCGGTCTGCCGCAGTTGCAAGACAATCTTGCCGCGGCGCGCGCGCCCTTGCAGACCTTGCATCAGCCTGCCGTCGCGCGTTTGGTTGAGGCGTTGCACAGCACTGCAGCCTGGCTACGCAAAGATCCGCTGAAATCGAACGACGACCTGTCGATGGACGTCGCAACGGCGCTGCTGATCGCCGAACAGGCCGTCGATGCCGCTTCAGCACCGAGCCAGGATTTGCTTCAGCGTCAGGTCGATGCGCTGGTGGCGCGTTTGGCCGCACGCGAGGCTGGGCGCGATCCGGGCGAACTCGATGAGCAACTCTTTGGTGAGAGTTCGCGGCGCGCCCAAGAGCGCTTGTTCTTCAATCAGCTTGCACGTGAGATCCAGACCAGTCTTGGTCAGGTCGAACAGACCCTCGATACCTACTTCCGCAATCCGTCCAATGCTGCGGCGCTGGCAGCCCTTGCGGCGCCGCTCAAGCAAGTTGAGGGCGCTTTCGCGATGCTTGGCGAAGCGGACGCGGCGAAGCTGGTTGCCGAGAACGCGGCCCGTGTTGCAGCACTCGGTGGTGAGGAGACCGTAGCACCGGAGGTCTGCGAGCAGATCGCGCACGAATTCTCGGCGCTTGGCTTCTTCGTCGAGGCGCTGCGTTTCGGTCCGGTGCGGCTCGAGAAGTTCCTCGCACCGCAGGGCGGTGCCGTCGCACCAGAAGCGCCTGCGACGATCGAAGCCGAAGTGCGTCAGCAAAGCCGCGAGACGCAGCAGCTGATTCAGCAATTGGCGGAAGCGCCAGCCGATCAAAAGGTGCGCGAGGAGCTCAAGCAGAACCTCGAAACCCTGCGCGAAGACGCTGCGCTCCTGGCCGATGCCAAGCTTGAGCAGCAGGCGCGAGAAGCGCTGGCTGCCCTCAAGACCGGCGATGACTCGGCCAAGGTGCAGGAGGTCGTCGCTGCGATTGCGCCGGCTGCGGCACCTGAGCCCTCCGCCGACGCGGCACGCCTGATCTCTGCCAGCGAAGACGAGGTCGACGCCGAACTGCTGGCGATCTTCCTCGAAGAAGCACACGAGGTGTTGGAGACGATCCGCTCGCATCGCGAGGCAGCATCGCTCGATCCTCACAATCAGGAAAACATCGTCACGATCCGGCGCGGCTTCCACACGCTCAAGGGTTCGAGCCGGATGGTCGGTCTCAACGACTTCTCCGACGCTGCCAAAGCGGTGGAGTTCTCGCTGAACCGTTGGTTGCAGCAGGAGCGCGACGCAACCCAGCCCTTCCTCGATCTGGTTGCGAATGCACATGTGCTGTTCGGCGCATGGGTCACGCAGCTTGAGTCTGGCGGCAGCACCTGGCGCGATGCCAGCGCGCTGATCGCTGAGACGAAGGCGCTCGACGCCCTGATGGAAGGTGTATCGTCCGAAGTCATGGCGCCTGTTGCGCCTCCGCAGCCGACTGCTGTGGCTCAACCCGCCCAGCCGGCGACGCCGGAGAACGAGCTGGATCTCGAGCTTGAGTTCGATCAGGCCGAGCCGGAAATTGATCTCGCCTCGACGCTGCTTGCACCGGTACAGGACGCTGTCGCCGAGGACGCCCAGGAAACGGTGGATCTCACCGCTACGCTGCTTGCGCCGTTCGATGACGCCGTGAGTGCGGTGGAGCCGGCGAAACCCTTGATGGCCGAGCTGGACGAGATTAAGGCCGAAGCGGTCGAGCAGGAAGAGGTCTTTGACCTGACCGCCAGCCTAACCGGCCCGGAAGACCTCGCCGCGTTGAGTTTTGAAGCCGAGCCAGAAGAGTTGGAAGCGCCGCCGATGATGGCGCCGATTCCATCGGCCCCGGTTGCGAGCGATGCCGCGATCGATTTCGATCTGGCCGAAGTCTCGCTGACCGACGAAGAAGCGCTGCCGTCGCATCGGGAAGAGGAAGAGGTCGATCTGACTGCGACGCTGCTGGCGCCGCTGGAGATGCGTGAAGCCTTCCTCAACGCGCATGACGAACCAAGCCCGGTGGAGGCCGAACCCGAGCTCCCGACCCTCGACCTCGATCTCGAGCCAGAGCCCGCGCAGGAGCCCGAAGTCACGCCGCACGCTGCAAGCGAAGCGGACGTGTCGATCGAACTCGACGCTGAGCCGGAGCCAGTCGCGTTGCCGGATGTCGCCGAACAGGCCGAATCTGGGGACACTGCGGGCGAGCCCGAGCTGCTGCTCGAATCGCTGCAGGATGTGGTTGTCGAACCGGTAGCCGAAGCGACGCCGGAACTCGATGTTGCCGCGCTGACCGAGCCTGCTGCATTCGCGGCCTTGGACGAGGCGGCAGCCGTTGAGCTCGAAGCGCCCGAGCTGGAGCCCGTCGATGAAGGCACCGACGAGGCCAGCATCGCCGAGCTTGAAGCGCTCGATGTGCTTCCGGCCGAGGATGCGCTCGTCGAAACGCTGGCGCCCGCTGAACTGATCGAACCGGTCGATCTCGCGCTCGAGCCTGCAGGCTCCGATGCGCAGGAACTCGACGAGCTCGACGCGATTGATGATGTGGTTGCGTCGGGCGACCTTACGCTGGAAGAACCCGAAGCGCCGGCTCCGGAGCCGGACACGGTTCGTGTCGGCGAAACCGAGATTTCGCGTCAGCTCTTCGAGCTCTACATCGCGGAAGCGCATCAGCACGTTGCCACGTTGCGCGAAGAGTTGCCGCGCTTCCAGTACAACCCGGTACTTGTGCCGCAAGAGCCGGTGATTCGCGCTGCCCACACGCTGGGCGGCATCTCCGGCACCGCACGGATCGATTCGATCCGCACGCTGGCTAAGGCACTCGAACACGCATTGGCGCGCCTGCACCTCGCCGAACAGGCGCCGACTTCGGATCAGGCGGACTTGTTCCGCCTCAGCGGAGAACGTCTGCAAGCGATGGTGGCCGAGGTGGACGCGCGGCAGATGCCACTTGCGACGCCGGAGCTCGACGATGCACTTGAGCGGGTCGTGGCCCATGCCGAGCCGGAGGTTGTTGAAGAGGTCTTGGCGCCGGTCGATCTCGTTGATCTGAGCGGGACACTCGAGTCTGAATTCGTCGTCGAACCGGAAGAGTTGGGCGAAACGCTGTCTGCACCGATCGAGGTGTCGCTGCCGGAAGTCGCGCCTGAGTCGATCAGCGAGGCACCGGCCGTTGAGCAGGCTCTGCCGGCACAGGCACCGGCCGTGCTGGAAGCCGAGCAGGTGCAGATCGTTGCTGCGGTGGAGGCTGCCGAGCCCGAGCGTGTGGTGGTGCATGACGATCTCGACGAACAGCTCCTGCCGATCTTCTTCGAGGAAGCTGAAGAGCTGATGCGTGACCTCGCTGCCGAGGCGCGCAAGTTGCACAACGCGGCGGAAGCCGAGGAAGGCGCCCAGGCGTTCGCGCGCTTGCTGCATACGCTCAAGGGCAGTGCCCGCATGGCCGGCGCGATGACGCTCGGCGAGTTCGTGCACGGCATTGAGAACCGTCTGCTGCACGCACGGGCCGCTGGTGTCGATGGCACCCAGCTTGCCGACGACATGGAGAACGGCCTCGATGCAGTGGGCCATATGGTCCAGCGCATGCAACGCGGCGAGCCGGCGCTGGCGCCGGTGGCCGCCGCGGCGGCAGCCCCTGTCGTCGCCGAGCAGGCGACGACGGAAGCCAGTGTGGCTGCGGCCGCACCCGCGGCGCCCAAGCCTGCGGCACCCGCGATGGTCAGCGTCGAGGAAGCCGAGAGCCAGGCCGGGCCGCGCGCAACGCTGCGTGTGCGTTCCGACATGGTCGACCGCTTCGTTAACGAGGCGGGCGAAATCTCGATTGCACGGACCCGGATCGAAGGCGAACTGCGCACGCTGCGCCGCTCGCTGCTTGATCTGACGGAAAACGTGATTCGTCTGCGTAACCAGTTGCGTGAAGTTGAAATCGCTGCGGAAACGCAGATGCAGGCACGCGTCGCGCAAGCTGAGCATCAGCACGCCGATTTCGACCCGCTCGAATTCGACCGTTTCACCCGCTTCCAGGAACTGACGCGGATGATGGCCGAGTCGGTCGGCGACGTGACGACGATCCAGCAGAACTTGCTGAAGAACCTCGACGCTGCCGACACCGCGCTGCACGCGCAGGGCCGTTTGTCGCGCGACCTTCAGCAAGCTCTGATGGGCGTGCGAATGGTGCCGTTCGACGAACTCTCCGATCGCCTCTACCGCGTTGTGCGGCAGACGGCAAAGGAGCTTGGCAAGCGCGCCAACCTCGACATCCGCGGCGGCAACATCGAAATCGACCGCGGCGTGCTCGACAAGATGACGGCGCCGATCGAGCACTTGCTGCGTAACGCGGTTGCACACGGCCTGGAAACGCCGGAACAGCGTCGCGCAGCGAACAAACCTGAGATCGGCCAGATCACGCTGACGATCACGCAGCGCAGCAACGAAGTCGCAATCGAGCTGGCGGACGACGGTCGTGGTTTGGACTTCGACGGCATCCGCCGGCGCGCGGAATCGAAGGGCTTCCTGACCGCGGGTGAGAACGCCTCCGACGCACGCTTGACCCAGTTCATCTTCGAACCGGGCTTTACGACCGCAGAGAAGGTCTCGGAAGTCGCGGGCCGCGGCGTTGGCATGGACGTGGTCAAGAGCGAAACCACCGGCGTTGGTGGCCGTATCGACGTCGGCTCCGTAGCGGGGCAGGGCGCACGCTTCCTGATCCACCTGCCGCTGA
The DNA here is from genome assembly GCA_945957295.1 of uncultured Uliginosibacterium sp. Taxonomy (GTDB): domain Bacteria; phylum Pseudomonadota; class Gammaproteobacteria; order Burkholderiales; family Rhodocyclaceae; genus Niveibacterium. The sequence goes on from CAMFLH010000050.1 coordinate 23,728, forward strand.
CCCTCGCGGTGACGCAGGCCTTGCTGGTGCGTTCGGGCGAGCGTACCTACGCGATCCCGTCGAACAAGGTCGA
>CAMFLH010000051.1 GCA_945957295.1 uncultured Uliginosibacterium sp.
GAGATAGGCTCCGGTCTCGTGGGCTCGGAGATGTGTATAAGAGACAGGGCCGGGCACCTTGTCGAGCGCCAGCTGCCCGGCCGCGAGAATCCGCAGCTCGACACTGCGCCTATCCTCCGCACCGCGGGCGACCGCCACCATCTCGCGCTTGACCAGCGTCTTGACCAGATTGCTCGCCGTGGACTGGTGAATATCCATACGGCGCGCCAGCTCGCCGATGCCAATACCCGGATGGTCACGCACCACACTTAGCGCCCAGACCTGCGCGCCACCCAACCCGGCTTGGAGTTCCACCTGCTGGAAGTGCGTGCGAACGGCGTTGAAAACGATGCGGAACTGCCGCAATACGTCGGCCGGTGTGGCGGCTTGGCTCATGGTGGTCGGTGTCGGGTAAGGATGATCGCGCTCGCGGCGCCCATCGCACGCGAAACTGTGGCGTCCGCGCACTGGAACGGCTGCGGGGGCGCGAAACTGATTATATTTGTGCAAATCCAAATCGTCGCGAGCGACTGTCCATGCCCCCACAGCCACATGTGGCCACTGCACTGCAGCAGGAACTGTCGGACTGGCGCCTGTGGGCTGCGCGCCTGGTGGTGCTGTCCTTCGCGGCGGCAAGCGGACTCGCGATTGTCGGCTTCACGTGGCTTGCGGAAGTGGCGCTGGAGGCCTTCTTCCGCATTGAACGCGCCGCATGGTGGGCGCCGCTGCTGTGGACGCCGCTTCTCACCGCTGCGATCGTGTGGCTCACGCGCCGCTTCGCACCCGGCGCGGCGGGTTCCGGCATCCCGCAACTCATCGCGGTGCTCGAACACGAAGCCGCCGCAGCGCAACGGCCGCTGTTCGTGTCGATGAAGCTGTCTATCGCCAAGCTGTTCCTCACCGCAGCGGGCCTGCTGGGCGGTCTCGCGCTCGGCCGCGAGGGCCCATCGGTGCAGATCGCAGCCGGCATCATGCGCAACGCGCGCCGCTGGCTGCCGGCGCAGTCGCAGATCTCCGAACACGGTTTGCTGATGGCCGGCGGCGCCGCCGGGATTGCCGCCGCCTTCAACACACCGCTCGGCGGAGTCATGTTCGCGATCGAAGAACTCTCGCGGCGTCCAGAGCAGCGGCGCAACGGGTTACTGATCGGCGCGATCGTGCTCGCGGGCCTGATGGCCGTGTCGGTGTATGGCAACAACACCTACTTCGGCGTGATTCGCGTCGAGCGCTTCAGCTTCCGCATGGTGGCGCCGGCTCTGCTGGTGGCCCTACTGTGCGGCGCGGCCGGAGGGCTTTTCGCTCGCGCGCTGATCGCAGTCCTGAGCGGACGCGCTACGGACCGCTTCTCGCGCCTGCGCGGACGCGCGCCGATTCGCTTCGCAGCCTGCTGCGGCCTGCTGATCGCGCTGATCGGCGTCGTCAGCCAGGGCGCGAGCTATGGCAGCGGTTACACGCAAACCAAGGCGATGATTGCCGGCGCCAGCGAATCGACGCATCTGTCGGTCTTGCTGCGCTTTGTCGCCACGTGGTTCACTGCGGCGTCCGGCGCACCGGGCGGCCTGTTCGCGCCCTCGCTGTCGATCGGCGCCGGTTTGGGCAACAGCGTCGCCACGCTGATGGCCTACCCCAATGCACCGACGCTGATCGCGCTCGGCATGGCGGCCTTCCTTGCCGCCGTCACCCAGGCACCACTCACTGCCTTCATCATCGTGATGGAGATGATCGACGGCCACGAACTGGTACTCAGCCTGATGGCCTGCACGCTGATCGCGAGCGGCTTGTCGCGCCTGATCAGCGCGCCGCTTTACCCGGCGCTCGCCGAGCAGCAACTCGGGCGCCTGAAGTGAATCCGCGCATCACCGGCGGCCAAGTGTTTCAGCATGTACACAGCCCGGCCGCATTAGCCTCGACGGGTATAATCCTGCGCTCCGTCCGCAGCCCCTCCGCAGAATCCCCATGACACGACTGTTCGCCGTCCTGATCTCGCTTTCGCTCGCCCTCACCGCGCCCTTCGCGCGCGCCAACGAGCCCACGCCGCCCGCCTTGGCGGCCCGCGCCTGGCTGCTCTACGACGTCGGTTCCGGCCAGGTGCTGACCGCCCAGGGCGCTGACGAGCGCATCGAGCCCGCCTCGCTGACCAAACTGATGACCGCGTACGTCACCTTCAGCGCGCTGAAGGCGAAGACGATCTCGATGGAGCAGCAGGTCACGGTGTCTGAAAACGCGCGCAAGTCCAGCCTCGACGGCTCGCGCATGTTCATCATGCCGGGCATGCCGGTAACGGTGCGCGAGCTGATCCAGGGCATGATCGTGCAGTCCGGCAACGACGCCTGCATCGCGCTCGCCGAGCTGATTTCCGGCTCAGAAGAAGCCTTCGTGTCGCGCATGAACAAGGAAGCGCAACGCCTCGGCATGAAGAACAGCCAGTTCCGTAACGCCGCAGGCCTGACGGCCGACGGGCATTACATGAGCCCGCGCGATCTGGCCACGCTGGCCGCGGCGATCATCCGCGACTTCCCGGAATACTTCTCCTTCTATTCGCAGAAGGAATTCACCTACAACAAGATCAAGCAGCCCAATCGCAACCGCCTGCTGTTCATCGATCCGACCGTCGATGGCATGAAGACCGGCCACACCGAAGCTGCGGGTTACTGCCTGGTATCCACCGCCAAGCGCGGATCGCGTCGCCTGATCTCGGTCGTCACTGGCACCACGTCGGATTCAGTGCGTACCGCCGAATCGCAGAAGCTGCTGAACTACGGCTTCCTGTCGTGGGAAACCACCAAGCTCTACGCCGCCAACGCCGCAGTGCAAACCTTGCCGGTGTGGCAGGGCAAGGCGGACAGCGTGAAGGCCGGCTTCACCAACGATCTGGTGCTGTCGGTCCCGCAGGGCGACGCTGCCAAGCTGAAGGTTCAGCTTGAAAGCCGCCAACCGCTCAAGGCCCCGATCGCCAAGGGCGCACAACTGGGCACCCTGACCGTGACGCTGGACGGCAAGCCGCTTGGCACCTACCCGGTCGTGGCGCTGGAAGCGGTCGAGCAAGCGGGCTTCTTCGGCCGCTTGTGGGACGCCATCCGCTACTGGATCAAGAACCTTTGAGCGCTGGAGCAAGCACGATGTCGAACGCCGAACTGCTTGAGTTTCCCTGCGACTTCCCGATCAAGGTGATGGGCGAGACGCGCGACGATTTCGCCCAGACCATCGTCGAGGTGGTGCAGCAGAATGCGCCGGACTTCGACGCCAGCGGCGTCGAAATGCGCGCGTCCAGCGGCGGCAAGTACATCAGCCTGACCTGCACCGTGCGCGCCACCTCGCGCGAACAGCTCGACAACATCTACCGTTCGCTAACCAGCCACCCCTTCGTCAAGGTGGTTCTCTAAGCAGTCATCAGGCCGCGTAACACGCGCGCGGCCATAAACGCGCGGGTATGGGGGAATAACCCCATCGCCCGCGGCGTTGCCCGGTCGGCGCCCGACCGATAAAATCCCTTTTTTCGTCAAGCCCTTGCGTTGTTGCGGGGCAAGCGCCACCGCATGAACGCCCTGCCCCCACCGCTGCTGCGCAAGCCGCTCGGCCGCGTCGAGTACGAACCGACCTGGCACGCGATGCAGGCGTTCACCCGCGCCCGCAACGACGATACGCCGGACGAGCTCTGGCTGGTCGAGCATCCGCCGGTGTTCACGCTGGGCCTTGCCGGCAAGCCGGAACACCTGCTGCGCGAAACCGGCATCCCACTGGTGAAGATCGACCGCGGCGGCCAGATCACCTATCACGGCCCCGGCCAGGCGGTGGTCTATCTGCTGGTCGATCTCGCACGGCGCGAGATCAAAGTGCGCGAGCTGGTCAGCCTGATCGAGCAGGCGATCCTCGATGTGCTGCGTGGCTACGGCATTGACGCCGAATTGCGTGACGGCGCGCCCGGCGTGTATGTCGGCAGCGCCAAGATCGCAGCGCTGGGCTTGAAGATCGCCAACGGCTGCAGTTACCACGGGCTATCGCTCAACTGCGACATGGATCTTTCGCCGTTTTCGGCGATCAATCCCTGCGGCTATCCGGGTCTGGAATCGGCTCAATTAAAGGACTTTGGCGTCGTCGATCCGCTCGACGTCGTGCATCGCAAACTGGCGGACGCGCTCGACGCGCGCTTCGCCCACCATCACGCTGCCCGCCGGGCAGCGGCCTGAAAGGACATCATGGCTGAAGTCGGCAAGAAGCTTCGCGGCGCGGACAAGACGGCGCGCATCCCGATCAAGATCGTTCCGGTGGCCGAGAAACTGCGCAAGCCGGAGTGGATCCGCATCCGCCTCGGCGGCGCAGAGGAAACCGCCCGCTTCAACGAGATCAAGGACACGCTGCGCGACCACAAGCTGCACACCGTGTGCGAGGAAGCCTCCTGCCCGAACATCCACGAGTGCTTCGGCAAGGGCACTGCGACCTTCATGATCATGGGTGACATCTGCACCCGCCGCTGCCCGTTCTGCGATGTGGGCCATGGTCGCCCGAACCCGCTCGACGAGAGCGAGCCGGCCAACCTCGCCAAAACGATCGCCGCGATGCGCCTGCGCTACGTCGTGATCACCTCGGTGGACCGCGATGACCTGCGTGACGGCGGCGCCCAGCACTTCGTCGACTGCATCCGCGAAACCCGCGCCGCCTCACCCAACACCACGATCGAAGTGCTGGTGCCGGACTTCCGCGGCCGCATGGAGATCGCGCTGGAGATCTTCGACCAGGCCCCGCCCGACGTCATGAACCACAACCTCGAAACCGTGCCGCGCCTCTACAAGGCCGCCCGCCCGGGTTCGGATTACGCCTACTCGCTGCAACTGCTGAAGGAATTCAAGACGCGTCACCCGGATGTGCCGACCAAATCCGGCCTGATGGTGGGCCTGGGCGAAACCGACGAAGAGATCCTCGAAGTGATGCGCGACCTGCGCGCCCACAACGTCGAGATGCTGACCATCGGCCAGTACCTGCAGCCCTCCGGCGGCCACCTGCCGGTGCTGCGCTATGTGCATCCCGACACCTTCAAGATGTTCGAGACCGAAGCGCTGAAGATGGGTTTCAAGAACGCCGCCTGCGGCCCGATGGTGCGGTCGTCGTACTGGGCTGATCAGCAAGCGCAAGGGGCCGGCGTGGTCTGAACCCCGCCCGCGCCCAGCGTTTACGCGGCCCGCCAGGTGGCAACACCCGGCGGGCCGTTCTGTTTTCTACACCCGCTTACATCTGCTTCGGCAGCTTTGGCTCGGCCAGCCAAAGCCGTGTCCCGGCCGGACAAGCGATTTCACCGCCCCCCTCCTTAGCATTCACCTCACCGAAAGACAGCGCGGATTCAGACAGCTACCAGAGTCCTCTACCGCGCGGGATTCGTGAGAGACGAAAGGAACAAACATGAAAACCCAATTGATCATCGCCGCAGCAGCCGCCACCTTTGCCGGGGGCGCCATCGCAGCAGACCAGGGCTTTTACGTGGGCGGCAACGTAGGTGCCTCGAAGGCAGACATCAGCGGCGCCGGCGAAATCAAGGACACGCCGACGACCTGGGGGGTCTACGGCGGCTACGACTTCACGCGCAACTTCGCAGTCGAACTGGGCTACCAGGATCTGGGCAAGTCCAAAGCCGGCGGCCTCGAATCCAAGAATGAAGCCGTGTCGGTGGATCTCGTCGGCAAGTATCCGGTAACCGAGCGCTTCGACCTGTACGGCAAGGTCGGCCTGGCCTACATGGATCGTGACCTGCGCGGCGCCGGTTACGACGAGAGCAAGTCGGGTACGGCCGCAAAGGTCGGCTTCGGCGGCGAGTTCAAAGCCACGCAGAACATCGGCATCCGGGCTGAAGTGGCTCACTACGCTGGCGGCCCGACCTTCGACGCCACCAACGCCAGCTTCGACAGCAACCAGACGCTGTTCACGATGGGTGTGAACTACAAGTTCTAACCCTCACGCGCAGCACATCTTGAAACGCATCGGGCGGCCGGAAGGCCGCCCTTTGTCATTTGTGTAAACGCGTGCAGTCGGCAACGCCGGGCGACAAATCTCCCCCTAGAATGTGGGGACATTTCCTTCAGGCGACCGACCATGCAGGACACTTGGCTCAGCAGCGTGTTGCTGCTCGTTCACACCGCCCTTGCCGACCGCGGACTGAACGCCGATGCGATTGCCGCCGGCGCGGGCATCGAACCCGCCCTGCTGCACGACCCGAATGCACGGATTCCGCTGGCGCCGGCCGCCCAGTTCTGGGAAGCCGCCGTGCGCGCCGTCGATGGCGACCCCTGCTTCGGCCTTGATGTGGCGGAACGACTCAACCCGACAACGCTGCATGCAGTCGGCTTTGCATGGCTTGCCAGCGCGAGCCTGCGCGAAGCGGGGCGGCGCCTCGTGCGCTACTTCCGTATCGTCAGCGCGGTGGACGAAATCGAAATCCGCACCGAAGCCGGGCGCACCTGGCTGGTGTTCAACACCGAAGATGGCTTCACGCTGCCGCGCAGCTACGACGCGCGCATGGCCTCGCTGGTGCGGCTGTGCCGCGCGATTGCCGGGCCGGATTTCAAGCCGGCCGCGGTACGGCTGCGACATCCGCGTAACGCAGCCGCCGAGCGGATGCAGGCGCTGTACGGCGTGGCGCCCGAATTCGGCGCCGACGAATACGCCATCGCGATCGATGATGCGGATCTTGATCGCCCGCTGCCAAGCGGCAATTCCGAACTCGCGCTGTCAGCCGAGAACATCGCATCCGAATACCTCGCGCGCCATGCGAAGGACGACATTCTTGCGCGCGCGCGGCGTGCGCTGATCGAACTGCTGCCTTCGGGCGGCGTGAGCCGCGGCGTCATCGCACAGAAGCTGCTGCTATCAGAACGCACGCTGCAGCGGCGCCTCGCTGACCAGGGCTTCACCTTCGCAAGCTTGCTCGAAGGCTTGCGCCAGGAACTCGCCTACGACTACCTGCGCACTGGCACGCATTCGATCAACGAGATCGCCTACCTGCTCGGCTTCGCCGAAATCGCGAGCTTCACGCGCGCGTTCCGCCGCTGGAGCGGCGTCGCCCCTTCGACCTGGCGCGATGCACAGTTTGGCGGCATCGCCGCCTGATCGTTTGCCGACTCACAGCCCCGAACGCCCGGACTGCGAAATCAGCGTCAGGTGCGTGATCAGTTCGCGCTGGTAGGGTGACAGCGTCTGCTCACGGCGGAAGCACAGCTTCATCTCGCGGCTGCCCCAGGCATCGTTGAGTTCCACCACCGCCAGTGGCACGGCGGCCGAGCTCGCCTGGGCGGCCGAGTGCGGCACCACCGCAACGCCAACCCCCGCGCTGACCATGCGACACACGGCATCAAAGGCCCGCACCTGCGCGCGGATGCGCGGCCGACGCCCCGCCTCGCGCGCACGATCGAGCAGGAAGCCGTGGATAGCGCTGTCCGCAGACAGGCTCACATAGTTCTCCGCCAGGGTATCGGCATAGTGCAGCCGCCCGCGGCTGGCGAACGGGTGCTGCGGGCTGCAGATCAGCACCAGCCGGTCGGCGCGGTAGGGCAGGAAGGCCAATTCAGGTCCACCCACCTCGCCCGCCACGATGCCGACGTCCGCGGCACCGGACACCACCGCGCTCACAATCGCGGGACTGGAATGCTCTTCGAGCAGCACATCAACCTGCGGCTGCGCGGCAAGAAACCCAGCCAAATCCTGCGGCAGGCTGCCGCCGATCGCGTTGGTGTTGGCAAACAAGCGCACCACGCCGGCCACGCCCCGCGCAAAGGTGCCGAGTTCGGCATCGAGCAAGGCGACCTCCGACAACACCCTGCGCGCATGACGCAGCATCGCCTCGCCAGCCGGCGTCAGCGCAACCCCACGCGGTCGCCGTTCAAACAGCGGCGCGCCGGCAGCATCTTCCAGCCGCCGGATGCGCGCTGAAGCGCTGGCCGGCGCCAGGTGCACCCGCTCCGCACCTTGCGTCAGGTTTCCTGTGGCAGCGATGGCGCCGAACAGTTGGAGATCGGTCAGGTCGTATCGCATGCAGCGCTGCGTTCGTCAAAAGCGAATGATTACTTCGAAAAATACCGATTGTCCATACGGCACGGAATCGACTCCAATTGAGATCCAGTCATTTTGGCGATATTTGCCTCAAGTCTTTCGTGTTCCGAAATTCCGAAACCACCGGCTTCTGGCTCGCGATCTTCGCCGCGCTTGGCTTCTCCGCCAAGGCGATCTTCGTGAAGCTGGCCTTCCCCTACGGTGTCAGCCCGCTCGCGCTACTCGCGCTGCGCATGGCTTTCGCCGCGCCGGTGTTCGGCTTCATCGCGCTGCGCAGCTCGCGCAATGCGGCGCCACTGTCGGCGGGTGACTGGATCGCGCTCAGCGCACTCGGCCTGCTCGGCTACTACGGCGCATCGCTGCTGGATTTCATGGGGCTGCGCTACATCTCGGCAGGCCTCGAACGCCTGATCCTGTTCACCTACCCGACGATCACGATGTTGATCGCGGTCTTCGTGTTCAGCCGCAGCTTCTCGCTGCGCGACATCGGCGCGTTGGCCCTCACCTGGCTTGGTATCGCACTGGCCTTCGCACATGACCTGCAACTGTCAGCCGATGCGGCCGCGGTCGCGATGGGCGGCGCGCTCGTATTCGCCTCGGCTGTCTGCTACGCGCTCTACCTGACCGGCTGCGGCGAGATGGTGTCGCGACTGGGCAGCCGACGCTTCACGGCGCTCGCGATGTGCGTATCGACGGCGACGACCTTCCTGCACTTCGGCATGACGCAACCGCTCGACAGCCTCGCGCAGCCGATGCCGGTGATCTGGCTCGCACTCGCAATGGCGGTGTTTTCGACGGTATTGCCGGTCTTCATGCTGAGTGCAGCGATCCGCGAACTGGGCGCCACGCGCACCGCGATGCTCGGCAGTGTCGGCCCGGTCCTGACGATCGGACTCGGCGCGATCTTCCTGAATGAACCGCTGTCGGCCGCGCAACTGGCCGGCACCGTGCTGGTCGTGCTGGGCGTATCGCTCGCCAGCCGCCCGGCAACCAAGAAACATGAGGCCCCCGCAGCGCTCAAGCGTGCGCGAGTCTAGTACCGGTGTTTCCTCCCTCAGGTCTCGTACCTTGAGTTCGGCGCGACGTTCCGACGTCGCGTTTTTTTTGGTCGCGTCGCTGTAAGTGGGCGCCCGATGGCCGGTGCTAGACTGGGTTTCACCCGTCAACCAAAGCGGACACCCCGCCATGCAACATACCGAATTCGCCAGCGACAACACATCGGGGATCTGCCCCGAGGCGATGGAGGCCCTGCTCGCCGCCAACAGCGGCACGCTCGCCTCCTACGGCAACGACGAATGGACACGCCGCGCCTGCGACGCGATCCGCGCCACGTTCGAAACCGACTGCGAAGTCTTCTTCGTGTTCAACGGCACTGCGGCGAACTCGCTCGCGCTCGCCTCGCTGTGTCAGAGCTATCACAGCATCGTGTGCCACAAGCTCGCGCACGTCGAAACCGACGAATGCGGCGGGCCGGAGTTCTTCTCCAACGGCACCAAGCTGCTACTCGCCGGCGGCGCCGACGGCAAGCTCGACGCCCGCGGCATCGAGAAGCTGGTCGCCGCGCGCACCGACATCCACTACCCCAAGCCGCGCGCGGTCACCATCACGCAATCGACCGAAGTCGGCACGGTGTATTCGCTCGACGAAGTGCGCGCAATCGGCGCCGCCTGCAAGGAGATGAACCTCTCCCTGCACATGGACGGCGCCCGGTTTGCCAACGCCGTGGCCAATCTCGGCGTCAGCCCCGCCGACCTGACCTGGCGCGCCGGGGTCGATGTGCTTTCGTTCGGCGGCACCAAGATGGGCATGCCGGTCGGTGAGGCGGTCGTGTTCTTCGACCACGAACTCGCGCGCGACTTCGCCTACCGCTGCAAACAAGCCGGCCAGCTCGCATCGAAGATGCGCTTCCTCGCTGCCCCCTGGGTCGGCATGCTCGCGGACGACGCTTGGCTCGCCCGCGCCGGCCACGCCAACGCAATGGCGCGCCGCCTCGGCAACGCACTCGCGCGCCTGCCCGGTGTGGCGCCGCTGTTCCCGGTGCAAGCCAACGCGGTATTCGTCAGCATGCCGCAGCAAGCCGCGGATGCGTTGAAGGACAAGGGCTGGGCCTTCTACAGCTTCATCGGCGCGGGCGGCGCACGCTTCGTGTGCTCCTGGGCGACGCAGCCAGAGCAGGTGGATGCGCTGGTGGCGGATGTGAAGGCCTGCCTGGGCTGAAAGCCCGTCGCCATTTGCCACAACTCGGCCAACAAGCAAGGGCCCGTCAGTCGTCCCGCAGCTTTTCTGCCGCGAGGGCTTCGCGGTACCACGCGTCAACCAAGGCCGCGTGGCGCCCCTCGGCAATCGCGTGGATGAGGCTGTCGACTGCATCGCGGCGCTCATGCGGCCAGCGGGCGTCGGTGCCGCTCGCGTCGAATTCCTGCGCTCGTTCGTGAAAGCCTTCGCGCGACAGCGCCAGGTAGGCAAGCGCAGCTTCGGTATCGCCTGCGGCCAAGCGCCCAAACCCAAGCGCAAACCGCTTGTACGGGCACACCGGATCCACCCCATCGATCCGGCGCACTTCATCGGCATAGCCGCTGGCGCTACTGCAGCGGTCGAAGAACGGGACCACATGCGCTTCGATGGCCGCCGCGATGCTGGCGATCGACTTCTCCGCCCGAGCTTTGGTTTCCCCTGGCCACTCCTGGCCATTGTGAGCGGGGGTTCTAGCCAGTCGCTCCAGCAGGGTCGCGCCAAGCGAATGCACACTCGGCGCCAACAGCTCCGCACGGTACTCAACCCAGAAGTTCCGCGAGTCCCATCGATCGGCAAAGAACTGCACAAAGTGGCCGACTCGCCCGCGGATCCGATAGTAAGTGTTCTTGCCGCGCTTACGGAATCCGTGCCTCTTCATAACCGGCGCGAGGATGGACGTCCTTGCTGCTGTCACATGATCCGGTTGCCCCTTACGCGGCTCAAGCCGAGCCAGCAGTGCTTTCGATTGCGCCAACGCGACTTTCGGGCCGACCAGTTGACCCAGGTGATTCCAGATGGCCCCGCCTGTCAACGCAGCCAGGGAACTTAACGAAGCATAGGCCGCGCAGTAATTGATCTCGCCCGTGGCACGCAAAAATATCGCCCAATCCGCCCGCGGGAAATGCGGCTTCAGCGTTTGAACAGCCGCGGCATCGAGCGGGCGCCCAACAAACTCGAAACCCATGTCGATGCCGCACGACAAGCGCCCGACATAGGCCTCCATCGGAAAATCATCAGGGTCCCAATCCGGCAATTGGGGAACCGGGTACGGCGAGAATTTGAACCCGAAACCGTGGATGGCTGATGTCCACATCCACGCCTCGGCTGGGATGGCCGACCTCTCCAAGCAGAGCATCACTTCGGCCGATATCTGGCCGGTGCCATCTTCAGTGTGATCGACACGCTCAAGAAGCATTTTCACCGCTGCCGCGGTCGCCGGATCCAGCGCCGCGATCGGCCCCTCGAAATGCTCGCGCGCACGCACCAGAGCCATGTCCGCGTCGAAGATCTCGCCGCTTTGCATATCAATGATGCGACCACCGGCGATCGACGCCAGGCTGGCCAGCGCGGCCAGCGCGATATAAAAGTCTTCGTTGCCCTGGGCGCATAGGGTCACGCACCAATCCATCGGCGGCTCGGCGAAGCACAGTTCGTCGTGCTCCTCCTGCGTCATCGCGTCGCTAAGCAACTCGAAACCCGCCTCGTCGCCGCACGGGATGAAGCCCGCGCTATCCCTAATATCGAAATCGGTGTCGAGCTTGAATTTGAAGCCCTGCTCGCGGATCGCCTTCGCCCATTGTCGCGGCGTCGGCAGGTCGGCTTTGAGAAGGTAGAGACTGAGGTCTTGGGACACGAGCAAGTGGGTTTGCAGGAATGGTTCGGGAGGCCGCGCGCGCAGTTGTTCCAAGCAGAACTGCTTCATCGCGACGCGCAAATCGAGGGCGCGAGATTAACGTTCATGCCAAAGACATAGTCTCTCGACTCGTAACAGATCTGCCAAGTCGATCACGCCCGCACCACCGTGCCGGCAGTTGGGCCTGGGAAAGCTGAGTGCCCCTGACGCCGGTGCGCGTGTGGCGGTGCCGTGCTTCAGCGGATCACCTGCGCGCCAGTCCCCAGCTGACGAGGGAGGCGCTCACACCGAAGGTAAGCCGGCAATGCGCGCTTGGTGGCTACCCCCGCCAACCGCTGCGCCAGACCCACGGCGGGATCGGCGAGGCGTCGCGCCAGAGGCCGATGCGGCGGCGGCGTGCTTCGTGTTCCGAGTACTCGTATTGGCCTTGCGCCTGCGGGTCTTGATGTTTGGTGTAGGCGCGATACCACCAGGCAAGGCCGGCCGCCACTTGCGCATGACCGAGGTCGAGGTTGTGCGGGCAATCGGCGCGGCCTGCGCAGGGCATGTCGGGCGAGCTGACCCATGCGACACCCACGTAGCGGCCGTACTGATCGCGTTCGCGCCATTCGACCGTGACAGCCGCGCCTAGCGCGAGGCGCTCGAGTTGCTGGCGCGCTTCGCTGCCCGAGGGCTGGTCGTGCTCCGGCGCGTCGACGAACGCGAGACGCACCCGTCGGAGGTTACCGCTGCGGTCGCGCACCTGCAGCGAATCGCCGTCGCCCACCTTGCGCACTTCGCCGTTGAAGCGCCCGCCGCGGGCATCCGCCGCACTGCTGATGAGCGCTACGAAAGCGGCAAAGCAGAGCCAGTGAGGATTAAAGATCGATCGGGTCGACATCGACATGCCAGCGCAGCGTGCGCGGCGACTTCATCGCATGCAGCAGCGGCACCCAATGGGCAAGCAGTTGCTGCAGCGCGCCGCGAGTGTCCGCTTCGATCACGAGTTGTGCACGCTCCAGCCGTGCGCGCCGCACCAGCCGCATCGGCACCGCGTCGTACAGCCGCACGGCGTCGGCGTAGGGCTCGGCGGCTTCGCGTGCAGCATTGAGGAAGTCGATCGCCTGCGCGACTTCGGGCGCCTCGGCGCGCAGCACCGCCTGCGCGCCGCAGGGAGGGAAGTGCGCCTGCGCACGTTCTTCGAGCTGCGCATTGGCGAAGCCTTTGAAATCGTGCCGGCGCAGCGCATCGAATAAGGGATGTTCCGGGAACTCGGTCTGGATCAGCACTTCGCCGGCAAGGCCGGCACGCCCCGCACGCCCGCCGACCTGCATCAACTGCTGGAACAGGCGTTCCGGTGCGCGGTAGTCGGCGGCGAACAGCGAGGCGTCCGCGCCGATCACGCCAACCAGCGTGAGTTTGGGGAAGTCGTGCCCTTTCGCAAGCATCTGCGTGCCGACCAGGATGTCAGCCTCGCCGGCTTCAATCGCGTGGCGCAGCGCCGCCCAGTGCGCTGGGGTTTTGATGCTGTCGCGGTCGGCCCGCAGGATGCGTGCATTGGGAAAGCGCGCAGCGAGGTATTCCTCGACGCGCTGGGTACCGCGGCCGAAACCGTGCAGATCCTGATTGCCGCACTGCGGACAGGCACGCGGCACTGGTGCTTCGGTGCCGCAATGGTGGCAGCGCAGGATGCGTTCGGAGAGATGGAACACCCGGTGCGCCGAGCAATGGTCGCAATCGCTGACCCAGTTGCAGGCGGGGCAGGCCAGCACCGGCGCGTAGCCACGGCGATTGAGGAAGATGAGGCTTTGCTCGCCGCGTTCGATCCGCGCGGCAATGGCGGCTTCCATCGGCGGCGACAGCCCGTCCTTGAGCTTGATCCGGCGGGTATCGATCAGCCGCACGGCGGGCGGGGCCGCGGCAGCAGCACGGCGTTCGAGCTTGAGCAGGCGATAGCGCCCGGTCTGAGCGGCCTGCCAGGTCTCCAGCGAGGGCGTCGCCGAGCCCAGCACGATCGGCACGCAGGCTTGCTGCGCACGCCATACGGCGAGGTCGCGCGCCGAGTAGCGCAGGCCATCCTGCTGTTTGTACGAGGCATCGTGTTCCTCGTCGATCAGGATCAGGCCGAGCCGCGGCAGCGGGCTGAAGACGGACAGCCGCGTGCCGATCACGATATCCGCACTGCCGTCGAGCGCCGCGATGAACCCCCTGCAACGGGCGCCATCGGTCGCGCCGCTGTGCAGGGCGACACGGCGAGCACGCGGGAAGCGCGACGCAACGCGGGCTTCGAGCTGCGGCGTGAGCCCGATTTCAGGCACCAGCAGCAGCGCCTGCTTGCCGGCGGCCAGTGCGCGCTCGATCAGGCGCAGGTAGACCTCGGTTTTGCCGCTGCCGGTGATGCCGTGCAACAGGCACGGCGCAAAGCGCCCGGCCGCCGCCCACACCGCATCGACCGCGGCGATCTGTTCGTCGTTGAGCGTGGGCGCCGCGCTCAGGTCAGCCGCGGCGCAGGATGGCGCCTCGTCGACCCAGCCGCGCTGGCGCGCTTCGCGCACCGCCACCGCACCGAAGGCCTCGACCAGGGCCGAGCGCGGCTGTTCGCCCGTGAGCAGATGCTCAGCCAGCGCGCGCACCCGCGAGGCGCGGCCGGGGCTCGCGAGCGCAGCGTGGCCAACGGGGCTAAGCATCAGCCATGGGTCGGCGCTGCGGTCGTCCATCAACTCCGCACCGCGCAGGCCAGGCGGCAGCGCCACGGCGACCGCTTCGCCGAGCGGATGGTGGTAGTAACGCGCGGCGAACTGCACCAGCGCCAGCCAATCCGCCGGCAGTGCCGGCACTTCGCGCAGGATCGGGCCGAGCGGCTTGAGACGTGCCGGATCGACGGCCGCGAGATCCGGCAACGCGAGGATCACGCCGATCTTTTCACCGCTCGCAAACGGAACACGCACAAGGCGGCCGATGTCTGCGGCCGAGATATCCACCGGCGCCAGGTAATCGAAGCTGCGCGGCAGAGGCACCGGCAGCGCGACGCGAACGACGAAATTCAAACGATCAACTGTCACGACTGCATTTTTCTATTTTTATTCAGCACGTTGCACATCAAACATAAGATACAGCCGTCACAGTTTGTTTTAACCCTTTCGTAACAAAGGGGCTTTTCAACAATTGTGGATAACTTTGTGGGTGATTGGGGATGCTTTATTGCGGGACGCACCATTTCGGGTCCGCGTCAATCCCGCAGCGCAACATCGAAAAATATAACTTCCGTTTAATTTCAATCACTTACGCCGAACAAAGAAAGTCAACGCCTGGCGACCACGTTTTTTCCATTCACAGGCCAGGAGATGTGCATAACTCGGGATCGCGTCATCGCGCACTTGTCAAGCGAGCGCCCTTGAGCCCCCTCAAACGACCTGGCAAACCAGGCCCTTGAGGTACTCCCCTTCCGGGAAGGCGAGGCCGATCGGATGGTCCGGTGCAGCTGACAGGCGATGGATGATCTGCGCGTCGCGGCCGGCATCCGATGCGGCGCCGGACAGGATGGTCTGGAATAGTTCCTGGCCGATGCCGCCCGAGCAGGAGTAGCTCATCAGGATGCCGCCCGGGTTGAGCAGCCGGAAGCCGAGCAGGTTGATGTCCTTGTAGGCGCGCGAGGCGCGCTGCGCATGGGCGGCGCTGGGCGCGAACTTGGGCGGGTCGAGCACGATCAGGTCGAAACGGCGGCCTTCGGTGCGCAGCTCGCGCAGCGCGGCAAAAACGTCAGCCTCCCACCAGGTCGCGCGGGCTGCGTCCAGCTGCGGGTTGCGTTCGACGTTGCGCTGGGCGCTGGCCAGCGCGTGGGCGGACGAATCGATCGACAGCACTTCGCGCGCGCCACCAGCCAAGGCTTGTAGCGAGAAACCGCCGGTGTAGCAGAAGCAGTTCAGCACGCTGCGGTCGCGCGCCAGGTCGCGCGTGAGGCGGCGATTCTCGCGCTGATCCAGGTAAAAGCCGGTCTTGTGGCCGCTCACAGCGTCCACGCCCAGCAGCACGCCGTGTTCCTCGATCGCCAGATCGGGGTCCGGCTCGTGGCCGGCCAGCACGCCAACGGTGGGCTCCAGCCCTTCCAGCGTGCGCACTTCCGAATCCGAACGCTCGTAGATGTTGGCGCAGCCTGTGGCCTGCAGCAGCCCGGCGACGATCGCATCGCGCCAGCGGTCGGCGCCGGCACTGGTGAGCTGGAGCACGATGGTGTCGCGGTAGCGGTCGGCAATCACGCCGGGCAGGCCGTCCGACTCACCGTGGATCAATCGCATGCCGTCCTGGCCAGCGAGCATCGGGTGCGCCATGCGGCGCGCCACCGCGGCGGCAACCGTGCGCTTGAAGAAGGCGTGGTCGATCGGCGTTTCGGCGTCGAAACTCCACATCCGCGCCCGGATTTGCGAGGCAGGCGAGTAGGCGGCGCGGCCAAGCACGACACCGCGCTCCGACACCACATCAACGGTGTCGCCACCCCGCGCACGGCCAGACAGGGTCGCAACCGAGCCGGCGAAGATCCACGGGTGGCGGCGCATGACGGAGCGCTCCTTGCCGGGCTTGAGAATGAGTTGGGCCATGGGGGCGTTCCTGCGGGCAAAACGGGATTTTCGCATGGCGCGGCAATCCGGCGCGATGCCGTGCGCGGGGGACAAGGGGCCGACACCGCGCCAAGCCGATTACACTGCCGCCCATATCACGGAGACACCGTCATGAAAATCAGCTTCCTGTGCATCCTGATCGCCGCGATCCAGCCTTTCCTGTGGGCCGGCGCCGCGAAGTTCGGTGGCCAACGCAGCGGCACGCGTTACGACAATCGCGCGCCGCGCGACACGCTGGCACATCTGAGCGGCTGGCCGCAGCGCGCCAACTGGGCGCAGCAGAACAGCTTCGAAGCCTTCCCGATCTTCGCCTCCGCGGTGCTGATGGCTTACGCCGCAGCAGTGCCGGCGGCGGTGATCGACTTCTGGGCCGTCTGCTTCGTCGTCGCGCGCTTCGCCTACTTCGGCTGCTATGTCGCCAACCTAGCCACGCTGCGCAGCCTGGTGTGGTTTGTCGGCGTCATCGCCTGCGTGCGGCTGATGTGCGCGGCGATCTGATGCGGCGTAGCGCCCTCGCACTCGGCGCGCTGGGCCTGCTCGCCACACCGATCGCCTTTGCGCTGCTGCCGCATATACGACCGAGCGTGGCCGGCACGCCCGACCCGCTCACCGCCGCAACGCTGTTTGCCTTCCTCGCGCTGCCCTGGCTGGTTGTGCTGGTGGCCGCGTGGCGTGGCGCAAGCCGCTTCGCCATCGCCAGCGGCGTTCCGATGCTCGGCGTCGAGGCCACGGCGCTGGGTGTGGCGTTGTTGCACCCGGCCGGCACGTTGGCTGCGCTGCTGTACCTCGTGAAGCCGATCGGGCAGGTGCTCGTCTGCCTGCCACTCGGCGGCGTGATCACTTGGGCAATCAGCCGCGCGCGGGTAATTGCGGCGGGCAGCAACGGCAGCCCAAAATGAAGGCCACCGCCGCCAACGGAGACCGCGCATGAGCACAACCTTATCGAGCCTTGGGCAGATCGCCCTGCATGTGGCCGACGCCGACGAGTCCGAACGCTTCTATCGCGATGCGCTCGGCCTGCCCTTCCTGTTCCGTTCCGGCAATCTCGTGTTCTTCGACTGCGCCGGCGTGCGCCTGATGCTGCAGGGCGGCCCGGCCCCGCGCTCGCCCGGCAACACCGTTTGCCTGTACTTCAAGGTGCCAGCGATCGAACCCGCGATGGACGAGTTGAGCGATCTCGGCGTCGAGTTCGAAGGTGCGCCGCAGCTGATCGCCCGCATGCCGGATCACGAACTGTGGATGGGCTTCTTCCGCGACCCGGATGGTTACCTGCTCGCCTTGATGGAGGAGCGGCGCTGAACGCCCCGCAAAACACCGGCGCCGAGGCGCCGATCGTTATCGATATCGAGGCCTCGGGCTTCGGGCCGCGCAGCTATCCGATCGAGATCGGGCTGGCGCTGGGCGATAACCGCGCGCTGTGCACGCTGGTCTGCCCCGAAGAGGAATGGACGCACTGGGACATCAGCGCCGAAGCGATCCACCATATCCCGCGCGACAGCCTGTTCCAGCATGGCCGACCGGCCGCACAGGTGGCCGAAATGCTCAATCGCGAGCTTGCCGGCAAGGTGGTCTACACCGACGGTTGGGCCAACGACTACACCTGGCTGGCGCTCCTGTTCGACGCAGCCGGCCGCGTGCCGGCCTTCCGCCTCGACAACCTGCGCACCCTGCTGAGCGAGGAAGAGGCCAATCGCTGGCACGACACCAAGGCCCAGGTGCAGGCTGAACTGCATGTCGAGCGCCACCGCGCCAGCAACGACGCACGGGTGCTGCAACTGACCCTGCTGCGTCTAAAGCACGGCTTGCAGCCGCTCGGAGAGCGCGGGCGCAACCACGAAGCGCATCTGCTCGACGAGATGGCGAAGCTCGATGCGCTGACACTGGGCGACCTGATCGCCGCGCAGCACGGCATCTTCTCGGCCGAAACCCAGCGCGAACACCACGCTGCGGCGCTCGCTTGTGGTGGCCGCGTGATTGCCGAGCACCTACAACACAGCCTTGCGGGCTATGTGCTGCTACGCCCCGGCGAGCCGCAGAGCTGGGAAATCCTCTCGATCAACATCCACCCCTGGTATCGCAGTACCGGCCTGCATCGGCGCCTGCTCACCCGCACGCTCGCGCACCTGATCTCCCACGGCGCCATTACGCTGCGCAGCCGTGTGCTGCCGGGGCACGAGGTCGCGATACGTCTGCACGAAAAGCTCGGCTTCGCACCCGAAAACACCGCCGACGACAGCAGCCTCCACTACCTGATTCGCGTCGCCGACCTGGCACGCAGGCTCCGCCAAGCCTGAACGGGTATTTTGCGCCGCACAATAACCCTTTGATCGGTAAGGGCTAAGTGCACCGCATTGATCATCATCAATGCTTCTGCGGCCTCACACGCGCCCAATGCAGGCGCACAAGGGTGGTGCATGGATCCGATACGACGCCGACTTCTGGGGGGAAGACACCCTTCCGCCGCACAGCGCTACCTGCCACCGTGGGCCGGAGATGCGCAAGCCTTCCTGCAACGCTGCACGCGCTGCGGTGATTGCGTGCGCGCCTGCCCCACCGGCCTGCTGGAGTCCGACGCCGACGGCTATCCATCGCCACAGTTCGCGAGTGCTGCATGCAGCCTGTGCGGCGACTGCGCCACTGCGTGCGCGCCGCATGCGCTGGACCGCAGCGATGGCCGCGTCGCCTTCGCGCATGTGGCGCAGATCGGGCCGGGATGCCTTGCGCTGCAAGGCGTCGAGTGCCGGGTGTGCGGCGAAGCGTGCGAGACGAGCGCGATCGCGTTCCGGCCGCAGTTGCGCGCCGTGGCGCAGCCGGCGATCGATGCGTCGCGCTGCAGCGGTTGCGGCGCATGTGTAGCGATATGCCCAAGTCATGCGGTAGCCTTGCGGTCACCGTCCGAAATAGCAGTGGAGAGTGAATAGCATGCGAATCGTCGGACTCGTGGTACGCGCCAAGCCGGAACACCTCGATTCAGTCAGCGCCGCGCTGACTGCCCTGCCGGGCGTGGAGCTGCATGCACGCGATGATGACGCTGGAAAGCTCGTCGTCACCGTTGAGGATGTGCCCGGTGCGGCGACCACCGAAACCCTGACCCAGGTCCAGCTTGTGGAGCACCTCGTCTGCCTCACGCTGGCCTACGAATATTCCGACCACGAACCGGACGGTGCTGCCACCACGGCCATCCCCGCCCCGACGCAACCCGACACATGCGAGGCTGCAGCCCACGCGGGCTGAGGCTTCACAAGAACAAGACGAAACCCTTTCCGGAGGCAGCATGTCACTGAACAGACGCGATTTCATCAAGGCCAACGCCGCGGCTGCGGCCGCTGCATCCGCAGGCGTAAGCCTCGCGGCCCCCAAGGCTGCACCGGCTGCGGCCGAGCCGGTCGACAACACGCTGCGCTGGGACAAGGCGCCGTGCCGATTCTGCGGTACCGGCTGTTCGGTGCTGGTCGGCGTGCAGGGTGGTCGCGTGGTCGCAACGCAGGGTGACCCGGACGCCGAAGTGAACCGGGGCCTGAACTGCATCAAGGGCTACTTCCTTTCCAAGATCATGTACGGGGCCGACCGCCTGACGACGCCGTTGCTGCGCAAGAAGAACGGCGCGTACGACAAGAACGGCGAGTTCGTTCCGGTTTCGTGGGACGAAGCATTCGACATCATGGCCGCCAAGTGGAAGGCAGCCCTGAAGGAAAAAGGCCCCACGTCGATCGCGATGTTCGGCTCCGGCCAGTGGACGATCTTCGAAGGCTACGCCGCCTCGAAACTGATGAAGGCGGGCTTCCGTTCGAACAACCTTGACCCCAATGCGCGCCACTGCATGGCCAGCGCGGTGACCGGCTTCATGCGCACCTTCGGCATGGACGAGCCGATGGGCTGCTACGACGACATCGAGAACGCCGACGCCTTCGTGCTGTGGGGTTCGAACATGGCCGAGATGCACCCGATCCTGTGGACCCGCATCACCGATCGCCGCCTTTCGCACCCGAACTGCCAGGTGCATGTGCTCTCGACCTTCGAGCACCGCAGTTTCGAACTGTCGGACAACGGCATGATCTTCACGCCGCAGACCGATCTGGCGATCCTCAACTACATCTGCAACCACATCATCCAGTCGGGCAAGGTCAACAAGGCCTTCGTGCAGAAGAACGTGAACTTCAAGCGCGGTGAGACCGACATCGGCTACGGCCTGCGCCCGAATCACGCGCTGGAGAAGGATGCGAAGTTCAACGGCTACCCGGGAGCCGACGGCAAGCCGAAGAACAACCCGAACGACGCCACGCCGATCACCTACGACGAGTTCGCGAAGTTCGTTTCCGAGTACACGCTGGAGAAGGTAAGCAAGCTTTCCGGCGTGCCGGCCGAGCGCCTGAAAAAGCTCGCCGAGCTGTACGCCGATCCGAAGACCAAGGTCGTGTCGTTCTGGACCATGGGCTTCAACCAGCACACGCGCGGCACCTGGGTCAATAACATGATCTACAACGTGCATCTGCTAGTCGGCAAGATCTCGGAGCCGGGCAACGGCCCCTTCTCGCTGACCGGCCAGCCCTCGGCCTGCGGCACCGCACGGGAAGTCGGCACCTTCGCGCACCGCCTGCCGGCCGACATGCTGGTGACCAACCCGGATCACCGCAAGCACGCGGAAGAAATCTGGCAGCTGCCGGAAGGCACGATCCCCGACAAGATCGGCCTGCACGCCGTGGCACAAAGCCGCGCGCTGAAAGACAGCAAGATCAAGTGCTACTGGACCAGCACGACCAACAACATGCAGGCCGGCCCCAACGTCAACGGCGAGATCTACCCCGGTTGGCGCAACCCGGAGGCCTTCGTCGTCGTATCCGACGCCTACCCGACGGTGTCCGCGCTTGCCGCCGATCTGATCCTGCCGGCCGCGATGTGGACCGAGAAGGAAGGTGCCTTCGGCAACGCCGAACGCCGCACGCAGTTCTGGCGCCAGCAGGTGCAGGCGCCGGGCGACGCGCGCTCCGACCTGTGGCAGTACGTCGAGTTCTCGAAGCGCTTCAAGGTCGAAGAAGTGTGGCCGGCCGAGCTGATCGCGAAGAAGCCTGAGTACAAGGGCAAGACCCTGTACGACGTGCTGTACGCGAACAAGGTCGTCAACAAGTTCCCGGTCAGTGAGCTCGAGAAAGTGAACGGCCACGCGATCAAGGGCTACACCAACAACGAAGCGAAGGCCTTCGGCTTCTACCTGCAGAAGGGCTTGTTCGAGGAATACGCGGCCTTCGGCCGCGACCATGGCCACGATCTGGCCCCCTTCGACACCTATCACAAGGCGCGCGGCCTGCGTTGGCCGGTCGTAGATGGTAAGGAAACCTTGTGGCGCTATCGCGAAGGCTATGACCCCTACGTCAAGAAGGGCGAGGGCATCAAGTTCTACGGTCAGAAGGACGGCAAGGCGGTGGTGTTCGCGCTGCCCTACCAAGAGCCGCCCGAGAAGCCGGACGCCGAGTACGACATGTGGCTGTGCACCGGCCGTGTGCTGGAACACTGGCACACCGGCACGATGACGCGCCGCGTCGCCGAACTGCACAAGGCGGTGCCGGAAGCGACGATCTTCATGCATCCGGACGACGCGAAAAAACGCGGCCTGCAGCGCGGCATGCGCTGCAAGGTGATCTCGCGTCGCGGCGACATCGTCGCGCTGCTGGAAACGCGCGGCCGCAACAAGCCACCAATGGGGCTGATCTTCATTCCGTTCTTCGACGAAGGCCGGCTGGTGAACAAGCTCACCCTGGACGCCACCTGCCCGATCTCGAAGCAGACGGACTTCAAGAAGTGCGCCGTGAAGGTGGTGAAAGCCTGAGCCGGCACGAGCCGATGAAACGCACTGCTCGCCGCTGAAACCATGACGGCCCGCCGCAACACAGCGCGGCGGCACCGCGCGGATCGGTGCGAGCACGGCGCCCATCACCCACCAGACCGATTGCCCGCATCGTGAGCCCTAGCCCGCGTACCGCCTTCGACCGCCGCCGCTTCCTGCAGACTGCTGCAGGTGCGGCCGGAGGCGCTTGTGTGCTCGGTCTGGGTCTCGGGCTGTACGCGCGGCAGGCCCGCGCATTGCCCGCCACCGCGCTGCGCCCACCCGGCGCGCTGGCGGAGGCCGATTTCCTTGCATGCTGCGTGCGCTGCGGCCTGTGCGTGCGCGACTGCCCCTTCGACACGCTGAAACTCGCCACGCCGGGCGACACGGTTGCCAGCGGCACGCCCTACTTCGAAGCGCGCAAGGTGCCCTGCGAGATGTGCGACGACATCCCGTGCGTGAAGGCCTGCCCCACCGGCGCGCTGGACCATGGGCTGAGCGACATCAGCAAGGCTCAGATGGGGCTGGCGGTGCTGATCGATCAGGAGCACTGCCTCAACTTCCTCGGCCTGCGCTGCGACGTGTGCTACCGCGTGTGCCCCGCGATCGACAAGGCGATCACGCTGGAAACACGGCACAACCCGCGCAGTGACCGCCACGCGATGCTGCTGCCGACCGTGCATTCCAATGCCTGTACCGGTTGTGGCAAGTGCGAGAAATCCTGCGTGCTACCTGAAGCGGCGATCAAGGTGCTGCCGCGCAAACTGGCGCAGGGCGCGCCCGCCGCGCACTACCGCAAGGGTTGGGAAGAGCGCGAGAAGGCAGGCCACTCGCTGATCGGCGAACAACTCAAATTGCCGGTGCGCGGTCGCGACGACCTTGCCGCGCCGGCCGCAGGTGTAGGCGCGGCTGTCGGCCAATCCCTGCCTGCGGGGTGGGCGCCATGAACAACACAACCGCCCCGACAAGCACCAAACGCCTCGGCGCCGAAGCGATCGCCGACAAGGGCTGGTGGGCCGCGCACAAGTGGTTGCTGCTGCGTCGTGCTTCGCAGGTCGGCCTGCTCGCGCTGTTCCTGCTCGGCCCGATGGCAGGCATCTGGATCGTCAAGGGCAACCTCGCGTCCAGCCTCACGCTGGGCGTGCTACCCCTCACCGACCCCTTGATCCTCGCGCAGTCGGCTGCGGCCGGCCATATGCCATTCCGCACTGCGTTGATCGGCGCGGCGATCGTGCTTGCCTTCTACCTCGCCGTCGGCGGACGCATCTATTGCAGCTGGGTCTGCCCGGTCAACCTCGTTACCGATGCGGCCGCCGCGTTGCGCCGCCGTCTCGGGCTCAAGGGCGGTCGCGTACCACCGGAGGCGACGCGCCGCTGGTTGCTGGCCGCCGTGCTTATCGTGTCGGCTCTGACCGGCACGATTGCCTGGGACTGGGTC
>CAMFLH010000052.1 GCA_945957295.1 uncultured Uliginosibacterium sp.
AACATCCTCGCACTCAACGCGGCGGTAGAAGCGGCGCGTGCGGGTGAGCAAGGGCGCGGCTTCGCGGTGGTGGCATCCGAAGTGCGCAACCTCGCGCAACGGAGCGCGCAGGCGGCGAAGGAGATCAAGGGGCTGATCGCCGATAGCGTAGACAAGGTGGGCGAGGGCGCGCGCGAGGTTCGTGATGCAGGCACCACGATCAACGAGATGGTGAGTAACTTCGCCGAGCTTGCGCGACTCGTCACCGATATCTCACAGGCCAGCCGCGAGCAGTCTTCCGGCATAGAACAAGTCGCCGCGGCCGTGGGGCAGATGGATGAGGTGACGCAGCAGAACGCTGCTTTGGTGGAGCAGGCCGCTGCGGCCGCAGAAAGTCTCGAAGAACAGGTGCGCATGCTGGCTAGCGCTGTGGCGGCTTTCCGGCTGGATCTGGACTCAGGCGCCGATCGCGATGCGCCGTTGCAGCGTGCGGCAGCCGTTTCAGAGGTGCGTACGCCAGCGATCGCCCGTGCGCCGGCGACTGCGAGGCCGGCGCCAAAGCCGCGCAAGCAACCGGCTGGCAGCGATTCTGACTGGCAGGAATTCTGAGCCGCGCGAGTGGCCAACGAGACTCGGCAGAAAAAGGGGAGACAGCCGTCATGCGCATCAACACGCCGGTGACTGACCGCGAGGTCGAGCTCAGCGTCGACACGATGATCGTGTCGAAGACCGATACCAAAGGCCGCATCACCTACATCAACCGTGATTTCATCGACATCAGCGGCTTCACCGAGGCCGAGCTGATGGGGCAGCCGCACAACATCGTGCGGCATCCAGATATGCCGCCGGAGGCTTTTGACGATCTGTGGAAGTGCCTCAAAGCGGGTCGTCCCTGGATCGGCATGGTCAAGAACCGTTGCAAGAACGGTGACTACTACTGGGTGGAAGCGCACGCGACACCGCTGCGCGAGGGTGATCAGATCACCGGTTACATGTCGGTGCGTCGCAAGGCGAGCCGTGAGCAGATCCAGGCTGCCGAGAGCTTCTACGCGCAGCTGCGCGCGCAGCGGGCGAGCGCGGTGGTTCGCAACGGCGAGGTGGTGGGCAACGGTGTTCCGGCACTACTTGCCAAGTGGGCCGATGTGCCGCTGGTCAGCAAGGTTTGGCTGGGTTGCGGGCTGGCGGCGCTGCTTGCCCTCGCGGCAGCGTGGCGAGCGGGCGGCGGACACTGGGCTCCCGAGGTGCTGGGCGCGCTCCTGGCAATGCTGGTCGTACTCGGCGTGCTCGGCGCAAGCGTTGCGCGCAATCTGGAGCGTCGCCTCGCTGCGGCGGTTGGGACCGTTGAGCGCGTGGCGCAGGGAAATCTGAAGGACCGACTTACGGTTGCCCGCAATGACGAGATCGGGCGGCTCGTTCAAGGTGTTGAGTCCATGCTAATCCGGCATGGCTTCGATATCGCGGAGATCAACCGCGTTGTCGAAGAGAGCCTGCGGATCAAGACAGGCCTCGACAACGTCGCAACCAACGTGATGATCGCTGACCGCGACAACCGCATCATCTACCTCAACAAGTCGCTCGAACGTACCTTTACCGATGCGACCGACGATATGCGCAAGGCGTTCGGCAGTTTCGATGTCTCGAAACTGATCGGCACGTCGATCGACATTTTCCACAAGAATCCTGCACACCAGCAGCAGCTGCTTGCGCGCTTGCAAGGTACGCACAAGGCGGTGGTTTCGATCGGTAGCCGCACCTTCACGCTGACGGTGAATCCCGTGGTCGACCCACGCGGCGTGCGTCTCGGCACTGCAGTGGAGTGGCTCGATCGAACCGCCGAACTGGCGATTGAGGCAGAGGTTGCGACGCTGGTGGAAGGCACTGCGAACGGTGACTTCAGCCACCGGCTCGCGCTGGAAGGCAAAACTGGGTTCGCCCTGCAGCTCTCCGAAAACCTCAACCGCATGGTCGAGACCACTTCCGGTGGTCTGGGGGCGATTGCGTCGATCCTTCAGTCGATCGCTCAGGGCGACCTCACTCGCAGCGTGGAGGGTGACTACCGCGGTGTGTTCGGCCAATTACGCGACGACGCCAATACCACGGTTGCCCGTTTGCGCGATCTGATGGGCACGATTCAGCAGGCCACGGAAGCGGTGAACACGGCCGCTAAGGAGATCGCCGCCGGCAACGCGGATCTGTCGTCACGCACCGAGGAGCAGGCATCGAGCCTCGAAGAAACCGCAGCCAGCATGGAGGAGCTGAACTCCACCGTTCGTAACAACGCTCAGACGGCCGCCGATGCCAGCGCCTTGGCCCGTCAGTCCGACGGCGTGACGCAGCGTGGTGGCGAGATGGTGCGACAAGTCGTCGATACCATGGATGCGATACAAAAGAGCGCCTCGAAGATTGCCGAGATCATTGGTGTGATCGACTCGATCGCGTTCCAGACCAACATCCTTGCGCTGAATGCTGCGGTTGAGGCGGCACGGGCGGGTGAGCAAGGGCGTGGGTTTGCAGTGGTGGCCTCCGAAGTGCGAAACCTCGCGCACCGCAGTGCGCAGGCAGCCAAGGAGATCAAGGGTCTCATTCAGGAGAGCGAACAGAAGGTGCGCGGCGGTGTGCAGCAAGTGCGTGAGGCCGGTGACACCATTGAAGAGATGGTTACTAACTTCCGCCAGCTGACCCAACTGGTGAACGAGATCGCGAATTCAAGTCGCGAGCAGGCCGAGGGTATCGATCAGGTCGCCTCGGCCGTGACCCAGATGGACGAAGTGACGCAGCAGAATGCGGCGCTGGTCGAGCAGGCCGCTGCGGCCGCCGAAAGCCTGGAAGACCAGGCGCACACACTCGCGGGCGCGGTTGCAACCTTCCGCCTTTCGAACGCGACGCACCACCCGGCTGCGCGCGGCAGACGGGGGTTCTAGGCAGCACATGGTGGAAAGGCAACAAACATGAGCGACAAGCCCGAATCGAAAGTCCCCCCACGCGCGCCGTTGGCGCCGCCGCGGAGCACCGCGACAGCGCGCCCGCCGCTTGATCCCGCTGCGCGCAGGCCGACGCTTTCGTCGCCGCTGCGGCCGGCAGCGACGCCCACTCGCACAAATGCTGCGCCAGTGCTGCCGGCCGGCGCGGTTGCGCGGCAGAAGATAGTGGAATCGCTGGGCAAGATCGATGTGTCAGGGCGTGAGTTCGCATTCACCCCAGCCGATTTCGAGCGCGTTCGTGCGCTGATCTATAAGCAGGCTGGCATCGCGCTCTCTCCGATCAAGCAGGACATGGTCTACAGCCGGCTCGCGCGTCGCCTCCGCGCGCGGGGAGAACACCGCTTTTCCGACTACCTCGATAACCTGGAACGGAGCAACGATCCAAAGGAATGGGAAGAGTTCGTCAACGCGCTGACGACCAACCTCACCTCGTTCTTTCGCGAAGCGCATCACTTCGACACCCTGGCGAACATGCTGCGCAGCTTTGATCCGAAGCGCACGGTCAAAATCTGGTGCTGTGCCGCGTCCACCGGCGAAGAACCGTACTCACTGGCAATCACAGCCTGCGAGGCGTACAACACGATGACGCCGCCGGTGCAGATCATCGCAACCGACCTCGACACCAACGTGCTCAAACATGGCGAGCAGGGCATGTATGGCATGGACCGCGTTGAGCGGTTGCAGCGCGAGCGCTTGCAGAAGTTCTTCCTCAGAGGTACCGGCGAGCAGGCCGGCAAGGTGCGCGTGCGGCCCGAATTGCAGCGTTTGTTGAGCTTCCGTCGGTTGAACCTGCTGGAGCCCGCCTGGCCGGTGCAGGGGCCGTTTGATGCGATCTTCTGCCGCAACGTGATGATCTATTTCGATAAGCCGACGCAATACACGATCCTCAAACGTTTCGTGCCACTGCTGCGGCCCGAGGGGCTGATGTTTGCCGGCCACTCCGAGAATTTCATGCACGCGGCGGATCTGTTCCGCTCGCTTGGGAGAACGGTGTATGCCCGCACCGACCAGCGGGGCTGACTACGACCCGCTCGATCCCCATCTGGCGGACAACGCCTACTACGACCGCAACTTTGCTTGCGACGCCGTCAAGGTGCTGCCGGGCGAGTACTACGCCACCACGCGCGACATGGCGATCGTGACGGTACTGGGCTCCTGCGTGGCTGCCTGCATTCGGGATCGCGACAAGCGCATCGGTGGGCTTAACCATTTCATGCTGCCGGACGGCGGCGAGCGTGGCGTGCTGTCGGAGTCGGCCCGCTATGGTGCATTTGCGATGGAGGTGCTGATCAACCGTTTGCTTGGCATGGGGGCGCGTCGCACCAGCCTTGAGGCCAAGGTGTTTGGCGGTGGGCGCGTCATGGCGGCGCTGAGCGGCTCGAACGTGGGTGACCGCAATGCAGCGTTTGTGCTCGACTATCTCAAGGTCGAGCGGATTCCGGTGATCGCGCAGGATCTGCTCGATGTGTACCCACGCAAGGTGTATTTCTTTCCGGTCAGCGGGCGCGTGATGGTGAAGAAGCTGGTCGACCTGCGGAACGAAACCGTGATCGACCGCGAGCGCGATTACCGCGAACGGCTTACCCACGCGCCGCGACACAGCGGCGATGTGGAATTGTTCGACTAAGGCAGAGCAGACATGACAATCCGCGTACTCATCGTGGACGATTCGGCAGTGATGCGTTCGGTGCTCTCCGAATTGATCAACCAGGCACCGGATATCGAGGTAGTCGGTACGGCTACCGATCCAATCGTTGCGCGCGAGATGATCAAGCAGCTCAACCCGGACGTGGTGACGCTTGATATCGAGATGCCGCGCATGGACGGGCTGGAGTTCCTCGACAAACTAATGCGCTTGCGTCCGACACCGGTGATCATGATTTCTACGCTAACCGAGCGCGGGTCCGACGTGACTTTCCGTGCGCTTGAGCTCGGCGCGGTCGATTTCATCACCAAGCCCAAGCTCAATTCCGCGCAGGGCATCCGTCCCTATGCTGACGAAATCTGCGACAAGATCCGCGCCGCGCATCAGGCGCGGCTTCGCTCACCAGGCAAGTTTGCGCAACCTGCTGCGACCGCTTCGCATGCACCGTCGGCTGCCGGTGCAAGTGCTACGCCCGCACCGCTTGACGCCAACACGATGCGCGATCGCCTGGTGCTGATCGGTGCCTCCACTGGCGGCACCGAGGCAATCAAGGAGGTGCTCACTCGCTTCCCGGAGCAGATGCCCGGGATTCTGATCGTGCAGCACATGCCTGAGATGTTTACCGGATCGTTCGCCAAGCGGCTTGACGGTCTTTGCAAGGTGCGCGTGAAAGAAGCCGAAGACGGCGAGAAGATCCTGCCGGGCCATGCCTACCTCGCGCCGGGGCATTCCCATCTGCTCGTCAAGCGCACCGGTGGGCTCTACTGCTGCGAGCTGTCTAAGGCCGAGCCGGTGAATCGGCATCGCCCCTCGGTGGACGTGCTGTTCCACTCCGCCGCGCGGCATGTCGGCGCCAACGGCGTCGGCGTGATCCTCACCGGTATGGGCAAGGATGGTGCGCAGGGCATGCTCGCGATGAAGAAAGCCGGTTGCTGGAATATTGGCCAGGATCAGGATAGCTGCGTGGTCTACGGCATGCCGCGTGAAGCCGCGCAGATCGGTGCCGTAGATGAAGTATCGCCACTCAACGAAGTGGCGCAACGGGTGGTGGCGCGCTTGCGGCAGTCCGCGCGCCGCGCCGGATGAATTCAGGAACTGACTGAGGGAGCACCCAGATGGAAGCCAATGTATCGATTCGCGACGGCGTCGCGCTGATGAAGCTTAGCGGCCGCTTCGACTTCAACGCCCATCGCGAATTCCGCGATGCACTCGAACGTATGGTGGGCTTGGCCGGCGCGACCTCGTTTTCGGTGGACCTTGCCGATGTGAGCTATCTCGACAGCTCGGCGCTGGGCATGTTGCTGCTGTTGCGTGACAAGGCGAAACAGTCGAACAAGGCCGTCGCGCTGATTGGCGTAAAAGGCAGTGTGCGACAGGTGCTGGATATCGCGAACTTCGCCAAGATGTTCACGATCACTTGAACGCCTTTGGGGTTTAGCCCCCTTCGGCGTCCTCCCAGTGCTCGATCAGCAGCTGCAGCGACGAGACACCGCGGTATTCGTTGGCAGACAAGCGGAATGCTGCCTGCAGCCGATCCGGTGCCGGATCGGCGTGGCGGAAGCGAATTGCCTCGTAACGTTCGTTACCACGCCGCAGCGTGAGCTTCACATGCTGATCCTTCAGCAGACGCTGCGATTCCACTTCGAAGGCGTCGGAGAACAGCGGGGCAGGGAAGCCCTGCCCCCAGATCTCGCGCTCGATCAGCCGCGCGGCTTCGAGCGACATTTCATGCGGCGACAGCGCGCCGTCGGTTTCCAGGCGCGGATTGAGCGCTTCGTCATCGGCCAGCGCCTGCACCACCGCATCGAAACCCGCGGCAAAGCGGGCGAAATCTTCTTCGCGGATCAGCACGCCTGCGGCCATTGCGTGGCCGCCGAAGGTCAGGATCAGATCCGGCTGGCGTTTGCTGAGCAGATCCAGTGCATCGCGCAGATGTACCCCCGCGACGGAGCGCCCGGAGCCCTTGATCTGGCCGTTGTCGCTGCGTGCGAACGCGATCACCGGGCGGTGCAGCCGTTCCTTCACGCGGCCGGCAACGATGCCGACCACGCCCTGGTGCCAGTCCGGGTCGAACAGCGCAACGCCGTGGGCTGCGGTGTCGCCCAACGCTTCCAGCATCAGCTCTGCGGTGGCCTGCATGTCTTCTTCGATGCTGCGTCGTTCCTGATTCATGCGATCGAGTTCGCGCGCGAGGTTCGTCGCGCGGAGCGGATCGTCGGTGATCAGGCATTCGATGCCGAGCGACATGTCGGCCAGCCGGCCCGCCGCATTGAGTCGCGGGCCGAGGCCGAAGCCCAGATCGAAGGTGCTCGCGCGCATCGCATCACGCGAGGCTGCGGCGAACAGCGCGCGAATGCCGGGCTGCATCTTGCCGGCGCGCATCCGCGACAAACCCTGATGCACCAGGATGCGGTTGTTCTGGTCCAGCTTCACGACATCGGCCACGGTGCCGAGCGCCACGAGATCGAGCAGATCGGCGAGTTTGGGCTCTTCGCGTGTGGCAAACCAGTCGCGCCGCCGAAGCTCGGCGCGCAGCGCAAGCATCGTGTAGAACATGACGCCGACGCCCGCGATGTGCTTGCTCGCAAACTCGCAGCCGGGCTGATTGGGATTCACGATCACGTCTGCGTCCGGCAGCGTGTCGCCGGGCAGATGGTGGTCGGTGATCAGCGTCGTGATGCCCGCGGCGCGAGCGGCCGCAACGCCATCGACGCTGGCGATGCCGTTATCCACCGTGATCAGCAGCTTTGGCTTGCGCTCGGCGGCGAGTGCCACGATCGCCGGTGTGAGGCCGTAGCCGAACTTGAAGCGGTTCGGCACCAGGTAGTCCACCGTGCCGCCAAAGGCGCGCAGTGCGCGGATGCCGACCGCACAGGCGGTGGCGCCATCGCAGTCATAGTCCGCCACGATCAGCATCGGCGCCCCCGCAGCCAGCGTGTCGGCCAGCAGCACGGCGCCTTCTTTTACGCCGCGCAGGCCGTCGGGCGGCAGCAGCGCGCTCAGCGCGTAGTCGAGTTCGTCCTTGCGTGCCACGCCGCGTGCAGCGTAGAGGCGGGCGAGCAGTGGCGGCAGGCCCGCGTCGGCGAGCCGGCGGGCCGGGCCTTCCGGGCAGGGGCGGCGGGAGATTTGCATCAGGTTCCTGGGGCGGCGGCCAAGGGCACCGCGAGCAGTTGTTCCGGTGGCACCGGCTTGCGCCAGAAGGCCCAGCGCTGGGGCGTAATCGCCAGTGCCAGGCCGCCGCGTTCACCGGGGGCAGCAATCTCGACACGAGCGATTTCGCCGCGCTGCATACGGGTCGCGAGCGGCGCAAAGATTTCCGCTTCCAGCGCCTTGAGCGCCTCGAGCCAGCGCCAGGTATCGCGGAAGCGCGCGGGGGCATCCAGCGCATCAATCAGCAACAGCGCTTCGCGGCAGCTCGGCGACGCAGCGAATGCGCCAAGCGGCTGCGGCGCACTGCCGGCAAGGCGCGCAAGGCCGGCGCCGACCGAGTTGTCGGTGTAGATGCTGTCGGCGGAATGCGCCGGCGGTGTGTCGAGACGACTCTCGCCCCAGAACCACAGGCTGTTTGCCGCCCGCAGCCCGGCCGCTTCGCGTGCGCGGTTGACCGGGTGGTCATGCAGGGCGATTTGAACGGTGTTGATGATGCGGCCCCAGCGCAGGCCACCGCGCCCTTCGGGCAGGAACAGCGCAACCGGGCGGCCGGCAACGTCGATCAGATCGCTGAAGATTGCGTCGCTGCGTTCATGCAGGCGCAGGTAGCCGCGCTCGGCGGTGGCAGGCACGTATTCGCCCACTTCCCGCAAGATGTCCTGCAGGGGTTCGGCCAGCGCAGCCGCTTCGGTATCGGTCAGCGCGAGCCCGTCGGGGGCTGTCAGCACCATCTGGTCGCGCGCGAAATGCAGGCCGACCAGATCGGCGCAGAGCCAGAGTTCGCCGGCCTGTGGCAAGGGCAGGGCGAGTTCGCCCGCGCGCCTTAATGCCGCGGAGGCGCCGTTACCAACGCCGAAGCGGCTGGCGAAGGCTTCGGTGCTGCTGGCCTTGGAGGTCGGCGCGACTTTTGCGCGGCCGAGTAGCCAGGCAAGCCCGGGCAGGCTTGTGCTGCGCAGGGCCGACGCGGCGTCTGCTGCATCGTTGTGAAGCCCGGGGAGAACGATGGAGACTTGCATAATCTCAGGCAGATCAATGACTTCCCGCGCGGCGGGCGGCGGAGTGTAACATGCGCCGACGCGAGGCCTCTGCCCCAAAGGGCTGAGGCCTCGTGCGTAAAGATAACCCCTTCGAACTCCCTGCCGACATGTGTGCGAGTGATCTTCGCGCCGTGCCGGCCAAACGGTGCTGATGAACTACGAGCTCCTGATCGGACTCCGCTATGTGCGCGCCCGCCGCCGCGCAGCGGGCCGTAACCGTTTCATTTCCTTCATCTCGATGGTGTCGATGCTGGGCATCGCGCTCGGCGTGGCGGCACTGATCGTTGTGCTGTCCGTGATGAACGGATTCCAGCGCGAACTGCGCACCCGCATCCTTGGCGTCGCGGCGCATGCGCAGATCGTGGCCTATGAAGGTGATCTGGCCGACTGGCAGGGCGCAGCCAAGATCGCTTCGGCCTATCCAGGTGTCAAGGCGGTGGCGCCGTTCGTGCAGCAGCAGGGCATGCTGTCGCTGGGCGAATCGGTGCGCGGCACCTTGGTGCGCGGTGTGCTGCCGGAAGCCGAAGACCGTGTCGCGAATTTCGCGAAGAACATGAAGACGGGCAAGCTGACCGATCTGAAGCCGGGCGAGTTCGGCATCATCCTCGGCTCGGAACTCGCCAAGGCGATGGGCGTGATGCCGGGCGAGAAGGTCACTCTGATCGCGCCAACCGGCCTCGTCACGCCGGCGGCGATCTTGCCGCGCCTGAAGCAATTCACCGTGGTCGGCGTGTTCGAGATCGGCATGTACGAATACGACGTCGGCCTTGCGCTGATCCACATGAAGGACGCGCAGGCGCTCTACCGCATGGGCGATTCGGTATCGGGCGTGCGGCTCGCGCTGGACGACCTGTATGCCGCGCCGAAGGTGGCGCGCGGCCTGCTGAGCCAGCTTGATCCGAGCATCGGCGTGTCGGACTGGACGCGCAGCCATGCCAACTTCTTCCGCGCGGTGCAGATCGAGAAGAACGTGATGTTCATCATCCTGTCGCTGATCGTTGCGGTAGCGGCCTTCAACATCGTCTCGACGCTGGTGATGGCGGTGCAGGACAAGCAGGCGGACATCGCGATCCTGCGCACGCTGGGTGCATCACCCAAATCGATCATGACGATCTTCGTGATCCAGGGCGCGATCATGGGCCTGATCGGCCTCGGCATCGGGGTCACCGGCGGTGTGCTGGTGGCACTCAACGTTGATGTGATCGTGCCCGCGATTGAACGGACCCTCGGCACGCAATTCCTCGCCAAGGATGTCTATTTCATCTCGGAACTGCCCTCGCAACTGCTGTGGAGCGATGTGATCACGATCACCGTGCTGTCCTTCGCGGTGACCCTGTTCGCGACGCTGTACCCGAGCTGGCGCGCCGCGCGCATCAACCCGGCGGAGGCCCTGCGCTATGAGTGAGAACGAAGTCCTGTCCTGCGTCGGCCTTGGCCGGCGCTATGGCGACGGTCCCGGTGCGGTGGTGGTGCTCGATGGTGTGGCGATGTCGGTCGCGCGCGGCGAGAGCGTCGCAATCGTCGGTGCCTCGGGCTCCGGCAAGAGCACGCTGCTGCACCTGCTTGGCGGTCTGGATAAACCCACCGCCGGCAACGTGCGTTTGCTTGGCCGCGACTTTTCGACGCTGTCCGAAGCCGAGCGCGGCCGTCTGCGTAACGAGTCGCTCGGATTCGTGTACCAGTTTCACCATCTGCTGCCGGAGTTTTCGGCGCAGGAAAACGTTGCGATGCCCTTGCTGATCCGCCGTATGCCACGCGAGCAGGCGATGGCCAAGGCGGCCGAGATGCTGACTTCCGTCGGCCTCGGGCACCGCCTTGAGCATGCGCCGGGTGAGCTGTCTGGCGGTGAGCGTCAGCGTGCGGCCATCGCTCGCGCGCTGGTCACCGAACCCGCCTGCCTGCTGGCCGATGAACCGACCGGGAACCTCGATCGCCACACCGCCGAAACGGTGTTCGATGTGATGCTCGCGCTGCGCCAGCGTATCGGAACATCGGTTGTAATCGTGACGCACGATCCGGCCTTGGCGGCTCGCGCCGACCGGCGGCTGACGCTGACCGACGGCGTACTGACCGACGCCTGAGCGGGGCGCGCGCCGCCGCCGCGACTGACGAGTAAGTCAGGCGCGCGGCGGCTCCAGCTCGAGCATTTCTTCCAGTTCGCGGCGGCCTGCGGGCGAGCACATCGCGATCAGGGTGTCGCCCGGCATCAGTACCGCATCGTCCTGCGGATTGAAGATCCAGTCCTGTGTGCCCTTGATGGCCAGCAGCACGTAGTGCGCGCTGCGGGTGCGCAATGACGAAAGCGGGCGCGGCTCGAAGGCGCCCGGCACGCGTACTTCCTCCACCCGCAGCCGGTGCTCGGAGCGCAGCATCTCGTCAAGGAAGGACACGACGTGCGGTCGGATCATCGCGGCGACGATGCGCACGCCACCGGTGAAGTCGGGCGATACCACCTCGTCGGCGCCGGCCTTGCGCAGCTTGCCGATGTTGCGTGGCTCATGGCTGCGCGCGACGATGCGGATGTGCGGGTTGATCTGCCGTGCGGTCATCGTGATCATCAGATTGAGGCTGTCGTCGCCGGTCACAGCAAAGATGCCGCGCGCGCGTTCTAGCCCCGCGGCGACCAGCAACTCGTCATCCGATGCGTCGCCGTGCAGGTAGAGCAGGGCTTCGTCGCGTTCCTTGCGCTCCTCCAGCATCGGCAGATCGTGGTCGATCGCGGCGAATGCGCGGCCCGTCATCTCCAGTTCCGCCGCCACGTTCTGGCCAACCCGCCCGAAGCCGCAGACGATGTAGTGGCCATGCATCTTCCGGATTTGGTTTTGCATGCGTTTCCTCCGCAGCGTGGCGTTGAGGTCGACTTCCAGCAGGAACACGGTCAGGGTAGAAAACAGGAACCACACCGTTGCGAGGCCCGCGGTGCCGATCAGCATCGTGAAGATGCGGCCACCGGGGCTGTGGTCGAGCTCGATCACCTCGGCGTAACCGATCGTCGCAACGGTGATGAAGGTCATGTAGATGGCGTCCAGCCAGCTGTGCCGGTCGCCCCCGATGATGTGGTAACCGATACTGCCGATCACCATCACGGCGCTCAGGGCGCCGAGCCCCCATACCGCCTTGGCCGAGAGCCGCAACGAGGTGCGCGACATCGCGCGATGTACCGCCAGCGCATAGTGGTGCTGGCCGCGCTTGCGGCGCCGTATGAAGGCTCGAACCGGATTGGGCAGTCGCATGATCTGTTCTTCCACCGGATGCTGTGATTCGAGCATGCAGCATTGAGCGACGACCCCCACGCAGATCAATAGCGCATCGGCCTCCATCGCGCTGAGTGCGCGATGGAGACAGTGTTTGTTGCCGCGGTGGCAATCGGCGGCAATCGGGTCCATGCTGATGAATTAAGGCGAGACCGGTCCGCCCGCAAAATGGGGGCCGCGGACCGGCATTCTTGCCTCGTCCGGTATGCGGGGAGACGACATGAGTTCATTTGCCGGAGCGGCGATGCGCGGGGCTGGCGTTTTTTCCGCGCCGCCCGCCATCGATCCAGATCTTCAGGCGCGGCGGCTGCGCCGCTGGCGCGTATTCGGCGCGGTTTTCATTGCTTGCAGCCTGGTGGGCCTGATCTACGATTTTTCGCGCCCGGCGGAATACCGCGCGCAGGCGCGGGTCCAGATCACCCCTGCGGCGGGCTTGCCGCCCGCCTCGTCGTCCTTGCAGCAAGCGGGCAATGCCGCGCCACCGCCGGCGCAAGGTCTGGCGGACGAAGTCCAGCGCTTGACCGGACGACCACTGATCGAACGGGTGCGCGATCAATTGCGCAACGCGGGTGTCGACCTGGAAGGCTTCGAGTCGGTCGAGGCGATCCAGCACATCCTGTCGGCCGAGGCGCTTGCCGACAGCCGCATTGTTGAGTTGTCGGCGGTGGGTCGCCACCCCGACACCCTTTCACGGATCGTGAATGGGCTGATCGCGGTGTACCGCGACGAAATCGCCGATCAGTTCCAGAAGAGTGCAGCGCTGACGCTGACCCAGTCTCGCGAAGAGCTTGATCGCCTCAGTGCCCGCATTGCGGAGAAGCGCGCCGAAGTCGAGGCCTTCCAGGCCCAGCACAACGTCGTGTCGGCGAACCATCAGGAAAACGCCTTGCTCAGTGGCGTGAAGGACATGAGTACCTCGCTGAACGTGGCCAATGACCGCGTCGTGGCGGCCGAAGCGCGGCTGCGCTCGCTGCGTGAATCGGCAGCGGCCGGCAAGTCGATCGAGCGGGCGCGCGATAACCCGACGCTGGCGTCTATCGAGCAGCGTGCCTCGCAGACACGCGAGGCGCTACGCGACATGGAGCGCAACTACACCGCTGACTACATGGCGATCGATCCGAATGCGCGGGCCTTGCGCGCACGCCTGGCGGAACTAGAAGCCCAGCTCAAGGCGCAGCGCAGCGCCAGCCGCGATGCGTCGATTGCCGAAGCGCAGGAGGAACTCGCCACCGCTCAAGAGGCCGCCAACCGGCTGCGCCAGCAGATGGCTGGCGTCCGCGGGGCGGTGCAGTCCTTCGCACTTCGCGTCAGCGAATACAAGGCGATGCAGGATGAACTCGACCAGCTCGAAGCGCTGCATCGCAGCTCGCTCGAACGCATGGTCAAGCTTGAAGCGAGCGAACGTGCCCGCATGCCTTCGCTCGCCGTGATCGAATGGGCTAGCGCGCCGCACGACATCTGGCGCCCACGCTACGCCCGCGATGCGGCCATCACGCTGGCAGTGGCGCTGCTGGCGGCGTTGTTCATGGTGTGGCTGGTCGACTACCTGCAGGCGCGCGGGTCGCAGCCGGCCGTTGTCGTGAGCCCGGTGTGGCTGGGCGGCGGCAATGCCAGCGCCTTGCAGATCGCGCCCAATGCCCAGATGCCGCAGTTGTCGGCAACGCGGCCGGATCTCTTACCTGCGCCGGTTGCACTGCCGCGCGAATTGTCGGAATCCGAAGCCGGTGCGCTGCTGGCAGCTGCGTCGGGCGCATCGCGGGTCGCGCTTCGCAGCCTCTTTGCCGGCGTTGCCCCGGATGAACTGCTTGCACTGCGTGCAAGCGACGTCGACGCCGAGCGGGCTGAGCTGCACGTCGGTGGCGCGTCGGCTCGGCAGGTCGCCCTCACCGCCGAGGCCCAGGCCGATCTGCGCGCTGCGGAGCCGGACGCGCCTTTGCTGCGCGCTGCCGGTGGCGGAGCGGTTGACCGTGAGGCGCTGGACAGCCTGCTGCTCTGCCTTGCGCACGATGCCGGCGTGCAGGCCCCGGCAGAAGTCACCGCCGATGCGCTGCGCCATAGCTACATCGCCCATCTGGCGCGGCAGGGCGTGCGCTTCGGCGACCTCGCCCAGCGTGTCGGCAGTCTGCCGGCCGAGCGGCTCGCGGCCTACAGTGCGATGGCGCCCGCCGGCGCCCGGCTTACGACCGAGCAGGTCGATTGGTTTTTCCCTGCGCAGCACTGACATGCCTCCGCGCGCCGTTGTGAAAGGCCGCACGCGCGCCTGAGGCCGGTGCGGCGAGAATTCGCTGCATGATGCAAACAGCATGGCGCTGAGCGCGTGGCGCTGATCCTTCCCCTTGCAGCGGGCCTGCTCGCCGGCACGCTGCTGTTGCAAAGCCAGGCAACGTTGCCTGCGACGCCGCTCGCATGCGGGCTGACGGGGATCGGCGCGCTCGTGCTGATCCTGAGTTTGGGTGGGCGACGGGATCGTCGCTTCGCGTGGGCTGCGGCTTTCTTGGCGGCCTTGTCTTTCGGATACGGCAACGGTGCCTTGCGCGCCAACGTCCGCTTGCAGGATCGCCTCGCGGCTTCACTTGAAGGGCAAGATCTTGCGGTGAGTGGCCGCATCGTCGAAATGCCGCGCAAGGTGGATCACGGTGTTGGTTTCATTTTCGAGACCGACACAGCGCCGCCCGGTGTGCCCTCGCGCCTGCAACTGAGCTGGTACCGCACTGCGCACGACGCGGTGCCCGATCCGCGGGCCGGCCAGGCCTGGGCGCTCACCGTTCGCCTCAAACGCCCGCATGGCAGCCTGAACCCGCACGGCAGCGATAGAGAGGCGCAGATGCTCGCGCAACGCCTTGGCGCCAGCGGTTATGTACGCGATGCGCAGAGCGCCGAACGCCTGCCGGACAGTGCGAGCACGCCCATGATCCGGATCGAGCAATGGCGGCAGGCGATCCGCGATCGCTTCGAGCGAGCTTTGCCGGATTCACCCTGGCGCGCAGTGCTGGTCGCGTTGGCGATCGGCGACCAGGATGCGGTGAGTGCTGATCAGTGGTCGCTGTTCTCGCGCAGCGGCATCACGCATCTGATCAGTATCTCTGGCCTGCATGTCACGATCTGGGCGCTGGTCGCCGGGGCGGCGATCGGCGCGTTGTGGCGGCGCGTGCCATGGATGGTGTTGCGGGTGCTGGCCCAGTCTGCCGCGGCGCTGTCTGGCTTGTTGGCGGCGACGGCCTATGTTGCGCTCGCGGGTGCGGCCGTGCCGGCGCAGCGTTCGCTGGTGATGCTCGCGGTTGTTGCGTTCGCGAACTTCGGCGGTCGCGCGGTGCGCCCGACGCTCGCGCTGGCTGCCGCGCTCGTCGCCGTATTGTTGTGGGATCCATGGTGCGTGCTGAGCAAGGGCACCTGGCTCTCCTTCATCGCGGTCGGGCTGCTGCTGTGGGCGGCAAGCCCGCGTGACGATACCGACCCGACGTGGCGCCGATGGCTCGTAGCGCAATGGGCGATCGGGCTTGGCATGCTGCCGGCCTTGCTCGCGCTGACGGGGCAGATGTCTTGGGTGGCGCCGCTGGCCAATCTGGTTGCCGTGCCGCTGGTGACCTTCGTGCTGCTGCCGCTGGAATTCCTGTTCGTTCTGTTCGACTGGGCACCGCTGCTTCAGCTTGCCGCGTGGCTGTTCGGCACCCTTGCGCAAGCGCTCGAATGGCTTTCGGCGCCGCAGTGGGCAGTGTGGCAACAGGCGGCGGCGCCGTTGCCGCTGATTCTCGCCGCGTCAATTGCGGCCCTGTGGCTGCTCGCGCCGAGCGGTGCGCCGGGCCGTGGCGCCGCGGCGGTCATCCTGCTGGCGCTGCTGTGCTGGCATGCGCCGCGCCCGCCCGTTGGCAGCTTCGACATGACGATGCTGGACGTGGGGCAGGGGCTCGCCGTGCATGTGCGCACGGCGACACACGACTTGGTGTTCGACACGGGGCCGCGCTTTGGCACGGGCAGCGATGCGGGGCAGCGCATCGTGCTGCCCTACTTGCGCGGCGAGGGGGTCAATCGCATCTCTGGTCTGGTGGTGAGTCACGACGATAGCGACCACGCTGGCGGCGTCGTTGCGGTGCTGGCTGCGGTTGAGGCTGATTGGCTGATGGGCTCGCTGCCGGCCGGGCATGTCTTGCGCACGGCCGCCTTCAGGCCTTGTATGCGGGGTGAACAGTGGATCTGGGACGGGGTGGTGTTCGAAGTGCTGCACCCGGCACCCGGGCGTGCCTTGGGCGGCAACCGCAACAGTTGCGTGATTCGAGTGCGGAGTGGTGCGCACTCGGTGCTGCTGGCGGCAGACATCGAGCTGGCTTCCGAAGGCGAGTTGAACGAGGCCGGTCTGCTCGGCCCGACGGATGTGGTGATCGCGCCGCATCACGGTAGCCGCAGTTCATCGGGTGAAGCCTTCATCCATGCGCTGTCGCCGCGCTGGGTCCTGTACTCGGTCGGCTACCGCAGTCGGTTTGGTCATCCGCACCCCGAGGTGGCCGCACGCTACCGTGAGGCCGGCGCGACTGATCTGCGCTCGGATCGCGATGGCGCAGTGCTGATGCGAGTGGCGCCAGACGGCGTCAGCACAACGCGCTGGCGCGAGCAGGCGCGGCGCTACTGGCACGCGGAAACGCCGACGACGCAGTGATAGACTGGATCTGACATCGCGCACAGACAGAGGTGACCGCATGCTTACAGGCATCAAGGCTTTGTTTGGTGGGGGCTCAGCCACGGCAATGCGCGAAGCGACGGTACGTTGTGCGAATCCTCAGGGTCTGCACCGGATGGCCTACACCGAGTGGGGTGACCCGCAGAACCCCGACGTTCTCGTGTGCGTGCATGGGCTGACCCGCAACGGGCGCGACTTTGATGCGCTCGCCGACGCGCTGTCCGCGGAATACCGCGTTATCTGCCCCGACGTGGTCGGGCGCGGCCGCAGCGATTGGTTGCCGGCAAACTCGGCTTATGGCCTGCCGCAATACGTGTCGGACATGATGGTATTGCTCGCGCGCAGCGGCGCGGAGTCGGTGCACTGGGTCGGTACCTCGATGGGCGGGCTGATCGGCATGGCAATCGCTTCTCAGCCGGACTCTCCCATCACGCGGCTGGTGCTCAACGACGTGGGGCCGGTGATCACCGCGGCTTCATTGCAGCGGATCGGCGACTATGTCGGCAAGGCGCCGGTATTCCCCGATTTCGCGGCTGCTGAACACTATATCCGCGCGGTCAGCGCGCCCTTCGGTCCGCTCACCGATGCCCAGTGGCAGCATTTGACTCAGACCTCGCTGCGGGCCTGCGATGGCGGCTACGAGATGCGCTACGACCCGGCGATCGGCGACGTTTTCCGTGCTGCGCCCGTAATTGAAGATGTGGATCTGTGGCCGGTCTACGACGCGATCCGCTGCCCGACGTTGGTGTTGCGTGGCGCACAGTCGGATCTGCTGACACCCGAGACGCATCACGAAATGGGCCAGCGCGGGCCCAAGGCCAAGCTGCTGGAGGTGTCCGGTGTCGGCCACGCGCCGATGCTGATGGATGCCGCGCAGATCGCGCTGGTGCAGGATTTCCTGCTCACCACCTGAGTGGAGCGGCGCGGCGCCCGATCGCGCGGGCGCCACAGCGCCGTCAGCTCACTTGTCGCTGTCCTTTTCCAGCTTCAGCGACGCGGAGTTGATGCAGTAGCGCAGCCCGGTGGGTTGCGGGCCGTCCTCGAACACATGGCCGAGGTGCGCGCCGCAATTGCGGCACAGCACTTCGGTGCGCACCATGCCGTAGCTGCGATCGCTGGCTGTCTCGATATTCTCGGCCGCTGCGGCGGTCGAAAAGCTGGGCCATCCGCAGCCGGCGTCGAACTTGTCCTCCGATCGGAACAACTCGCCGCCACAGCACACGCAACGGTAGTCACCCGCGTCCCACACGTTCCAGTACGCGCCAGTGAAGGCGCGCTCGGTGCCCTTCTCACGCGTTACGTGGTACTGCTGCGGGTCAAGTTGCTCGCGCCATTCGGCATCCGGACGTTCGACTTTACGACTCATGTGCGCTGTCCTCCTGCGGGCAATCGTGCATGCAGCGATCGACCGCAAAGCTGGGCGTCAGTTCAGTGCAGGTGGCGCGGCACCGCTTCGGCGCTGTCTTCCGGCAACTCGGCATGCACGGCTTCGCCGTCGGGCGACGGGTACATCGGCGCGCCGCAGTCATCGCAGTATTCGAGCGGGAAGGTGGTGTCGAGCTGCATCACGTCGGTCAGGCCGCAAGTGCGCAAGGCCGTTTCGATCTGCTGCGGGATCTCGCTGTTTTCATCTTCGGCGCCGAGCAGTGGCCACACCACGCCATGGATCACATCGTCGGAGCCCTTGCGCGTAAAACCGATCCGGTATTCCTCCAACTGGCGGTCCTGGAACGGCGCGATCACCGCGCGCAGGGTGTCCGGCGGCGTTTCGAGCGTCGTCGTGAGGAAGGCGACCGAGGCACGCAGCGAGTAGGGGCGCGAATCGCGGTCCGCCTGGCGGCTCGCGGCGAAGTAGGCGTCTGGCAACACGACTTCGAGCGCACAACCGGGCATCAGCGTCGTCACGACCGCGCCACCCTGTGTGCGCCACTGCGCCAGCGCCTGTTCGCGGTTGCCATCACGTTCCTGCCAGCGGAACAGTGCCGCGCCGCGCGGCACCACCGCGGCGGCGAGGATGTAGCGCACGTCGGAGAGGAACTTCGCCGTCTCCGGCAGCGATTCGGTCGCAATGTGCAGGTTCTGCCCGGCACCAGCCGCTTCACCCAATGCTGCAGCGAAGCGACGTGTTTCGCAGTAGCCCTGCGGCAGCTGATCGGGCGAGAACAGGAAATCCGCCATGCCGAGCTTCACGCCATCGGCCAGCACATGTGCTTGCAGATGCACGCGCAGGTTCGCCAGTTGCGCTGGCGGAATCGTCGCGGCGGCGATCGCGAAGCGCGACCAGGCCATCACCGGCGCAGCGATCAGCAGCACATCATGATCGCCCGCAATACCGGATTCGGCGCGCGACTCGATCAGATCGGCCAGTTCGTCGTAGGCATTGGCCTGTGTGGCGTAGAGATGATCCAGCGCACTGTTTAGGGTGTCCTCATCACCTTCGTCGAGCAGTTTTTCAACTTGTTCGGCGAGGCGGGTTTCCCAGAAGCTGTCTTCTGCGCGACTGCCGGATTCGGCAAGCCCGACGGCGAGCCAGGTGAGGTTCTCGGCGTCGCGGGAGAGGCCGCTACGGCGGCCGAAGCGGGAGCGTTTCATGACAGGTGTTCCTGCGCGGAATGGCCGCGGATTATACCGTGCCGGGCAGGCTTACCTGCGCCGCGGCATGCTGCGGCCCGCCTTCGCTGTACGGGACCACGCCAAGCAGCGGTGCGGGCAACCGTGCCGCGAGCGCTGCGAGGTTCTCGTCGAAGCGATTCATGCGTGGCGCAAGCGTGTTCGCGACCCAGCCGGCGAGGCGAAGCCCGCGTGCTGCGATAGCCTCTGCCGTCAGCAGCGCGTGGTTGATGCAACCCAGGCGCATGCCCACCACCAGGATCACCGGCAGGCGCATTGCCACAGCGAGGTCAGCCGTGTCGAGGCGATCGTCCAGCGGCACGCGGAAACCGCCGACACCCTCGACCAGTACGCAGTCAGCGCGCTGCGCAAGGCGTTCGAAGCCGGCGACGAGCGGTGGTATGTCCAGCGCAATGTTCTCTGCCGCGGCGGCGATGTGGGGTGCCACCGCTTCACGGAGGCAAAGTGGGTTGATCTCTTCCAGCGTGAAGCCGGGCGACGACGCGCTCTGCAGGCGGCGCGCATCCTCGTTCGACCAGGTGTCATCAATCTCCTCGGCGCCCGCCGCGATCGGCTTGTAGCCGACGGCACTTAGGCCCGCAGCGCGGGCTGCATGCAGCAGCGTACAGCTGACGAAGGTCTTGCCGATTTCGGTGTCGGTGCCGGTGATGAAGTAGTAGTGCATTAGCGTATGGCCTCGAACATCAGAACATCGTAGCGGGCCGGCAGGCCGGCCGCTTCGCGGTGGATCTCGTAAGCGTCACAAAGGCGCCGCCAGGCGTGCCGCCCCAGCATGCCGCGACGGCGGCTGTCGCCCAGCGTGTGGGCGCCAACGCCGCGAATGTCGCGCAGCAGACTGGCGAAATCCGGCGCAAAACCGGCTTGTACGCGGCGCGCGAAGCGCACCGAATGGAAACCTGCGCGGATGAGCGCAGCCTGCACCGCCTCGGGGGGCTGGAAGCCCCGCACATGCTCTGCGCTGTCGATTTCGGCGAAGACGGCGCGCAGTTCGCGCAGCGTATCAGGCCCCAGCGTCGCGACTTGCAGCACGCCACCGGGCGCAAGTACGCGTG
This sequence comes from uncultured Uliginosibacterium sp., assembly GCA_945957295.1. Classification (GTDB taxonomy): domain Bacteria; phylum Pseudomonadota; class Gammaproteobacteria; order Burkholderiales; family Rhodocyclaceae; genus Niveibacterium. Next base: position 20,402 of record CAMFLH010000052.1, read on the forward strand.
CGGCTTCCGCGGCCGCCGTGTCGGCATTGCACCACTGCCAGGCGAGGCTGGACCAGTAGCGTCCGACGCTGGCGCTGCGCAGCGGCAGACGTTCCAGATCGCCCACGATACCCAGCTCTCCACGCTGCAATGCGCGCCGCGCCATGGTATCGGCGAGATCGAGCCCGATCACCTGGGCGTCGTCGGTCTGCAGCGCTGCGCTGGCGTAGCCGGTGCCGCAGCCGGCGTCCAGCGTTGGCAGACCGGCCGGCGCAGACTGGCTTACCCATCCGAGCAGGTCGGCGACGATTGCGCGCTGCACTTCAGCGTGGTGGTCGTAGTGCTCGGCGGCGGCGGCGAAGGCGTCGCGGATGCGTCGTCGCTGCTCACCCGCCGGTACGATCGGTGAATCAGGCATCCGGCAAGCTTCCCAGAAATTGCATCAGCGCGTCGGCGATCCGATGCGCTTGGGTGACATGCGGCGCATGTCCACACTGCGGCAACACAACCAGCCGGGCGTCGGGCAGGTGATCGTCAAGCCACGTGGCAGCCGGCAGCGGCATCAAGGCATCGTTCTCGCCGTGCAGCAGCAGAGTTGGAACTCTGATCTGCCCGATGCTTCTGCGCAGGTCGGCGTTGATCAGCGCAGTCAGCGCGGGCGTAAGCTTGGTTGCATCGGCTTCGAGGGACTGTTCGAGCAACGCTTGTGCGGCACCGCGCCGGCTATCGCCCAGCGTTTGAAGCGCTAGGAAGCGCTTCAGGGTGCGCGCCGGCTGTTCCGCTACGCCCGAGCGGAATGCCGCGACCGTGCCGGCGTCCAGCCCGTGCGGCCAGTCCGCCGAGGCAACGAAACGCGGGCTCGCGCCGATCAGCACCAAGGCACGCGGTCGTGCGCCTGCTGCGACGGCGCCCAGCGCGAGCATCGCGCCGAGTGACCAGCCGAGCAGCACTTCGTTGGCCGATAACTGCGCGGCGAGTTCACCCGACCACGTTTCGAAATTGCCGGATTCGGGTGCCTTGAGCGCCGGTGCGGATAGCTTGCAACGGTCGACCAGGGCGCTGTGCAGCGGGTCGAAAACAGCCGGGCCGAAGCCCCAGCCGTGCCAGGCCTGAACGCGCTTCGTCATGGGATGAGATGGCGGTTGATGGCAGCGGCCAGTGCATCCACCTGCTCGACCGTATGCGCGGCCGACAGCGACACCCGCAGCCGCGCAGTACCCGCCGGCACGGTGGGCGGGCGTATCGCCGGCACCCAGAGTCCGTCGTCAAACAGTTGCGCCGCCAAGGCCACCGCAGCGTCGTTTGCGCCGACGAGCACCGGCTGGATCGGCGTGGTGGATGCCATCAGGCGCTCCGGGTGATCGACCCGGCTGCGCAGTCGTGCCACGAGTTCGGTAACGTGGGCGCGGCGCGTGTCGCCGGCTTCGATCAGGTCGACGGCCGCGCAGATCGTTTCAGCCAGCAGCGGTGGCGCGCCGGTCGTAAAAATGTAGGTGCGCGCCTTCTGCAACAACCATTCAACGACTTGAGCGGCCCCGGCGACGAACGCGCCATACACGCCGGCTGCCTTGCCCAGCGTGCCGATGTAGAGCACCCGCGGTGAGTGGATGCCGTAATGCTGCAGGGCGCCGCGGCCCTGCGGGCCGAGTACGCCAAAACCATGTGCGTCGTCCACCACCAGCCATGCATCGAAGTGCTCGGCGAGTTCGAACAACGCGGGCAATGGCGCAATGTCGCCATCCATGCTGAAGACGCTGTCGGTCAGGATCAGCTTCCGCGGCGCGCTGCTCTCGGCGAGCATGCGTTCAAGCGTTGCAATGTCGCCGTGCGGATAGCGCCGTAAGTCGGCGCGGCTGAGCAGGGCGCCATCAACCAACGAGGCGTGGTTGAGGCGATCTGCGAAGACGGCATCACCACGCCCGACCAGCGCCGCGACAATGCCGCTGTTGGCCATGTAGCCGGTAGAGAACAACAAGGCTGCCTCGCAGCCGACAAATGCCGCCAGCCTGCGCTCCGCGTGTTCGTGCGCCGCAAAATGCCCACTCACCAGATGCGAGGCACCCGCACCCATGCCCCAGTGCTTTGCGCCAGCGATCGCGGCATCGACGAGCGCCGGATGATCAGCCAGGCCGAGATAGTCATTCGCGCAGAAGTTGATCACACGGTGGCCGTCAATGACGACCTCGGCGCCGTGACGCTCGTCGATCGTGCGGCGGCGGCGGCGCAGCCCGGCCGCGTCGAGCGCTGCGAATTCGCTATCGAGGCTTTCCCAGATCGCCATGTGTCAGGCCGCCAACGCTGCGTCGATGGCCTCACCGGTGCGCTGCACCAGGAACGCGGCATCGGCGTCGTCGAAGACGTAGGGCGGCATCCAGTAGACCGTGCGGCCGATCGGGCGCAGCAGCACCTCGTGCGCAAGGCCGGCGGCGAAGATCTTGCGCGAGAGCTGTGGATCATCGCTGTCGATGTCGAAGGCCCAGATCATGCCGGTACGGCGGAAATTGCGCACGCGGCTGTGCTGCTGCAGTGGGGCCGCGGCCCGCGTGAGCGACGCCGCACGCGCTACGTTGGTGGCGATCACCTGATCCGTCTCGAAGATATCCAGCGTCGCGAGGGCCGCGGTGCAGGCGAGCGGATTGCCGGTGTAGGAATGCGAGTGCAAGAAGCCGCGCGTCGTTGCGTCGTCGTAGAACGCGCGGTAGATCGTGTCAGTCGTCAGCACGATCGAGAGCGGCAGGTAGCCGCCAGAGATACCCTTGGACAAGCACAGGAAGTCCGGCTGGATGCCGGCCTGCTCGCAGGCGAAGAACGTACCGGTGCGGCCGCAGCCGACCGCGATTTCGTCCGCGATCAGGTGTACCTGATAACGGTCACAGGCTGCACGCGCGCGGCGCAGATATTCCGCGTCGTACATCGCCATGCCGGTTGCGCACTGAACCAGGGGTTCGACAATCAGCGCGGCGGTGTGGTCCGCGTGTTCGGCAAGCCAGGCATCCAGCGCATCGGCTGCGTCGCCGGCGGCGCGCCCGCGGGTGGCTTCGTCCGCGACGGCCGGGCTGGGAACGGTAGCGGATTGCCGTACCAGCGGCGCGTACGCATCGCGGAACAGGTCGATGTCCGTCACCGACAGTGCACCGGCGGTTTCGCCGTGGTAACTGCCGGCGATGCTCAAGAAGCGGTTCTTTCCCGGCCGACCGCTGTTGCGCCAGAAGTGCGCGCTCATCTTCAACGCGATCTCGGTCGCCGAAGCGCCGTCGGAAGCGTAGAACGCGTGGCCCAGCGTGTTGCCGGTGAGCGCACGCAGGCGCTCGGAGAGCTCTACCACCGGGCGATGCGTAAAGCCGGCTAGCAT
>CAMFLH010000053.1 GCA_945957295.1 uncultured Uliginosibacterium sp.
CGACACGCAGGATGAGGCGCTTGTCCGGTTCGTGAAGACGCTGGACGAGACGCTTCAAGGATTGAGAACGCTCTCCGCGGTGGCGGTCTGAGTAAATGAGTGATGCGGGTCCGGCCCGCCTGGAGTGGACGCAATGCTGAAGTTTCCGATCTACCTTGATTACTCTGCAACGACGCCGGTGGACCCGCGCGTGGCGGCCAAGATGATTCCGTACCTGACGGAACATTTCGGCAATCCAGCGAGCCGCTCGCATGCTTTCGGCTGGGAAGCCGAGCGCGCGGTCGAAGAGGCTCGCGAGCAAGTTGCCGCGCTGGTGAACGCCGATCCGAAGGAGATCATCTGGACCTCCGGCGCGACCGAGTCAAACAATCTGGCGATCAAGGGAGCTGCGCACTTTTACGCCGGTAAGGGCAAGCACCTGATCACCGTGAAGACCGAGCACAAGGCGGTTCTGGATACCACGCGTGAGCTCGAGCGGCAGGGCTTCGAGGTGACCTACCTCGATGTGCAGGACAACGGCCTGATCGATCTCGAACAGTTCAAGGCTGCGCTGCGTCCGGACACCATCGTCGTGTCGGTGATGTTCGTGAATAACGAAATCGGCGTCGTACAGCCGATCGCCGAGATCGGCGAGATCTGTCGTGAGCGCGGGATCGTCTTCCATGTGGATGCGGCGCAGGCGACCGGCAAGGTTGAGATTGACCTTGAAAAACTGAAGGTCGACCTGATGTCGTTCTCGGCACACAAGACTTACGGCCCGAAGGGTATCGGCGCGCTGTACGTGCGTCGTAAGCCGCGCGTTCGCCTTGAAGCGCAGATGCACGGCGGTGGCCACGAGCGCGGTTTGCGTTCGGGCACGCTTGCGACGCACCAGATCGCGGGTATGGGGGAGGCCTTCCGGATCGCCCGTGAAGACATGGCTGCCGACAACGCGAGGATCGGCAAGCTGCGCGATCGCCTGCTGAAGGGCCTGTCGGATATCGAGGCGACCTATGTCAATGGCGATATGGTGCAGCGCGTTCCGCACAACCTGAACATCAGCTTCGCGTATGTCGAAGGCGAGTCGATGATCATGGCGGTGAAGGATCTTGCGGTTTCGTCCGGCTCAGCCTGTACGTCGGCATCGTTGGAGCCCTCGTACGTGCTGCGTGCGCTGGGGCGCAACGACGAGCTGGCGCACAGCTCGATCCGGTTCACGATCGGTCGTTTTACGACCGAGGAAGAGATCGACTACACGATCGATCTGCTGCATAAGAAGATCGGCAAGCTGCGCGAGCTGTCCCCGCTGTGGGAGATGGTTCAGGAAGGCATCGATCTCAACACGGTCCAATGGGCCGCGCACTGACGAATACTGAGGAGTACGAAGATGGCCTATAGCGAAAAAGTTCTGGATCACTACGAGCACCCGCGCAACGTCGGCTCGTTCGGCAAGACCGAAGCCGGTATTGGCACCGGCATGGTCGGCGCCCCGGCGTGCGGCGATGTGATGAAGCTCCAGATCAAGGTCAACCCGGAAACCGGTGTGATCGAAGATGCAAAGTTCAAGACCTACGGCTGCGGTTCGGCAATCGCGTCGTCGTCGCTGGTAACTGAGTGGGTCAAGGGCAAGACGCTCGACCAAGCGCTTGATATCCGCAATACGTTGATTGCCGAGGAACTTGCGCTGCCTCCGGTTAAAATCCACTGCTCGATTCTTGCCGAAGATGCAATCAAGGCCGCTGTGGAAGACTACCGCCAGAAGCACGCCGAGGCTGCACCGAAGGCCGACTGAGGAAATCATGGCTGTCACCTTGTCCGAAAGCGCTGCAAAACACGTCGCCAACTTTCTTGCCCGTCGTGGCAAAGGCGTCGGTGTTCGACTTGGGGTGAAGACCTCGGGCTGTTCCGGTATGGCTTACAAGCTCGAATATGCCGATGAGGCGGATGCGGCCGACGTGGTCTTCGAGAGCCATGGCGTGAAGGTGCTGGTGGATCCGAAAAGCCTGCCTTACATCGACGGTACCGAGCTGGATTTCGTGCGCGAAGGTCTCAACGAAGGGTTCAAGTTCAACAACCCGAACGTCAAAGACCAGTGCGGTTGCGGCGAAAGTTTCAACGTCTGAGCGTGACAACGCTCGGGTAGCGCGACGCCGCCGCGGCGCATCGATGCGCACGGCGGCGTTGTCATTCGTGAATCCGATGAATTTCTCCGACGCCCTGGGCGACTACTTCTCTTTGTTCGGGCTACCGCGACGTTACGCGGTGGATCCAGCTACGCTGGAATCGGCCTATCTCGATGTGCAGGCGAAGATCCACCCGGACCGCTATGCGCATCTGCCCGAGAACGAACGCCGCATTGCGATGCAATGGGCCTCTCACGCAAACGAGGGCTATCGCGTACTGCGGCGCCCGGTGCCGCGTGCGCGCTACTTGCTGCATCTGGCCGGCATCGATCCGCAGATCGAGTCGAACACGGCGATGCCGGCTGATTTCCTGATGCGCCAGATGCTGCTGCGCGAAGCGGTTGAAGAGGCCGAGCAGGATGGCGATGTCGCCACGCTCGACAACCTGCTGCGCGAACTGCGGCGCGATGCGCGGACGATGGAACAGTCGCTGGCAGACGATTTCGATGCGCGCGGCGATCTGATCGCGGCCACCGCACGTGTTAGGCAATTGATGTTCCTCGAGCGACTGCAGGAAGAAATCGGCAGCGCTCTCGAAACCCTGGAAAACTGATGGCACTTCTTCAGCTCGCCGAACCCGGCCAATCTGCAGCACCGCACGAGCATCGACTCGCGGTTGGCATCGACCTCGGCACCACCCATTCGCTGGTTGCCACCGTCCGTCACAGCCTGCCTGAATGTCTGCCGGGCGAACAGTGCGGCATCCTGCTGCCCTCCATCGTTCGCTACCTTGCCGATGGAAGCGTGCAGGTCGGCCGGGAGGCCGCGGAGCATCAGGCAACCGATTCGCAAAACACAATCGTCTCGGTCAAGCGCTTCATGGGGCGTGGTCTGGCGGATGTGGAAGCGGGGGCAAGCAAGCAGTACGACTTCGTCGACGCCGACGGCATGGTCCGCATCAACACGGTGGCCGGCGTGAAAAGCCCGGTCGAAGTGTCGGCGGAGATCCTGAAGGTGTTGCGCCAGCGCGCTGAAAGCCGGCTGGGGGGCGAGTTGGTGGGTGCGGTGATCACGGTGCCTGCTTACTTCGACGATGCGCAGCGGCAAGCGACCAAGGACGCCGCGCGGCTGGCGGGCCTGAACGTGCTGCGTCTGCTGAACGAGCCCACCGCAGCGGCGATCGCCTACGGGCTGGATAACGAAACCGAAGGCACCTACGCGGTGTTCGATCTCGGTGGTGGCACTTTCGATTTCTCGGTGTTGAAGCTTTCGCGCGGTGTGTTCGAGGTGCTCGCCACCAGTGGTGACGCTGCGCTCGGGGGCGATGACTTCGATCAGGCGCTCGCGATGTGGCTGCGTGAGCAAGGCGGCGCGAGCGACTTGCCGCCGGAGGACTCCCGTGCCGTGCTGGTGGAATGCCGACGCGTCAAGGAAGCGCTGTCGCGCGCGAGCGCCGAACAAGCTCATGTGACATTGAGTGACGGCCGCGAACTGTGCGCCAGTGTGACGCGTGAGCAGTTTGAGGCGCTGACGGCGAAGCTCGTCGCCAAGACGCTGACACCGGTGCGCAAGGCGCTGCGCGATGCGCATCTAGATGTTGAAGATGTGAAGGGCGTCGTGCTGGTCGGCGGCGCCACGCGCATGCCGCAGATTCGTGCCGCAGTTGAACAGCACTTCGGCCGTGAGCCGCTGACCGATATCGACCCCGACAAGGTGGTTGCGATCGGCGCGGCGATCCAGGCAAACGTGTTGGCCGGTAACCGCCGTGATGAAGACGACTGGCTGCTGCTAGACGTGATCCCGCTGTCGCTCGGTATCGAGACCATGGGGGGGTTGGTGGAGAAGATCGTCACGCGCAACTCGACGATCCCGACAGCCAAGGCTCAGGAATTCACCACCTACAAGGATGGCCAGACAGCGATGGCAATCCATGTCGTGCAGGGCGAACGTGAGCTCGTGCGCGACTGTCGCTCGCTTGCGCGTTTCGAACTGCGCGGCATACCGCCGATGGCCGCCGGTGCGGCGCGCATCCGCGTGACCTTCCAGGTTGATGCCGACGGCTTGCTGTCGGTCTCGGCGCGTGAAACGGGTTCGGGAGTTGAAGCCTCGATCACCGTCAAGCCGTCTTACGGTCTCTCCGACGACGAAATTGCCGGCATGCTGCGCGCCGGATTTGACCACGCTGACGCCGATATGCGGATGCGCGCTTTGCGAGAGCAGCAGGTCGAGGCGCAACGCATGATAGAAGCCGTGCAATCGGCGCTGGCTGTGGACGGTGATTTGCTGGACGCAGCCGAATGTCAGGCGATACACGCAGCACTCAACGAACTGACCGCGCTGAATGCCGGGGACGATGCACGCCAGATCAAAACCGCGCTCGACGCGATGAACAAGCTCACCGAAACCTTTGCCGCGCGACGGATGGACAAAACCATTCGCGCGGCGCTTGCAGGGCAGAAGGTCGACGACCTGAAGGTATGAACACATGACTCAAGTGATTGTTTTGCCGCATGTGGAGTTGTGCCCCGAAGGCACGGTGATCGAGGCACCCCAAGGGGAGTCGATCTGCGACGCTTTGCTGGGCGCCGGTATCGAAATCGAGCACGCTTGCGAGAAGTCCTGCGCGTGCACAACATGCCATGTGGTTGTCCGCGAAGGGTTCAATAGCCTTGAGGCGGCTGAAGAGCTGGAAGAAGATCTGCTCGACAAGGCCTGGGGCCTGGAGCCTACGTCACGGCTTTCCTGCCAGGCCAAGGTCGGCGCGACGCCGCTGGTTGTCGAAATTCCTCGCTACACGATCAACATGGCAAGGGAGGGCAAACGATGAAATGGACCGATGTGCGAGAGATCGCGATCGAACTCAGCGAACGCCATCCGGATGTCGATCCGCTGCGCGTGAACTTCGTCGACCTGATGAACTGGGTAGTTGCGTTGCCAGGTTTTGACGACGATCCCAAACATTGTGGCGAGAAGATTCTCGAGGCGATCCAGGCAACCTGGATTGACGAGGCCGAGTAACTCGTTCGACTTGGGGGCCAAGAAATGACCGCGACAATCCATGAGTTCAGTACGCGCACGCTCGACGGCAAACCGCTCTCGCTCGGGGACTATGCCGGCAAGGTGCTGTTGATCGTGAATACCGCGAGCAATTGCGGTTTTACGCCGCAGTACGCCGGTCTTGAAGCCTTGCAGCGCAAATATGCGGCGCGCGGCCTGGTAGTGCTCGGTTTCCCGTGCAATCAGTTCGGCGCTCAAGAGCCTGGCTCCGAAGCTGAGATCGGCGCGTTCTGCGAGAAGAACTACGGCGTCACGTTCCCTGTTTCAGAGAAAGTTGACGTTAACGGTGAGAGTGCGCATCCCTTGTTCAAGTACCTCACCAAAGCCGCCCCGGGTTTGCTCGGCACAACTGCGATCAAGTGGAACTTCACCAAGTTTCTCGTCGACCGCGACGGCGTTGTGGTCGAGCGTTTTGCGCCGACCACCAAGCCTGAGGAACTCGAAGGCCAGATAGAGGCTTTGCTTGGCTGAATCGATGTGAAATGAAAAAAGGCGACCTCGTGTCGCCTTTTTTTGTTTTCGCCTATCCAGTTCGCTGTCGCTATACGAGTGGCGCCTCGGCCGGTTCGTTGAGCGACAGCCAGTACATGCCGAGTTGTCCGACCGTCTGGATGAAGCGCTCGAAATCGACCGGCTTCCGGATGTAGCTGTTGGCGCCGAGCGAGTATGCATCGTGGATGTCCTGTTGCTCACGCGACGTTGTCAGCACGACCACCGGCAACAAGGCTGTCCGCACATCGGCGCGGATGCGCCGCAGCACCTCAAGCCCGTCGATGCGAGGCAGCTTGAGATCGAGCAGCACGACTGCCGGCATCTGACTCAAATCGCGGTTCAGATGGCGGCCAGTGCCAAAGAGGTAGTCGAGTGCCTCAACACCGTCCCGGGCTACAACCACCGGGTTTGCAATGCGGTTCTTCGTGAAGGCTCGCAGCGTCAGTGCCTCGTCGTCAGGGTTGTCCTCGACGAGCAGGATAGGGCGATCGGTGGTCATCATGTGTCCGGGTCGCGATGGGGGCGTCAAACTTGCCTACGGCATGGCGCGCTTATTCTGAAGGCCACTCTGCATCGCGCACCTGCCTGTCAGTCTATCTGACCAGGCAAAGACCGTCGACATGGCGGGCCTGCCGCCATGTGTTTCAGTGTGGGAGATCCTCGCGGTGGATCAGGAACACGCCCTCATCGGCACCCTCAGTATTCAGCCAGGTCAGCGGCAGATCTGGCCATGCGTCCTCGACAAGGTGGCGATTGTGTCCAACCTCGACAGCCAGAACGCCGCCCGGGTTGAGGTGCTGATGGGCTTGCGCGATGATCGTCCGCACGATGTCGAGGCCGTCTTCGCCAGCCCCTAAAGCCATCTCCGGTTCGTGGCGATACTCGGGCGGCAGGGCATCCATCGCTTCTTGCGTCACGTAGGGCGGGTTACTGATGATTAGGTCGTAGCGCCGACCGTCAAGTGCCGCAAACACATCGGAGCGAATCAGCTCGATGCGGTCTTCCAGACCATAGTCGGCGATGTTCGTGTGAGCGACGGCGAGTGCGCCATCGGAAAGATCCACAGCGTCGATCTTCGCGTTCGGGAATACATGCGCCATGACAATGGCAAGGCAACCGCTTCCGGTGCATAGATCGAGCGCAGATTCGACCTCGTCTGGCTCCTGAATCCAGGGCGCGAAGCCGTCCTGCAACAGTTCACCGAAGTAGGAGCGCGGCACGATCACGCGCTCGTCGACGCTGAAACGATAGGGGCCGAGCCACGCTTCACCGGTGATGTAGGCAGCGGGCTTGCGGGTCTGCACGCGCTCATCGATTACCGCCAGCACCTCCGCGCGCTCATCCGACGGAATGCAGGCGTCGAGGAAGGGGTCCAGCCGATCCAACGGCAAATGCAGCGTGTGCAGAATCAGGTAGACCGCTTCGTCGAATGCATCGTCGGTGCCATGTCCGAACACGAGCTTGGCGCGATTGAACTGTGACACCGCGTAGCGCAGCAAATCGCGCACGGTGACCAGCTCGTCGCGCGGATCGTGCTCGTGCGCGTGGTGTTCGTGATCGCACTGATCGTCGTCACAGTGTTCGTGGTGCTGGGTCATGTCGATCTTTCAGGCGAGAAGCAAGCGTTCGATGATGCCGCGATACGCAGCCGAGAGCGGTTCGATCGCCGACACGGCGATCCGCTCGTTGACCTTGTGGATGCTTGCATTCACCGGGCCGAACTCAACCACTTCCGGGCAATGCGTGGCGATGAATCGGCCGTCCGACGTGCCGCCGGTTGTCGAGAGTTCGGGCTTGACGCCGGTAGCCGCCTCGATGGCGCCTTCCATGGCATCGACGAGTTTTCCGCGCGGCGTCAGGAAGGGATTGCCGGAGAGCTGCCAGTCGATTTCGTAGTGCAGGTGATGCGCGTCGAGCACCTGATGCACTCGCTGCTTCAAGACCTCGGCCGGGCTGGCCGGCGAGAACCGGAAGTTGAAGCGCATTTCAAGTGAACCGGGGACGATGTTGGTCGCGCCGGTGCCCGAGTGGATGTTCGAAACCTGGAAGCTGGTCGGCGGGAAGTACTCGTCGCCGCTGTCCCATTCAATCGCCGTCAGTTCTGCAAGCGCTGGTGCGACCAGATGGATCGGATTGCGTGCCAGTTGCGGATAGGCCACATGGCCCTGCACGCCGATCACGCGCAGCAGCGCGTTGAGCGAGCCGCGGCGGCCGTTCTTGATCATGTCGCCGAGCGTATCGACCGAGGTCGGTTCGCCAACGACGCAGTAGTCCATCGCCTCGCCACGCTCGGCGAGGGTTTCGACCACGATCTTGGTGCCGTGCGTGGCGATACCCTCCTCGTCGGAGGTAAGCAGCAGTGCGATTGAACCGGGGTGGTCGGGGTGCGCGGCGACGAACGCCTCGATCGATGTGACAAAAGCCGCCAGCGACGTCTTCATGTCCGCGGTGCCGCGGCCGTACAGGTAACCATCGCGCTCGACCGGGTCGAAAGGATGGCTTTCCCATTCCACGATCGGTCCGGTCGGTACGACGTCCGTGTGGCCCGCAAAACACAACACTGGCCGTGCGCTGCCGCGGCGCGCCCACAGATTGCTGACGCCGTTGGTCTCAATGCGCTCAAAGCGGAAGCCGAGTGGTGCCAAGCGTTCTTCAATCAGTTCAAGGCAACCCTCATCCTTCGGGGTAACGGAGGCGCGGCGGATCAGCGCTTCGGTGAGGGCTCGTGTCGGGGAATGCACTGTTGTTATCGCGTTCTTGTTGTGTCAGGAAGGGGACGATTCGTCCATGTGCAGCGTGAAGGACTTGAATGAGGCGCCGTCCGTTTCGCTCTGCTCGAAATCGATGATTGGCGGCTGCGCCGACTGGTTTTCGAGTTCCGAACTGCCGAGTTGCTGGTTGTTGATCAGCCAGGCCAGGTTGGTCGGCGAGTCAGCGTTGCCGAGTGCTTCGTCGAGCGAGATCGTGCCTTCCTTGTAAAGGCGGAAGAGATCCTGTTCGAAGGTCTGCGAACTCGGCGCAAGCGACTGCTCCATCGCTTCCTTGATCTCGGGGAAGTTGCCCTTTTCGATCAGATCAGCGATGTGGCGAGTGTTCGACAGCAGTTCCACGGCCGGGATTCGGCGCCCATCGGGCCGCTTCACCAGACGTTGCGAGATGATCGCCCGCAGCGCAACCGAGAGGTCGAGGTACAGCAACGTACGGTTCTCGAGCGGGAAGAAGTTCGCGATCCGGTTCAGTGCGTGGTAGGCGTTGTTCGCATGCAGCGTTGCGAGGCAAAGGTGACCGGTTTGCGCGTAGGCGATCGCCGCCTGCATCGTTTCGCGGTCGCGAATTTCGCCGATCAGGATGCAGTCCGGCGCCTGACGCATCGCGTTCTTCAGCGCGATATGCCAGTCGTGCGTATCGAGGCCGACTTCACGCTGGTTCACGACCGAACGCTTGTGTCGGAACAGATACTCGATCGGGTCTTCTAGCGTCAGGATGTGGCCCGGCTTTGTGTTGTTCCGGTGATCCAGCATCGACGCCATCGTCGTCGACTTGCCTGAACCGGTCGAACCGACGACCAGGATCAGGCCGCGTTTTTCGAGGATCAGATCAGCCAGCGAATCGGGCAGGCCGAGCGAAGTGAGCTGCGGAATCTCGCCCTGGATGAAGCGCACGACGATCGCGATCGATCCGCGCTGCCAGAACATGTTGACACGGAAGTTGCCCAGATCGCGGCGGCCAAACGACAGGTTCAGCTCCTTGGTCTTCTCGAAGGACTGGATCTGCTCCGGCGTCATCATTTCGTAGGCCATGCGCTGGATCACCGCAGGCTCCATCACCTGCTGGTTCACCGGCATTACGGTGCCCTGGATCTTGATGTGGATGGGCGCGCCCGCCGAGACAAAAATGTCCGACGCGTGTTTATCGCCCATCAGCTGGAACAGCTTGTCGAGGATCATGGTCCGCCGCTCTCTGTTTGGCTGGATTGGTTATCAGGCGCGCAGCAGATCGTTGATGCTGGTCTTCGCGCGGGTTTTGGCATCCACCTTCTTCACGATCACGGCGCAGTACAGGCTGTACTTGCCGTCGGAGGAGGGCAGGTTGCCGGAAACGACGACCGAGCCAGCCGGGATGCGGCCGTAGCTGACTTCGCCGGTTTCGCGGTCGTAGATCTTGGTGCTCTGGCCGATATACACGCCCATCGAGATCACCGAGTTCTCTTCGACGATCACGCCTTCGACCACTTCCGAGCGCGCGCCGATGAAGCAGTTGTCTTCAATGATCGTGGGGTTTGCCTGCATCGGCTCCAGCACGCCACCGATACCGACGCCGCCAGAGAGGTGCACGTTTTTGCCGATCTGTGCGCAGGAGCCGACCGTCACCCAGGTATCCACCATCGTGCCTTCATCGACGTAGGCGCCGATGTTCAGGTAGGAGGGCAGCAGTACAGCGTTGTGGGCGACGAAGCTGCCGCGACGCGCGACGGAGCCGGGCGTTGCGCGGAAACCGGCAGCGCGGAAATCCGCCTCGGTCCAGTTCGCGAACTTGGTCGGCACCTTGTCGAAATACTTGTTCACGCCGTCGTCCGTCAGCACATTGTCGTTCGCGCGGAAAGACAGCAGCACCGCCTTCTTCACCCACTGATGCGTTACCCAGTTGCCATCAATCTTCTCGGCAACACGGACGCGGCCGGCATCCAGATCGGCAATCGTGTGCTCGATCGCGTCGCGCAGTTCGGCGGCCACATTGCCCGGGTTGATTTCGGCGCGCTGTTCCCACGCGCTTTCGATGATGGTTTGCAGGTTGCTCATCAGGGGGACCTCGATAATTGGTGGTTGAAAGTAAGCAAAAGGTACTCGGTCAGGTGGTGCCGAAGCGGCGGGCCACGAAGGCGGCGATCCGTTGTGCGGCGTCGACACATTCATCGTGCGAGGCCACCAGCGCGATCCGCACGAAGCCGGCGCCAGGATTCACGCCGCGGCTCTCGCGCGACAGGAACTGCCCCGGTAGAACCGTAACGTGCGTGGCTGCGAACAGCTCCCTCGCGAACTCGCGGTCATCGATCGGCGTGCGAGCCCAGAAGTAAAAGCCAGCGTCTGGAAGCTGCACTTCGAGCGCCGGATCAAGAATCGGTTTGAGCGCGGCGAACTTCTCACGATACAGCGTGCGATTGTCGCGCACATGGGTTTCATCGCGCCACGCCGCCACACTTGCAGCCTGAACCGGCAGGCTCATCGCGCAGCCGTGGTAGGTGCGATAGAGCAGGAATTGTTTCAGCACCGCGCGATCGCCCGCGACGAAACCGGAGCGCAGGCCGGGCACGTTGGAGCGCTTGGAAAGGCTTGAGAACACCACGAGCCGTTCATAACCGCTGCGCCCAAGCGCTTTGGCGGCTTCCAGCGCACCCAGCGGCGGCTTGCCTTCGTCGAAGTAGATCTCGGAATAGCACTCGTCCGCCGCGATCACGAAGCCGTAACGGTCGGCATATTCGAAGAGGCGCTTCCAGTCTTCGAGTTGCAGAACTTTCCCGGTCGGGTTGCCCGGCGAACAGACGAACATCAGCTGTACGCGCGACCATTCGTCGGCCGTAAGTGAGTCGAGATCAAGGCCGAAGTCGTTTTCGGGTAGCTGATTCAGGAACACCGGCTCGGCGCCCGAGAGCAAGGCCGCGCCTTCGTAGATCTGATAGAACGGGTTCGGGCATACAACCAGCGGTTTGGTCGCCGAGGCGTCAACCACGGCTTGTGCAAAGGCGAACAGCGCTTCGCGCGAACCGCACACCGGCAACACTTCATGCGCTGCGTCGACAGGTGCTAGTGCGTAACGCTGCGTCAGCCAAGCGGCGATCGTTTCGCGCAGCGTGTCGCCGCCCGCGGTAGTGGGGTAGGCCGAAAGGCCGCGCAGGTTCATCACCAGCGCTTCCTGGATGAAGGCCGGCGTGGCGTGCTGCGGCTCGCCGATCGAAAGTCGCACCGGGCGTTGCGCTGCCGGTGGCTCGACGCCGGCAAACAGCTGGCGAAGGCGTTCGAACGGGTAGGGCTGCAGCAGGTCGAGGCGCGGATTCAAATCGGGCTCCAGGCGAGGCTTGCGGTCGGTGTGACGGGCTTGGCGCTGCGCATTGCGGCGTGCCTGCTGGCATGCCGGGCAGCGTTGCGGGGGTGATATTATAGCCACCCGTTTTGCCCGCCGCGCCGCCGATTGCCGCGCCCACGCCAGTTCCGGTTCCGCTCACGTGCGCCTTTCCAAGCTCAAACTCGCCGGGTTCAAGTCCTTCGTCGATCCGACGACCGTGCTCACGCCTGGTCAGCTGGTCGGCGTCGTCGGCCCGAACGGCTGCGGCAAGTCCAACATCATCGACGCGGTGCGCTGGGTGCTTGGCGAATCCCGCGCCGGTGCCCTGCGCGGCGAATCGATGATGGACGTCATCTTCAATGGCTCCACCACTCGCAAGCCGGTCAGTCGCGCCAGCGTCGAGCTCGTGTTCGACAACGCCGAGGGGCGCGCAGCCGGCCAGTGGTCGCAATACGCCGAGATCTCGGTCAAGCGGGTGCTGGATCGTTCGGGCGAATCGAGCTACTGGATCAACAACATCCACGTCCGCCGCAAGGACGTGATCGATCTGTTCCTCGGTACCGGCCTTGGCCCGCGCGCTTACGCGATCATCGAACAAGGCATGATCTCGCGCATCATCGAGGCGCGCCCCGAAGATGTGCGCGGCTTCCTCGAAGAAGCTGCCGGCGTCACCAAGTACAAGGAGCGGCGCAAGGAGACCGAAGGCCGTTTGTCGGATGCGCGCGACAACCTCGCCCGCGTCGAAGACATCCGGAACGAGCTTGGCGCGCAGATCGAGCGGCTCTCCGGTCAGGCTGAAGTCGCACGCCGCTACAAGTCGCTCAACGAAGCCTTGCGCGAGCAGCAGATCTTGCTCTGGCTGCTGCGTCGCAACGAGGCACGCGAAGACGCTGGCCGGGTTGCCGCGGCGGTGGCGGAAACCTCGGCGCGTATCGAAGCCGAGACTGCACGCCTGCGCGAAGCCGAAGCGCTCGCCGAATCCGCGCGTGAAACCCATTACAAGGCATCGGACGCATTGCACGCGGCCCAGGCCGACTTGTACGCCGCCAACGGCGAGGTGACGCGTCTGGAAGGCGAAATGACGCGCATGCGCGAGCGCCGGCAGATGCTGGGCAGCCGCGTCAGCCAACTAGTCGCGGACGAAGCGCGCTGGATTGCACAACGCGATGCGGCCGACGGCGACCGGCAACGCTGGGAGTCTTTGCTTGACGCCGCCGAGCTCCGCCACGAACAGGCTCAGGCGCGCCACGAAGAGCTCGCCGCGCGCTTGCCGTCGGCCGAAGATGCGCTCGCGGGCGCCCAAGCAGCGACGCGTTCGCTGCGTCATGAACTGGGCAGCACCGAGCAGCAATTGCGGGTCGAGGAGACTCGCCGTGCGAGTGCCCTGCGGGCCCTGGATACATTGGCCCAGCGGCGCATGCGTATCGAGAGCGAGCGGCACGCCCTGCAGGCGCCGGATACCGAGGCGCTTTCGCGAGCCGAAGCAGCCGCCGAAGTCGCCACCGCTCGCCTTGAACAACTGCAGGAAGCGCTCGACGACGGTGCCGCCAGTCTGCCCGCGCTGCTCGCTGCCGTGCGCAGTGCCCAGGACGCTGAGCGTCAGGCCAACCGCCATCTCACCGAGTCGCGCGCGCGACGCGAGGCGCTGCTGCGAATTCAGCAAAAAGCTGCCGCGCCCGGCGCTCTGTCGGATTGGCTCAGATCACTTGGGCTCGATAGCGCCAAACCCTTGTGGCAGTCGCTGCGCGTCGAACCGGGTTGGGAGCTGGCAGTCGAAACCGTGCTGCGCGAGCACTTCAACGCGTTGCAGGTTGCCGACGCGGCAACCGCCGCCGATACCCTGG
The DNA here is from genome assembly GCA_945957295.1 of uncultured Uliginosibacterium sp. Classification (GTDB taxonomy): domain Bacteria; phylum Pseudomonadota; class Gammaproteobacteria; order Burkholderiales; family Rhodocyclaceae; genus Niveibacterium. Next base: position 13,556 of record CAMFLH010000053.1, read on the forward strand.
CCGCGCAGCCGCCCGCCAGCGTGTCGCTGGGTTTGCCGGGCGCTCCATCTGCCGAGTCCGATGACGCCGCTCGTGCGTTGCCGGGGGTGTCGCTGCTGAGCCTGGTTCAGCTGGATGTCGAAGCCTGGGCGGCCGGGCTTTCAGTCTGGCTACGCGGTGTGCGCGCGGTGGAGGATTGCCGCGAATGGCTTGCGCAGGCCGCGTCCTTGCCGGCCGATGTGCGTTTGATCGACCGTAGTGGCCGTGAATTGAGCCGCGCTGCGTGCTCTTGGCTGCGGGCGGATGCTGGCACGCACGGCGTGCTGGAACGCCAGCGCGAACTCGAAGAACTCGAAGAGCATGTCGAGGCGCTAGAGGCCGAAGCGGCGGCTGCGCATGCTGCGCTCGCCGAATCCGAAGCGGCCAGTCATCGCGCCCAGGAATCGCTCGCCACGCTGCGCCGTGAGCATCAGGCCGCCCAGCAAACGGCGCATCGTGAGCAGCTCGCTGCGGTGCAGCTCGGGCAGGCGCGGCAACGCTACGACGAGCGTGCAGGCCAGCTGCTGCGCGATATCGAGGAACTCGACGTGCAGGTCGCGGCGGAACGGACCCACCTGGAATCCGCCATCACCGCGCAATCGGTGCAGGAAGAGCGCGCCGAACAATTGCGCGAGCGCCTCGAAGCGACCGAGGGTATTGCGCAGCAGCAGGACAATGCGCTGCGCGCCTTGCGCCAGCAGGAACAGCAGCTTGCGCGTGAGGTGCAGGAAGCCGCGTTCTCCGAGCGGGAGTGCCGCGGCAAGCTCGATGATCTGGCGCGGCAGCTATCGCAGGCGGCCGAGCAGATCGTGCGTTGTGCCCGGGAGCGCGAAGCAGCCGAGGCCGAGCAGGCGGGGCTGGATGAAACGCCGATCGGCGACGCCTTGCAGGGCGCGCTGGAGATGCGTGAGTTCCGCGAAGCGCTGCTTGCGCAAAGCCGCGAAGCGCTTGATCTGGCGGCCACACGCCTGCGCGAACTCGATGAGGCGCGTTTGCGCGCCGAACTCGCGCTGCGGCCGCTTAACGATTCGCTCGCCGAGGCCCGCCTGAAGCTGCAGGCGGCCGAACTCGGGCAGCAACAGTATGACGAGCGCCTTGCCGAGATCGAACTGGACGAATCCGAGTTCGCGGCGCGGCTTGCCGCCGGCCCGAAAGACCAGACGCTGGTGCGCGAAATCAACCGCCTCACGCGCGAGCTGGCCGAGTTGGGGCCAGTGAACCTTGCGGCAGTGGAAGAGTTGCTCGCCGCCGAAGAGCGAAAAGGCTACCTTGATGCGCAGTCGGGCGACCTGAACGAGGCGATCGGCACGCTGGAAGACGCCATCCGTCGCATCGATCGGGAAACTCGGGAGCAATTGCAGGAGACGTACAATACGGTCAATCGTCAGTTCGGCGAGCTTTTCCCGCAGTTGTTCGGCGGCGGTGAGGCCCAGCTGATCCTGACCGGGGACGAGATCCTTGATGCGGGCATCCAGATCGTGGCGCGCCCGCCCGGCAAGAAGAACAGTTCGATCCACCTGCTGTCGGGTGGCGAGAAGGCGCTGACCGCAATCGCGCTGGTGTTTTCGTTCTTTCAACTCAATCCGGCGCCGTTCTGCCTGCTCGACGAAGTCGATGCACCGCTCGACGACGCCAACACCGAACGGTTCTGCGCGATGGTCAAACGCATGTCGTCGATCACGCAGTTCATGTTCATCAGTCACAGCAAGATCACGATGGAGCTGGCACGCCAGCTTGTAGGCGTCACCATGCAGGAGCAGGGTGTGTCGCGCGTGGTCGAGGTGGATATCGAAGAAGCGCTGCGCCTGGCTGATCCAGTCGCGGCTTGAGAGGTCTCATGGCAGGCAACGAACTCCTTTATGGTCTGATTGGTTCCGGCGCCGGCGTGGTGGTGTTGGTCCTGGGTTACAACGCCTGGCAGGAACGCAAGGCGCGCCGCAACGCCGAGAAGGCGTTCCGCTCCGAGCACCGCGATGTGCTGCTCGAAGGGGCGGGCGCGGCGGGCGGTCCGGCAGAGCCGGTAGAGCCCGGTGGCAGGATGGAGCCAGCGTCGGCACGTATCCCGGCGCAGCCGCCGATTGGTCGGGCGGCGGAACCCGAGCTGCCGCTGGAAGCGCGCGCGATCGATTGCGTGGCGCGCATTGAAGCGCCGGCTGGCGTGGTCGGCGGCGCCCTGGTGCAGGGCGCTGGCGGCCCCTTGTCGCAAGTGCATCGAACGGTACGCTGGTATGGCTTCGATGACACCGCCCATGCGTGGCTGGCGTTGGAAGCAGGTGACAAGCGCAGTTTCACGCGCATGAGTGCTGCCATGCAGCTTGCGGATCGTCGCGGCGCAGTGGGCGAGCGCGAAGTCGACGCGTTCTGCGCTGCGATTCAGCGCGTGTGTGATCAGTTCATGGCGGTGCCGCGCTTTATGGATCGTGCCGAAGCGCTTACGCTGGCGCAGGGCGTGGACCAGTTCTGCGCGGCGCTCGATATCCAGATCGCCGTCAACGTGGTCGCAGGTGAGCAAGCGTTCCCGGGCACGAAGTTGCGCGGGTTAGCCGAAGCGGCGGGGCTGGTGCTCGACAGCGACGGTTGTTTCCATGCGCGCGACGATGCCGGACAAAGCCTCTTCGTACTCGCCAACCGCGATGCCGCGTTGTTCTCGCCCGATTCGCTGCGTCACGGCAGTAGCAGTGGCGTGACCTTGAGCCTCGATGTGCCGCGCGTCGCAAGCGGCGTCGAAGCGTTCGACCGCATGGTGGCACTTGCGCGCCAGTTCGCCGGCGCGCTGCACGGCCATCTGGTTGACGACAATGGCAAGGCGCTCAGCGATGCCTCGCTGTCGATGATCCGCAGCCAGGTTCAGCAGTTCCAGGAGCAGATGGACCGCCAGGGTGTGCCGGCTGGCAGCACGCTCGCGCTGCGCCTCTTTACCTGAGGCCACCCATGATTGCGCCCCGTGAGGCCTTCGAGCAGGCGGCTGCCCTGCGGTCTACGCTTGAGCGTTACAACCACGCCTACTATGTGCAGGACGCACCGCTGGTGCCGGATGCCGAGTACGACCGCCTGTTCCAGGCGCTGCAGGCGCTGGAAGCCCAGTACCCGGAACTGTGTACCGCCGATTCGCCGACGCAGCGTGTTGGTGGAAAGCCGCTTGCTCAATTCGCGCCGGTGCGCCATGCCGTGCCGATGCTGTCGATTCGAACCGAAACTGACACCGAGGCAAGCGGTGCGCTCGCATTCGATGCGCAGGTACGGCGTGAGCTTGAGCTGACCGACACCGATCCGCCCGTTGAATATGCAGCTGAGCTGAAGTTTGACGGGCTTGCGATCAGCTTGCGCTACGAGCGCGGCGTGCTGGTTCAGGCGGCGACGCGCGGCGACGGTGAAACCGGCGAAGACGTAACGCAGAACATTCGCGCAATCCGCCAGATTCCGCTGCGCCTGCATACCGATACACCACCCGAAGTGTTTGAGGTGCGCGGTGAGGTTTACATGCGCCGCGACGATTTTGCGCGCATGAACGAGCGGCAGCTGGCTCGCGGGGAGAAGACCTTCGTCAATCCGCGCAACGCCGCTGCCGGGAGTGTGCGACAGCTCGATCCCGCGATCAGCGCACAACGCCCCCTGTCATTCTTCGCCTACGGGCTCGGGGAGACTGCCGGTTGGACCGCCACGGATACGCACGCCGCGCTGCTCGATCAGCTTCAGCAGTGGGGCTTTCCGGTCTGCAGCGAGCGCTGCGTGGCTGCAGGTGCGGAGGGGCTGATTGCCTTTCATGACCGCGTTGGCGCACAGCGCGATGCCTTGTCTTTCGACATCGACGGCGTTGTGTACAAGGTCAACGCCATCGCGTTACAGCGCAGGCTCGGTTTCCGCACCCGCGAGCCCCGCTGGGCGGTGGCGCACAAATATCCTGCGCAGGAAGTGGTAACGCGCGTGCTCGGGATCGAGGTTCAGGTCGGGCGTACCGGCAAGCTGACGCCGGTGGCGCGGCTGGAACCGGTTTTTGTGGGCGGTGTGACGGTGACCAACGTGACGCTGCATAACCACGATGAAGTGACGCGCAAGGATGTGCGTGTCGGCGATAGCGTCGTGGTTCGGCGCGCAGGGGATGTGATCCCGGAGATCGTTTCCTCGTTACCGGAGCGACGGCCGGAGGGAACCAACGCGTTTGAGATGCCGGGCCAATGTCCGGTATGCGGTTCAGCCGTCGTGCGCGAGGAAGGCGAGGCGGACCATCGCTGCAGCGGCGGACTGTATTGCCCCGCACAGCGTAAGCAGGCTCTGCTGCATTTTGCCTCCCGGCGGGCAATGGATATCGAGGGTTTGGGCGACAAGCTGGTCGATCAGCTTGTCGACGCGGCGATTGTTCGCACACCTGCCGACGTCTACAAACTCGGCGTCGTCGCGCTGGCGAACCTCGACCGGATGGCCGAGAAGTCGGCACAAAACCTCGTCGATGCGATCGATCGTAGTCGCAACACGACGCTTGCGCGCTTCATCTACTCGCTCGGCATTCGTAACGTTGGTGAAGCGACCGCGAAGGATCTCGCGCGGCACTTCGGCGCTCTCGACGCGCTGATGGCCGCCGACGAAGCGGCGCTGCTTGCCGTGCCGGACGTTGGCCCCATCGTTGCAGCCAGCATTGCCGGCTTCTTTGCCGAACCGCACAACCGTGAGGTGGTCGAGCAATTGCGCGCGGCGGGCGTGCATTGGCTCGAATCGGCGGGTTTGGTTGATGCCGCCGCATCGGCGCCGCTGGCTGGCAAGACCTTCGTGCTCACCGGTACGCTGCCGACACTCTCTCGCGATGAAGCGACAGCGCTGATCGAGGCACAGGGCGGCAAGGTGGCCGGATCGGTGTCGAAGAAGACGAGCTATGTCGTTGCTGGCGCCGAAGCGGGCTCGAAGCTCGACAAGGCGCAACAGTTGGGTGTCACGATTCTCGACGAGGATGCACTTCTTGCGCTGCTGCGAGACGGTGGCAGCGTCCCAGAAACCATGGAACAAGAACAATGAAGCGAATACGCAAAGCGGTCTTTCCGGTAGCAGGCTTGGGTAGCCGCTTCCTTCCGGCAACCAAGGTGATGCCCAAGGAGATGCTGCCGATCGTCGACAAGCCGATCATCCAGTACGCGGTGGAAGAAGCTGCGGATGCGGGCATTACCGACATGGTCTTTATCATCGGCCGTACCAAGCGGGCGATCGCTGACCATTTCGACAAGGCCTACGAGCTTGAGAACGAGCTGGTTACGCGCGGCAAGCACGACATGCTGAAGATTGTCGAAGACACGATCCCCAAGGGCGTGAACTGCATCTTCATCCGCCAGGCCGAAGCGCTTGGCCTCGGTCATGCAGTGCTGTGCGCTGAGGCGGTGGTCGGCAACGAACCCTTCGCGGTCCTGCTCGCGGACGATCTGCTCGATGGCGCGACCTCGGTCACCAAGCAGATGGCGGACGTGTTCAACTACAACCGTTGCTCGGTGCTGGGCGTGATGGAAGTGCCGCGCGAGGCGACTGGCTCGTATGGGGTTGTGAGTACCGAGAAGGAGTCGGGCGATCTGCGTCGCATTTCCGGGATTGTCGAGAAACCGAAGTCGGAGGAGGCGCCTTCGAACCTTGCGGTGGTCGGCCGCTATATCCTGACGCCGCAGATCTTTGAACATCTGCGCAATCTGAAACCCGGTACGCACGGCGAGTTGCAACTGACCGATGCGATCTCTGCTTTGCTGCGCGAAGAATCGGTACTCGCATATCGCTTCGATGCAACCCGCTACGACTGCGGCGACAAGTTGGGCTACCTCAAGGCAACGGTGGAACTGGGTATGCGTCATCCTGAAATCGGCGCCGATTTCAAAAATTTCCTGGCTGAGCGCTTCGGGCACAGCTGAGGTTCGACAAGCGGGGAGGTGTCGCCTCTATCGAGCCGTAACGAAAAAGGGCAGCCATCGGGCTGCCCTTTTTGCTGAGTGCGGGCTAAGCCGCGCTCAATCAGACTGCGTCGTTCTTCGCAGCGCGCTTGCGGTCGGTTTCCTTCAGATGCCGCTTGCGCAGGCGGATCGACTTCGGCGTGATTTCGACGATCTCATCATCAGCGATGAACTCGATCGCCGATTCCAGCGTCAGCGAGATCGGCGGCGTCAGGCGGACCGCTTCATCGGTACCCGAAGCGCGAACGTTGGTCAGCTGCTTGCCTTTGATCGGGTTCACGACGAGATCGTTGTCGCGGGTATGGATGCCGATGATCATGCCTTCGTACAGCGCGTCGCCCGGGCTGACGAACATGCGGCCGCGGTCTTGCAGGTTCCACAGCGCGTAGGCAACGGCTTCGCCATCGTTCTGCGAGATCAGGACTCCGTTGCGGCGCTCGGCCATTACGCCGGCCATCGGGCCGTAGTCGTCGAACACGTGGCTGGCGAGGCCGGTGCCGCGCGTCAGCGTCAGGAACTCGCCCTGGAAGCCGATCAGGCCGCGCGCCGGAATGCGGTACTCCAGGCGAACGCGACCCTTGCCGTCCGGCTGCATATCCTGCAGTTCGCCGCGGCGACGGCCCAGTTCTTCCATGACCGCGCCCTGGTGGTTCTCTTCCACATCCACGGTCAGCATCTCGTACGGCTCACACTTCTCGCCGTCGATTTCCTTGAACACCACGCGCGGGCGGCCAACAGCCAGCTCATAGCCTTCGCGACGCATGTTTTCGAGCAGGATCGTCAGGTGCAGTTCGCCGCGACCCGAGACTTCGAACACGTCGGAGTCGCCGGTGTAGTTCACGCGCAGCGCGACGTTCTTCAGCAGTTCCTTCTCAAGGCGTTCGCGGATCTGGCGGCTGGTGACGAACTTGCCTTCGCGGCCGGCGAGCGGCGAGGAGTTCACCATGAAGTTCATCGTCAGCGTCGGCTCGTCCACGGCGATCGGCTTCATGCCCTCGGGCTTTTCCGGATCGCAGATCGTGACGCCGATGTTCACCTGATCGATACCGGAAACCAGCACGATGTCGCCGGCTTCGGCGGACTCCGCCTGGCTGCGTTCCAGACCCTTGAAGGTCAGCACCTGGCCGACCTTGGCCTTGCCGCGGTTCTCGTCGCCGTACATGACGACGACTTCCTGGTTCGGGCGGATGCGGCCGGCGCGGATGCGACCGATACCGAGCTGGCCGACGTAAGTCGAGTAGTCCAGCGAGCAGATCTGCAGTTGCAGGGGCGCCTCGGAGTCTACTTCCGGCTGCGGCACATGCTTGAGGATCGCTTCGTACAGCGCGGTCATGTCGGTGCCCGGCTTGTCGGCTTCGAGCATCGCGTAGCCGTTCAGCGCCGAGGCGTAGACGACCGGGAAGTCGAGCTGCTCTTCGGTTGCGCCGAGCTTGTCGAACAGGTCGAAGGTGTGGTTGATCACCCAGTCCGGACGCGAGCCCGGGCGGTCGATCTTGTTGATCACGACGATCGGCTTGAGGCCCATCGCGAGCGCCTTGCGCGTCACGAAGCGGGTCTGCGGCATCGGGCCTTCGACAGCGTCGACGAGTAGCAGCACGCCGTCGACCATCGACAGTACGCGCTCAACCTCGCCGCCGAAGTCGGCGTGTCCCGGGGTGTCGACGATATTGATGTGGGTCTCGCCGTACTGGATCGCGCAGTTCTTGGCAAGAATCGTGATGCCGCGCTCCTTTTCCAGATCGTTGGAGTCCATCACGCGTTCTGCGACCTGCTGATTTTCACGGAAGGTGCCGGATTGGCGCAGCAGCTGGTCGACCAGCGTGGTCTTGCCGTGGTCGACGTGAGCGATGATGGCGATGTTACGGATTGCGCGGCTCATTGATTTTTGCCAAGTCTTTGAAAAAGGGCAGGATTCTAGCACGGGCATGTCGCGGTGCAGCGAAATTCCGGAATGCTGCGTGCTAACATTTTCGGCAGTCCAGAAATCACCGGAAAGCTAAATCCATGCTCGCGATCATCGGCGGTAGTGGTCTCACCCAGCTCGCCAACCTCAACATAGAACGTCGCGAGGTGGTGCGCACCCCTTACGGTGAGCCGTCCGGTGTGCTGCTGTTCGGCCGAGTCTGCAGCATGAATGTGGTGTTTTTAGCGCGCCATGGTTACGGCCATACGATTCCGCCGCACATGGTCAACTACCGCGCCAACATGTGGGCCTTGCACAAGGCCGGTGCGACGGGTGTACTGTCGGTGGCTTCCGTTGGCGGCATCCGTGCCGATCTCGGGCCGGGCGTGCTGGTGGTGCCGCATCAGATCATCGACTACACCCATAGCCGCCGCGGCACCTTCTTCGATGGCGTGGATGGTCCGGTGGTGCATGTGGATTTCACGGAGCCGTACGACTCCGTGCTGCGGCGACGCATCCTCGCCGCAGCTGTTGAGGCTGGCGAAACCGTCGTCGATGGTGCCGTGTACGCCGCCACACAGGGGCCGCGCCTCGAAACGGCCGCCGAAATCGAACGCCTTGCACGCGATGGCGCAGATGTGGTGGGCATGACTGGTATGCCGGAAGCCGCACTGGCGCGCGAACTGGATCTTCCGTATGCGGCGCTGAACGTCGTGGTCAACTGGGCGGCCGGGCGCGCCGACAGCGAGCACGAGATCCGCTTCGAGAAGATCGAGCAGACTGCGCAGGCCGCAATGGGGCGTGTGCGGCATGTAATCGACCGCATCTGCGGCTGAGGTCGGCGCCGTGATCCGCGAAGTCTTGCGAATGGGCGACGCGCGCCTGCTGCGTGTGGCCCAACCCGTCGAATGTTTCGACACGCCAGAGCTGCAAGGCTTGGTCGAAGATATGCTCGACACGATGCGGCATCTGAGCGGTGCCGGGCTCGCCGCGCCGCAGATCGGCGTCGACCTTCGCGTTGTCATTTTCGGCGTCGAGCGTAATCCTCGCTATCCGGATGTCGAGTCGGTGCCGCTGACCATCCTGTGCAACCCCGTCATCACTTTTCTCGGCGACGAGATGGAGGAGGGCTGGGAGGGCTGTCTGTCGGTACCCGGCTTCCGAGGCGTCGTGCCCCGCTATTCGCGTTTGCGCTATAGCGGTTTTGGTGTCTCGGGTGAGGCGATCGAACGTGAAGCGAGCGGATTCCATGCTCGGGTGGTGCAGCATGAGTGCGACCACCTTGATGGCGTCTTGTATCCGATGCGGGTAAAGGACTTCCGCCGCTTCGGCTTTACCGACATCCTGTTTCCTGGATTGGACGCGACGCGCGACGACTGAATCATAGTCGCCGCGCCGTCGTGTCAGGGTTGTAGTCGTGCCAGCAGCGCGCCTTCCAGGCGAACGACCGCGCTGGTAGCTCCGAGGTCCGGGCCGGAAATCAGGAAGGTGTCTTCTGCGCGCTCGCCGAGTGTGGCGATCTTCGCGGTATGGAGATTGACGCGGCATTCCGCCAGTACGCTGGCGATGTCGAACAGCAGTCCAGGTCGATCTGCTGCGGCAACAGACAGGATGTAGTGCTGGCCACGCTCGTCCGGCCTGATCGCCACTTCCGGTGTGATCGGAAAATGGCGTACCTGACGCGAAAGACGCCCCGAGCCCGGTTTGTCGATCGGCGCCTGTGTGCGCAGGCGTTGCGCCAGGTCGTGCTCGATTAGCGGCACAATGTCGCGGTAGTTTTCATCACCGCTCGGGTCCATCAACACAAAGCTGTCCAGCGCGTAGTTGTGCCGCGTGGTGTGGATCTTCGCATCGAGGATGCTCAAGCCCTGACGGCTGAAGAAGCCGCACAGGCGCATGAACAGATCCTGCGAATCCGGCGCGTAGACCATCACCTGCAAGCCTTGCTCGACCTGGCTCGGGCGCGCCTTGACGACCGCTTCGCCGCTGGCCGGGCGGTAATAGAGCATGCGCGTGTGCCAGACGATCTCGTCGATGTCGTGGCGCATGAAATAGACGGTGTCGAGCTCTTCCCAAAGCGGGCGCTCAACCCCCTCGACAAGGCCATAGAAGCGCAGTCGCGCGCGCGCTTCGTCCTGGCGTTCCGCCAAGCCCTTGGCCTGTACAGGCGTATCACCGCGCAACAGACGTTGGGTGGTGAGGAACAGGTCTTCCAGTAGCTTGGCCTTCCAGCCGTTCCAAACCTTCGGGCTGGTGCCGCGAATGTCGGCATGGGTGAGCAGGTACAGCGCAGTCAGGCGCCGTTCGTCCTTCACC
>CAMFLH010000054.1 GCA_945957295.1 uncultured Uliginosibacterium sp.
CCACGCAAGCGCGGCCGCAGGGCGCATCAACCCAGCTCGACGCCGCCGAGGCCCTCGCGCGCGTGAAAGGTGCCAAGCAGCTCGTCGAGACCCTCGCGCAACACGCCAGTACCCACAGCGCCGGCACCCTGCAAGCGGCGCAAGACAAGCAGCCGTTGCCCGAACTGATCAAGACGCTCGAAGCGCGCCACAACGGCCCGCAAGGCGGTCAGAGCGAAAAGATCCACGCCCCCGGCAGCCGAAGCGAGACCGAATCCGCACACAAGCTCGGGCAAGCGATCATCGCCCTCGACAGCGCCGCGAGCCTCGTTACCACCACGCCCTCGAGCCTCAGTTGGATGAGCGGCGAGAGCGCGAGCCTCACCGCTCACGGCGACTCGCATCTTGCCGCGGGCCACAGCGCCAGCCTCACCGCCGCCCGCGAAGTCAGCCTCTTCACCGCAGGCGAAGACCTCGCTGCGATCGCCGCCGCCGGCCCGCTTACTCTGCGCGCCCACACCGACGCCCTCGAACTCGCCGCCGACAAATCCGTAACCGTCACCAGCAGCGGCGAAGGCATAGCCATCCTCGCCCAGCAGAAGATCGTACTCAGCGCCGGCCAAAGCCAGATCCAACTCAACGGCGCCAACATCACCTTCAAATGCCCTGGCAAGTTCGAGGTGAAGGGGGGGAGCCATGCGTTTGAAGGAGGGGGGAGTGCTGCGGCGTCATTGGTCGCGCTACCTTTGGCGCAGCGTTATGCGCCTGTGCTGGCGGTCAACGAACCGCCGTCACTTGTGGAAAAGCCTCTTCCCGTAGTTACTGAGGTCAGCGCAATTTCGTTGGAATCGCCACTCGATGACGGCTCCGCTAACGATGGGTCCGGAACCAACACGCAGAAGGCGATGGTGTACGGCAAGACCTACACGTTCTCGGTGGCGAACTACACCAACGGAGCTCCTGCCAACTTAGGTTCAATTAAGTGGAAGCTCAAGTACACCAGCCCGGTGCTATCAAAAAATGCCGAGATTGAAACGCTTCTCAGCGTGACTGGCGATAAAGTCGATATCAAGATCAGCGATAAGGATATGTGCGGCTGCGACGTCACTGTCATTGCCTACATTTCAGATTCGAATGGCGACGGAAAGTTGACGCAATTCGTGCATAACCGTTATCGCTGGTTCGACGCGAAGAAGGTCGACAAACAAATCGTGGTAAGAAAGGCCACGCCGTGGCGGATTGATCAAGGTGGAACGTCTCTTTGCGGGATGGCTGCGCTCTACTATGTCATGGCGAAGGAACACCCTAGCGAGTACGAGAAGCTGGCCAGGGAATTGCTCAGAACGGGCGAATATGACGCGCGAGGTTACACCGTTCGTCCGAGCCGCACAGCCGCCCAACGTATGTATGAAATGCGGCCGGGCGGGGCAGACTTCATAGCAATGAATATTCCGGACGTGGATTGGCTGGTGCTAGCTACGTCTCGCAGCGGCGAGAGCAATCTTGGATACGACGGGATTGAGTCCGGCGCGATCGATCGCCTTAAGGCTGTCAACTGGCCGAGCATGCTAGAGCCCATGCTCAAGAGCGTAGCAGGGTTTTCGACCGTCGAATCAGAAGGGTTGAGCTTGGCGGGCCTGCCTGTAAAGAAATCTGTGTTAGGCAAACTGCACGACTGGATGTCGAACAGTGATCTAGAGGACTTGCTTGAGATTGACAGAAAATACAATGAGGGACGTCAGGTCCTGCTCATGGTCGACTTCAATCTGGTTGGTGGTGAGGCGAGCTACATGACTAACGAGTTGGCCACTGATTCGCATTGGGTTGTATATGAAGGCGGATTGAGGTTCGCAGATTCGAGCGGTATGCCGACGAATGATCTCAAGTCTGTCGAAAGGGTCTATTTCAATGTTTACACTTGGGGCTCCAACCCGAGGACAGCAAGCTGGTTCCCGATGCCGGATGAAGTCCAGCGTAAAAACCGCTTGGTGGCGGTGCATATAAGCCAGGGGATAAGTGTTTCGTCATGGAAGAGTAATTACTATGGCAATTTCTCGGTTAAGTAGGGTTTTGGTGGTTGGTGCGCTCTGTTCTTTACTCTCTTGTTGTGCAGTTGGAGGCTGTCCCGCAACGATTGGTGGGGACTTCTTGATTGCCGATTGGAAGGGTGATGCTCCGAAGTCTGTGGTGCTGACCCGCTACAGAAAGAACAGCGACTTTCGTGTCGTAGAGGATGACTATCGCGGCAAGGTCGTTGCGGAGAAATCACTCAGTGAGAATGGGCGGGTCTATTTGCAAGTCAAGGTGGATGGCTATGATCAGCTTCCGCTGGGGTCTGACTACAAGATTGTTCTGGACGGACGACTTGAGTATCGGGTTTTTGAAATTGTCCCTACAAACTCCGGTCCGCGCGGCTGCCCGCTAGAGTCTTACCGGGTTAATTCATGTCCGGTTAAAAAAAGCCCAGCGATTACTTTGGATGGTACGTGTGCTGAAGTAGTGCGTTAGCGATCTGTCGACGTCTGGGCTGTCGGATCGACGGCGAGGATATGGCGCTATGTGCTAGAGAATGTGGTCGCTAATCGTGCAGAGATCGACGTTCAGGGGGCTGTCTATTTTGGGCGGATTGCTTGGAGTGTTATTGGATTTGCCTCTGCATCTGAGGGCGCGGCCTCATCCTTACGTAGATGAGTCGGCCCAGCGATGAAACTCACGTGACGAGTGACATCCCAACGCGCTGTAAGTATGAAACGCGTTGTAGTGCTCGAATGGGATGCGTTGGTTTCGTGTCGCGGTCGGCAGGTTCGGTTTTTTTATGAATGCAAAGTAGTCGCGTTCCATGGTCTTCACGAATTTTTTCGTCATGATCGGTATGGATGCGTTCGTGCTCCAAACATGAGCTCCTGCGGACTATGGCGGTGTTGGTCGAAGTCCGGTCCTACATTCTGAATGGAAGTGGATGTGGCTGTCGTTCTTCCCAGTGTGGCTATATCGACCGGTCGTCTTTGCCGATATTGGCGTAGCTCAAATGTCTTCGATGAGCCGCGTTCAACGGCCGGAGCGCTACGGTTCGTTTGAACTGTGTTACGTACTGTCTCTAGTTATGGAATTTTCAGGATCGCGTGCTTCTGAACGGGACGACGTTCGAGTTCGGTCTTCGCGGAAGCTTTGCCCGGCCTTTCGCTTCTCCGACAATCGAGGCCCTCTGCGGCGAAATGGGGCGTGTTGCCGTTAAGTCCGGAAGCTCTGGTGACTAAATTGCATACCATGGAGAGGAAGCGCTCCATTTTCGATGTCGACGCGATGGTGAGATCTGCCCGAGTTAGGCCGTACCGTCTACAAATACGGGCTGTGGATGGCTGCGGGAGTGTGATCGACGTGAAGTCAAGTTGGGCCTTTTTTACTTATTCTGGCGATAGTCGTTCTTTTTGTTTGCGCTCCGTCAGATTCATTTTGTCGTTGCTTTTTGCCGCAATTCCTGATCTTGTTCTCGGCGCGTGCCCGGATATGTTCTCCGGGGAGTTTCTGGTGGCGAATTGGCTCGAGGCGTCGCCCGGTTCGGGTAGATTGGAGCGCTACAAGAAGGGCTCTGACTTTCGTATGCTTGAGGATCGCCACGAGGAAGGTCTCGTTACGGAGAGAGTGGCAGGCGAAAGCGGAAAGAGTTTCCTTCGGGTCTATTTCAAAACCCGCCAGTTGTTACCGCTGAAGGCGGACTACAAGTTGGTGCTTGATGGGCAGTTGGAATTTCGCATTTCCGAGATCGTTGCAACGAATGAAGGGGCGTGGGGCTGTCCCTTGGAGTCTGCGAGAGTGAATAGTTGTAAAGCGGATGCAAATGTTGTGATTTCCTTCGATCGCCAATGCGGAGTGCCTGTTCGCAAGTAGGAGGGGCTGTCTTTTGGAAGGCAGCGACGGAGTCCGTGTCAGGAGCGAAAAGCTTGGACCCGCGCGACATCAAGGACTTGAAGCCTCAGGGGTTCATCAGTGAGTCGATTCGCTGTTGGTTTCATCGCGGGGTGCCTTGCGAGCCTGTTCGTTGGAGCCTCGGCGGTTGCCGTGTGGCATTGCTTTCGCGTGACGAAGGTTCACCGCTTGGAAGAACCCCTGCTCTTGGCTGGCGCCGCAGATGGTGGCAGCCGGTACGCGTTGCCGACGGGAACGGTCCTTTATTTTGATCGAGCCTATCCGGAGGGGTTCTCCCAGTTCCGGGTCTATATCAACGTCGACCGGATGCCGCTTCGATTGGAGAGTCTGGATGATGCGACGTTGATTGACCCGCTCGATGCAGTGGCACCTAGTCAGAACGACATCGAGCGGACTCAGCGCGGATGCTCTCTTGATCAATAGGCTTCGGCTGAGCGCCCTTGTTGTGCCCTTCGCGTTTGCGGCTGGCGCTGCCGCATTGCTGTCAGCTGTTCTAGTTGATGGCGCCGATACGCCTGACACGGTCCCGAGCCGCGATGCCGTTGCGCTGAGGCGCTATTTCGCTCCCGACATTGCCTTGAAGGACGTGCAGTGGGAGGTGTTTTCCACGCCAGAAGCGCCGATCGGGTTGGAACTAGCGGGGCCGACCGATTTCGTAACACTCATTGTTGTTGGGGGGGGGCGGTAGATCCGACTGCGACACAGCGTATTGCTCCCGCGGCGGCAAGTGCTCCCGCATTTGTCGTGCCTAACGCAAAATGACGCTGGCTCCCGCAGTGGTCGCAGCGGCTGATCAAAGGCGTCGTTGATGAGGCGGCGCTGCCGGCCGCCGCGAAGTGCCAGGGGCGGACCATGCCGGGCGTGGCGTTCGGCACGCGGCATGACGGTTTCGTCTGTACAGAGAATGGCGTTGTCATGTATCTCGTTGCACTGGCGACGCCGTCCGACTGATTGAGGCTTTGCCCGTTGCAAGCATGCGACGCCATCCAACCCAGTCTCTTTGTGCCGAAATGACTCCGACTGACTATTACATGCCCTCCGGCCGTATTGCTTGGTATACCCCGTTCAGACCCCTGCTGACCGGTTTGCCGTGGGCGCTTGTTTTCGCTGCTGTGTATGCGGTGGTGATTCACTACAACCCGTTTGTCTATTTCTCTTTTCTCGCGACGCTGGCGCTTGGCGCGGCAGTAGGGGCGGTGGCTGTGATGACGGCGCAGTCGGCGCGGTCGCGATCGCACAAGTTCAACGCGGCGCTTGGATTGGTGTTCGGCGGTGCGGCGGTATGGGCACAGTGGCTGGTATGGCTGTCGCTGAATTCGGGAGAGAGCTGGGCCAGTCTGTTGCAGCTTGGGTTCAGCCCGCCGGGGGTATGGATCGAGACCCTGCAAGACTTTTCCGAACATTGGCATGTGACGTTCTCGCGGCGCGGGCACGGGGCAGCGCTGACGCCGGACAACCTGCACTGGATCTGGGGTTTGGAGGCCGCAGTGATCACGCTGCTGAGCGGACTGGTGGCGGCGCTCGGTGGTGATGGCAGTGCGTATAACGAGCGTAGCGGCCGCTGGACGGCGGACGAGGTCGAGGCCTCGCTTGCTGTAGACGACAGCAGCGTTGAAGCGTGGCGCGAGAGGATAGAAACCGCTGGCGCTTCGCCATTGAGGGCGTTGCCGGTGGTGCCGGAAGGCGCGGCCCCTGACTACTCGCCGTGGTACACCCTCAAGCTGAGTTGTGTTGCAGATCCGGGTGATGCCGAGTTCTGCCTTATCCGTGTCGACCGAGTCACCCATACGCGCAAGGACAACGGCAAGATCAGCACGAGCAGCGCGACCGTGTCGAAGCTTCGTTTTCTCGCGCCCGATGACTACCGCGCCTTGGTTGCGCATCTGAGGGGTCAGACGCAGGAGGCGACTGCGCAGCCCAATGTGGAAGGCGGTGCGCCCGCCGATCCGCCCGAACTGATGGCGGCGATCGCCGCGCTGCAGGCGGAAAGGTTCGACGAGGCGCTTGCGTTGGCTGAGCCACATATCGATGCGGCGGCGGTCGCGCTGACAGCCGATGCACTGCGCGTTTGTGGGCTGGCTGCGTCGCGCCTCGAACGCTGGCCTGAGGCGCATGCGCGCTTCGCCGCGCTGTTCGTGCTTGAAGCCACCGCGCACAACGCATTGCAAGTGGCGACGACGGCGGTGATGAGCGGGCGCATCGACGAAGGCAAGGCTTGGTTCGACCGTGCCTGGGCGCTCAACCTCGAATCGCATGAAATTCCCCCGCCGACCATGCACACCAGCTATGCGACGGCGCTTGCCAATGCCGACCACCCGGGCGAAGCATTTGCGAGCGTCGAGTGGCTACGGGACGTGTATCAGAGCCTGCCGAGCACGGATTCGACCTTTCTTCACCTGCGCCACTTGCCGTTCTTCAGCGCCTTCCTTGAGAAGAGCCTGCCGATTCTGCGTGCACGCTTGAGCGATGCCGACGTGGTGGCGTGGTACCAGGCGATACGGCCGCACCTGGACGAGGATGGCCGCCATGCGCTCGATGCGCATGTGGCTTCGGTCGCAGCCTGAGACGCAGATGTGGCCACGGCATTCAGGCGGTTGACGCCGCCTGAATGCCGCGATGTCGAGGCGCAGCGGCTTGGTTCAGCGCGCCGCCGGTATCGCCGCTACGGCGGCCGTCAGCAGCTTCCAGCACTTCGCCACCGATTCGATGTTGACCCGTTCGCCCGGGGCGTGGGCGCCGCGGATGTCGGGGCCGAAGGAGATGATGTCGAGGTTCGGGTATTTGGATTTGAGGATGCCGCACTCCAGGCCGGCGTGGATCACTTTCACTGCGGCCGGGCCGGCGGCGAACTCGCGCTGATAGACCTGCTGGAACAGTTTGAGCAGATCCGAATCGGGATTGGGAGCCCAGCCCGGATAGCCGCCTTCGGTCTGCACTGCGGCGCCGGCCAGCACGAAGAGGCTTTCGATCTCTGCCGCGAGCGCTTGCACGCCGGAATCGAGCAGCGAGCGCACCATCAGGTTGGCGAAACCTTGGCCATCCGCGATCTTGACCACGCCGAGGTTGTTTGAGGTTTCCACGACGCCGGTGACGCGCTGGCTCATGCGGCGCACACCGTGCGGTGCGGCGTGCAGCGCGGCAAGCATGCGCTGCTGGTCCGCAGGGCTGATGGCCTGCCGGGCCGTGCCGTCTTCGGGGCCGAAGCGCACGCTCACACCGTCGTCTACGCCGGCGAGCTCGCAGCGCACCAGCAGGTCGAAATCCTCGACCCGGCTGGCCACGCGCTCCGCCTGATCGACAGGCAGGGCGACGCGCGCTCGCGCTTCGCGGGCCAGCGCGTTGCGCGCGCTGCCGCCTTCGAGTTCGATCAAGCGGATGTCCTTGCCGAAGCGGCCTTCCAGCGCGCGCAGCAGGCGCACCAGCAACTTGATCGCGTTGCCGCGCTCCAGGTTGATGTCGACGCCGGAATGCCCGCCGCGCAGGCCGCCGACTTCGATCTCATAGCAGGCAAAGCCCTCGGGCAGCGCTTCGCTGCTGTAGTTGAAACTCACATTCACATCGATACCGCCGGCGCAGCCGAGGTAGAACTCGCCCCAGTCTTCGGTGTCGATGTTGATCATCAGGCTGCCCTGCAGCAGGTCCGGCTCAAGGCCCAGCGCGCCGCCCATGCCGGCTTCCTCGTCCACCGTCAGCAGCACTTCGAGCGTTGGGTGCGGCAGGTCGGCCGATTCGAGCAACGCCAGTGCGAGCGAAACGCCGATGCCGTTGTCGGCGCCCAACGTGGTGTTTGGCGCGACCAGCCAGCCGTCCTGCAGTTCGGCGCGGATCGGGTCGCGGTGAAAGTCGTGCTCGGTGGCGTGGTTCTTCTGGCAGACCATGTCCAGGTGGCCTTGCAGGACCACGCCGGGGCGGTCTTCCATGCCGGGCGTGGCCGGCTTGCGGATGATCAGGTTGCCTGCGGTGTCCACCTGCGTTGCAAGACCGCGCGCTTCGGCCCAACTGCGGATCACATCGCGCAGCGGCCCTTCATGCTTGGAGGGGCGGGGCGTCTTCATCAGCGTCGAGAAATGGCGCCAGACGGCGGCGGGTTCGAATTGGTCGAGTGCGGGCATTGCGGGTCCTGGGTTCGGTCGATGTGCCGGCGGCGACTTGAGGCGGGTGGCCGCAGGCCGCGCGACGGGTGCTGGCTGCTGCGGTTGCAGGCGCGCCGGCGGCCGGCCCGTTCGGGCAGGCGCTGCATGGTAGCCCGGCCTCGCGCGGCGGGCGACAGTCGGTGCGACGGCTGACCGGTAGAATTGCGACATTCGGATTGGGCGATGGGGGACAGGATGGCTTTCGTAACTGCGCAGGGGCAGGGCGTGTTCGCGATCGATTCCGGTTATGTGCGGCCGATGCTCGACGCGATTCACCTTGTCGTATCGGACGACGGCCGTGCCGCGCTGGTCGATACCGGCACGGTGCATGCGGTGCCGCGGGTGCTCGAAGCCCTGGCCGCGCACGGGCTTGCACCCGAGTCGGTCGACTGGATCTGCCTCACGCATGTGCATCTGGACCATGCGGGCGGCGCAGGCGCGCTGGCGCGTGTGCTGCCCAACGCCAAAGTGGCGGTGCATGCCCGCGGTTCGCGCCACATGGCGGACCCCTCCAAATTGTGGGAAGGCACCGTCGCGGTCTACGGCCAGGCCAATGCCGAAGCCCTGTATGGCGAGCTGATCGCGGTGCCGGCCGCGCGCATCGTCGAGGTGGGGGAGGGCGACACGGTGCGCTTTGGCTTGCGCGTGTTCCATGTGCTGGATACGCCGGGCCATGCGAAGCACCATGTCTGCTACCACGACCCCGCCAGCCAGGGCATTTTTACCGGAGACACCTTCGGCCTCACCTATCGCGAGATGGATGGTGCTGATGGCCGCGCGAACATTTTCGCCACCACCACGCCGGTGCATTTCGACCCCGCCGCGCTGCATGCGTCGATCGACCGCCTGCTGGCGCTGAAGCCTGCCTGCATCTACCCAACGCATTACAGCCGCAGCGCCGACGTGCCGCGCCTCGGCGCCACGCTGCACCGGCTGATCGATGCGCATGTGCAGGCTTGCGAGGGCATCGACCCGAGCGCCGCTGATGCGCACCCGACGCTGGTGAAGCGGCTGGAGGCGATCGCACTGGCTGAAGCCGAATCCGCCGTCTGGGGTGTGCAGGGTGAAGCGGCGCTGCAGTTGCTCGAAGGCGATCTCGATCTCAACGCGCAGGGGCTGCTGGTATGGCTGCAGACGCACACGCAATGAGCGATACCGTGACACTGCCGCAAACCGAGGCACCGGATCTCGACCGCCGCTTTGGCGGTGTTGCACGCCTGTACGGGGATGACGGCCGTGCGCGGCTCGCCGCGGCCCATGTGTGTGTGATCGGCGTCGGCGGTGTCGGCACGTGGGCGGTCGAGGCGCTGGCGCGCAGCGCGGTCGGCGCGATCACGCTGATCGATCTGGACGTGATCGCCGAATCCAACACCAACCGGCAGCTGCATGCGCTCGACCCGGACTGGGGCATGGCCAAGGTCGATGCGATGGCGCGCCGCATCCGCGCGATTAACCCAGCTTGCCGTGTGACGACCGTGGATGATTTCGTCACTACCGACAACCTTGCGCAGCTTGTCAGCGGTTTCGACTACGTGGTCGACGCGATCGACAGCGTGCGCGTGAAGACTGCGCTCGCCGCGCATTGCGTGGTGCAAGGGCTGCCGCTAGTCGTTTGTGGTGCCGCGGGTGGCCAGATCGACCCGACTCGTGTCGCAGTCGATGACCTCTCGCGCACCGTGCAAGACCCGCTGCTCGCCAAGGTGCGCGGCAACCTGCGCAAGCAACACGGCTTTACGCGTGATCCGAAGAAGAAGTTCGGCATCCGTGCGGTGTACTCGACCGAGCCGCTGCGCTACCCCGAAGCGGCCTGCGCGCCGGACGCCGCCGGGCCGCAAGGCCTGAACTGCGCTGGCTTTGGCTCCAGCGTGTGCGTGACCGCGAGTTTCGGTTTCTTCGCCGCCGCCGAAGTGCTCAATGCCCTCACAGCGGCCAAACCCTGAATTTCACACCTGGAGTAGAGCTCATGAGCACCGCCTTCCTGCTGTTCGCCCACGGTGCGCGCGACCCCGAATGGGCGCGGCCGCTCGAGAAGCTGGCCGGCGCCGTGCGTGCGCTGCGCCCCCATGTGACGGTGCAACCGTGCTTCCTTGAGTTCATGACGCCGGATCTGGCCACGGCGATCGACTGCGCCGTGGCCGGCGGCGCTCAACGCATCGAAGTGGTGCCGGTGTTTCTCGCTGCCGGCGGTCATGTAAAGCGCGATCTGCCGGCGATGCTGGATGCCGCGCGCGAGCGCCACCCGGGCGTGACGATCGTGCTTTCCGGCGTGCTGGGCGAGGCCGAGGCCGTGATTGCCGCGATGGCGGCGCATGTAGTGGGGCTCGCCGGCTAGGTCACGGCACACCGCTTGGTCGGGACTAGGCATCCCGGCAAGCTGCCCGCATCGGCGCCGCTTGGCCGGACTGCCGACCTCAAGCCCAGACCCAGCCTGCCGTTGACCCGCCAGGGAGGAGGCGCGTCGCACCGCTTGGCGGCGCCCTGATGAGGCGGCCGCGTGATCGCACAGCACAAAAAGGATGGCGGGGATCTTGCCGATGCCGGCACGCGGCGCTCGCTGCTGCCGGCGCTGCTGATTGCGCTTGCGGCATTGGTGGCCGGGCTCGCGCTGACGGGCTGGATCTGGCGCGAGCGTGTGGATGCCGAGCGCTACGCCTTCGAGCAGAACTTCCACGCCACGGCGCAGGAAGTGATTACCCGCATGAACACCGATATTGGCAGCACGCTCGCGATCGCGCGGGCGATGGCGGCATCGATCCGCCTGTTGCCTGAACTTGGCGCGGAGGATTGGCGCAGCCTGCTGCACGACGTGCGCGTCGATCGCATCGAACCGCCGCTCGCCGCGCTGATGCTGGTCGATATGACGAGCCCCGAGGCGGTGGATATGCGGGTGCGCTTCGACTATCTGGTGGTGCCCGAGGATGCAAGTATTTCGGCAACCGCGCCGTGGCTGTTGCGCCTTGCCCAGGGCGCCAGCGCGCGGGCGCTGCTGGCCAACGAGGCGGCTGTTGCGGTGGGCAGCGATGCGCGGCCCGGCGGCGTATCGCTTGCAGTGATGGCCGTGCCGGTGTCGCGCGGCGCGGTACTGCTGCTGTTCATCGATGCGCAGCGCTGGCTGACCGCGCGCGGGGCAATCCTCACGCAGGATGCGGCGGTGCGTGCGGTTGAGATTCTCGGCCCGGCGCAGGATCGTCTGATCGCCGAGACGGCGCACTATCCGAAAGACGCCGAGATGACCGAGGTGGGCGTCTTCACGCTTGGTGAACAGCGTTGGGCCTTCGAGGTCGCTGCCTTGTCCGCCCCGCCCGATTATCTGAAGCGTGCGAATTTGTTGCTGCCTGGGGTTGTGGCGAGCCTGCTGCTCGCCGTAGTGCTGTTCACGCTGGCGGCGCGCAAAGGTCTGGCTGATCGGGTGGTGGCGCGGGTGCGGCGAGACCTTGCGGATACCGAACGTCGCTTCGAGCGCGCCGTTGCGGCGAGCGAGGATGGCATCTGGGAATACTTGCCCGACGAGGGCCGTTGCCAGCTCTCGCCGCAGGCCTGCACGATGCTTGGGCTGGCGCCGCGGCGCGAGGGTTTTCGGCTGGCCGAGCTGATTCGCAGGGTGCAGCGCGAAGACCGCGCGACGCTGGTAAAGGCGCTGAGGGCGGCGGTGGCCGTGAGCGGGCCAATCGACGTGGAATGCCGTGTCGCCTCGCCCGACGCAGCGATGCGCTGGGTCCGCGTGCGCGGGCAGACGGCGGCCGCGCAGGCGGTGATCGGTGCGCTGTCGGATGTCAGCCTTCATCGTCGTCTCGCGGAGCGCCTGGCCCAGCAGCAGGCCTTCTTGTGGCGTGTGCTCGACGTGGTGCCGGTACCGATTGCAGTAAAACTGCGCGACGGCGAGATCCTGCTGGTGAACAAGGCGTTCGAGCGCACCATCGGAGTGGATCGACAGACCGCGGTGGGGCGCACGACGGCTGAAGTCGCCACGCCTCAGATTGCGTCACGCATTGCGGCGCTCGAAGCCCGCCTGCATCAGCTTGGCGATAGCGTCGAAGCGCGCATGTGGCTCGATCTGCCCGGTGGGCATCGCCACCTTCGCGTGGCGCGCACGCTGTGCGAGGGGGCGGATGGCCGCGATCTGGTTGTTGCGAGCTACGTCGACATCACCGACGAAACTCAGGCCGAGGCGCGTGAGGCGGGCTTCCGCGCGTATCTGCAGGGGCTCATCGACGCGATGCCGCATGCCTTCTTCGTCAAGGATGCCGACTCGCGTTTCCTGATGGTCAACCCGGCCTTCTGCCGCATGTATGAACTGGATGCCGACGCGGTCATCGGCAAAACCTCGTTCGAGGTGTACGGCGATGCGGCTCTCGCCAAGGCGCAGTATGAAGACGATCAACTGGTCCTCGGTGGTGGCGAGGTCACAGGCCACCTGCTGCGCTTTCAGACGGCGAGCGGCAAGCCGCGCGTGGTACGGGTGCACAAGGCGATCTGCGCCGACCCCGAAGGACACCCGCTGATCACCGGCGTTGCCACCGATATCGGTGACCTCGTCGCCGCGCAGGAGGGCCAGCGCGATGTGATCGAGCGGCTCGATGCGCTGTATCGCAACGCGCCGTTTGGCCTAGCGCTGGTTGATGCTGCCGGGCGCTTCGTGCAGGCGAACCCTGCCTTTTGCGACATGCTTGGCTGCGATGAAGCTGCCCTGCGCGAGCGCACGCTGGACAGCTTCAGCCCGCCCGAGCTGCGTCGCGATCACCGCGGCAGGCTTGCCACCTTGCTTGCGAGTGGCCGGCTGGCGCCGTTCGAGACACGCTACCGCAGCGATGTGCGCGAACTGGCCGTGCGCGTTGCCGGCGCGGGGGTTGGCCATACGCGTACCGGTTTTCAGTACGCGTGGACCATTGTCGAGGACATCAGCGAGCGGGTTGCTGCGGCGGCGGCGCTGGCAGCGTCCGAGCATCGCTGGCAGTTTGCGCTAGAGGGGGCGGGCGATGGCGTGTGGGACTGGGATCTGAGTTCAAGTCGCGTGTACTTCTCGCCGCGCTGGAAGCAGATGCTCGGCTACGCCGACAACGAGATTGGCGACTGTCTTTCCGAGTGGGAAACGCGGGTGCACCCGGACGAACTGTCCGGCGCTATGGCACAGATCGATGCTCATCTGCGCGGTGAGAGCGCGGTTTATTCGAGCGAATACCGCATGCGCTGCCGCGATGGCGGCTGGACCTGGATTCTCGATCGCGGCCAGGTAGTCGAACGCGACATGGACGGGCGTGCCCTGCGCATGATCGGCACCCACACTGACATCTCTGCGCGTAAGGCGGCGGAAGCAGCGCTGCGCCGCAGCACGGCGATGCTGACAGCGATCAGTGCCACGCAAGAGGCCTTCATCCGCGAACCGGACGCGCGGCGTGCCTTCGATGGCCTGCTCGGCGAAGTGCTCGCACTCACCCGCAGCGACATGGGTTTCATCGGCGAGGTGCAACAACAAGGTGACGAGCCCTGCGTCGTGATGCATGCGATCAAGCATGACGAACGCAACGAGGTGGCAAAGGTCTTTTACGCTGAACACGCGAACCAGGCGCTGGCGTTCCATAACCTCGACACCCTGATCGGTGCGGTACTGCGTGATGGGGCGCCGGTGATCTCGAATGATCCGCCGCGAGACCCCCGGGCTGGCGGTTTGCCGCCGGGGCATCCGCCCCTGACGAGCTATCTCGGTCTGCCTGTGCGCTACGGCAAGCAGCTGGTGGGCCTGCTGGGCGTGGCCAACCGCCCCGGCGGTTACGGGGTGGAGGACTGTGCCGAGCTCGAACCACTGTTGCGTTCGTTTGGCGAGATCATCAACGCACGCCGTACCGAACTGGCGCGTCGTGCCGCCGAAGCCGAACTGGCGCAGCACCGCGACCGCCTTGCCGAACTGGTGCGCGAGCAGACGGCCGACCTGGTCGCCGCGAAGGAGGCGGCCGAGGCGGCCAACGAGGCGAAGAGCGTGTTCCTCGCCAACATGAGCCATGAGCTGCGCACACCGCTGCACGCGATCCTATCCTTCGCTCGCCTGGGGGATCAGAAGGTCGGTCGTGCCGCGGAAGATCGCCTGCGCGAATACTTCCTGCGCATCTCCACCAGTGGCGAGCGTCTGCTCAACCTGCTCAACGACCTGCTCGATCTGGCCAAGCTCGAATCCGGCCACATGCGTATCGAGACGCGACCCGTCGCACTCGATGGCCTCGTCCGCGAATCGTTGGCGGAATACGAGGCGTGGTTCGCCGCCAAGCGCCTGCACGTAGATCTGCACGCGGCGCCAGGGGAGCTGACCGCGTGGGCGGACCCGGTGCGCTTCGGTCAGGTCCTGCGCAACCTGCTCTCGAATGCAGTGAAGTTCACGCCTGAAGGCCACGCGATCACCTTGCACCTTGCCCCTGCAAGCCTGCATGGCCCCGGTGGCGCCGAGGTCACGGCGGTGGAGTTGTCCGTCAGCGACGAGGGTGTCGGCATTCCGGAGGCCGAGCTCGAAAGCGTGTTCGACAAGTTCGTACAGAGCAGCACGACCCATACCGGCGCCGGGGGTACCGGCCTCGGTCTGGCGATTTCACGCGAGATCGTCGCCGCGCATGGCGGCGTGATCTTCGCCCGCAACAATCCGGCCGGCGGCGCCACATTCGTTGTGCGCCTGCCCGCCGTGGAAGACCTGCAGAAGGAGTAAGCATGGCCCGCGCCCGAATCCTGGTTGTCGATGACGAGCCCTTCAATCTGGAGATCATCTGCGACTACCTCGAAGATTGCGACTACGAGCTGGTGACTACCCAAGAGGGGGCCGATGCGCTCGCGCGCCTGGAAGACCCGGAACAGCATTTCGATGTGCTGGTGCTCGATCGCATGATGCCGGGCATCAGCGGCATGGAAGTGCTACGGCGGGTCAAACAACACGAACGGCTCAAAGCGATCCCGGTAATCATGCAGACCGCGGCCGCCACACCTGACCAGGTACGCGAGGGTTTGGCGGCGGGCGCGCACTACTACCTGACCAAGCCCTTCGAGTGCGACTCGCTGCGCGCTGTGATTCGCACCGCGCTCGATGATCAGCGGCGCCGTGCCGAACTGGCCGATCGCATTCACGAGCATGTGGTCGCGATGCAGATGATCGATCGCGCAGAGTTTTCGGTGCGTACGCTCGAGGAAGCGGCGGCGGTGGCGACGACTGCAGCGCTGGTCTGCCCGCGGCCCGAGGCGGTTGCCATGGGCCTCGCGGAATTGCTGGTCAATGGCGTCGAACACGGCAACCTCGGCATCGACTTCGCGGCCAAGGGTGCTCTCAAGGAGGCTGGCACCTGGGCCGACGAAGTGCGCAAGCGGCTCAGCGCACCGCAGAACCTCGCCAAGCGGGTGAGGCTCACCGTGCAGCGTGACGGCGCGCGCTGGCACTTTCATGTACGCGATGACGGGCCGGGCTTTGACTGGCAACGCTTCATCGAGCTGGACCCCGCGCGTGCCTTTGCCCCGAACGGCCGTGGCATCGTGCTGGCACGCCAGATCGCCTTCGACGAGGTGCGCTACGAGGGCAGTGGCAACGAAGTGCATGCATGGTGCGGCAGCGGAAACGGAGGCCAGGCATGATCGCTCCGACCCCCGCCGCCTGCCGGGTGCTGGTGGCCGACGATACCGCCGCCAACCGCACCCTGGTTCGCGCCTACCTGACGCGGCTCGGCTTCGCCGTGCTGCTGGCCGAGAACGGTGAACAGGCCGTCGAGACCTTCGAACGTGAGCGCCCGGACATCGTGTTGATGGACGTGATGATGCCGGTCATGGATGGGCTCGAAGCCACGCGCCGCATCCGTGCTGGCGAGGGCTCCACGGTGCCGATCGTCATGCTGTCGGCGCTCGGTGCGGAGAGCGACGTGGTTGGCGGGCTTGATGCCGGCGCCGACGACTACCTCGTCAAGCCGCTCTCTTACCCGATCTTCGCCGCCAAGATGCGCACCGTGTTTCGCGCGCTTAGCCTGCAGCAACAACGTGATGCGGCAGCCGAAGAAGTGCGGGCGATCTCGCGCGCGATGAGCGACGGCCTCGTGGTGTTCGACCCGGCTGGCGAGATTCGTACCGTGAATCCGGCGCTGTGCACGATGCTCGGGCGCGGCGAGGTCAGCCTGATTGGCGCACCGGTGTTCGCGCTCTTCGTGCCGCCAGGTGACCGTCAGCTTCAGGGAGCGATCGAAGAGTGCCAGCGCGGCGAGCAACGTTCGACCTGTGAGGTCAGTGCGCGGGCCGCCGATGGCAGCGTGGTGCCGCTGGAGCTCGCGCTATCGACGATGGCTGCAGCGCAGGGGCTGACGTATCTGGCGGTGCTGCGCAACATTTCGGAGCGCAAGCGGGCGGAGCGGGAACTCGCCGCCTACACGATGGAGCTCAAGCACTACCACGATGAAGTCGAACGCGAGAACGAGCTGGCGTTGGAGATCCTCGAACGTCAGATTCGACGCGGCGGCTTGCAAGAGCCGGGTATTGCACATCGCGTGTTGCCGGCGCAACGGTTTTCGGGCGACATCGTGCTCGCACAGCGTGCGCCCGACGGTCGGTTGTTCGCTCTGCTTGCCGATGCCACCGGCCATGGTTTGGGCGCTGCTGTCAGCGTGCTGCCAGCGGTCGCCGAGTTCTACCGCGCCGTTGCGACGTCGCCGACCCCTGGCGAGCTGGTCGCGCTGCTCAATAACGTGTTGCAGGAGTCGCTGCCGATAGGCCGTTTCGTGGCGGCGGCGCTGGTGTGCGTGGATAGCGCCGCGGGGCTCGCGCATGTATGGGTCGGCGGCACCCCGGACGTGCTGTGCCTGGATGCGTATGGGGAGGTACGGCAGCGCTTTGCGTCGAATGCGCTGCCGCTCGGCATCGACACGCTGACGCCGGAGGCCGCCGCGTGCGACAGTAGCCCGCTGGCCGCCGGCGACCAGGTGCTGATTTTCTCCGACGGCCTGCTCGAAGCGATGGGCGAGGGCGGCGCTCAGTTCGGTTACGCAGGCGTTGAAGCGGCGCTGCGCGGCGGCGCCCCGGGTGCGCGCCTCGATCAGCTCGAGCGCGAAATCGCGCGCCACTGCGGTAGTGCTGCGCCGCACGACGATGTATCGCTGCTGCTGATCAGCGCTTGAAGCAATCGATCGCGCCGCGTGGCCGGGGGCGCCCGCCGCGCGGCGCTTTTCACTATCATCGCGGCATGGCTCCCCCCCAGCTCCCATGTCCGGCCTGATCGAACCCCTGTCGCGGCGTATCGACCGTTGGACCTCGACACGTGTCGAGGCACTTGTCGGCCTCGGCGGTCTTGCCGTCGTCGTGGTCGCGCTGTTCGCGGCCCTCTCTCCATTCCAGGAGGCGCGGGATGCGAGAGAGCGCGAAGCGCTGGTGCAGACCGGCCGCGCCGCGACCGATGTGCAGCGCGATCTGTTGCGCATGCTCGATGTCACCGACTTCGTGCTGGATCGCGCGGCGCGGCGCGTATCAAGCGGCGTTCGCGGGCCGAAGGCGGTGCAGGATGATCTCGCGAGCGACCTGCGCGATCTGCTCGGCGGTCTGGTGGTGTTCGATCAGCGTTTTCGCCTGATGGATGCGGCCCGTGGCGGCCCGCGTGATGCGGCCTTGCTGGCAGAACTCTCACGCAAGGCGGCACCTGATGTGCTCGATCTGATGCCGGCCACGGACGACCGCCTCTATGCGGTGCGCGTGTGGAGCGGCGATGCGATGGTCGACGAGACAGCGCCGGGCGGTGTCGTCGCCGAAATTTCAAAGGCTGCGCTGCGCGAGATCCTGAGCGTACATACCCTGCGAGGCGGCGGCGAGGCCTTCCTGCTGCGCCGCAATGGCGACGTACTGGCGCACAGCAGCGTGAATGGGCCGGAGGTGCCGGTGCGCTTGCCCGAAGTGCTGCGCAAGGCGATCGGGCAGGGGCAGGAGGTCGAGTTCGCAGATGCCGACGACAGCCACCTTTTCGCGCTGCGCAGGCTCGCCGAATATCCCCTGGTAGTGGTGGTGGCGCTCGATGCCGCAACCGTGCGTTCAGCGGTTGGTACACCGGGGCGTGTTCAAGGCTGGGGCTTTCTACTGCTGGCCGGGTTTGCGCTGGGCACCACGCTGATGCTGATGGGCGCTACGCGTTCGATGCGACGCGCGCGTTTGCGCGGCGAACAGGAATCTGCGCTGTTCGAGGCCTCGCCTGACCCAATGCTGCTGGTGCGTCGCGATTCCGATGGCGATTTCCAGTGTGAGCGGATCAACCCTGTCGCGCGCCGTTTGTTCCGGGCTCAGGGGCGAAGCGGCGACGTGCCGATCGGCGAACTCTCGGCAGGCGAAACGCTGCGCCGTGCGCTTGAGCACATCGCCAACCAGACGCGTCACAGCATCGGCGCTTTCGATCTGAGCGTGCCGCTGGAGGGCGATAGCGCCCAGGTTGAAATCTCGGTCGTCACGCTGCCGGCGTCCGAAGATCGCCTGCCGCGCTTTGCGATCATCGGCCGCGAACTGACCGCACAACGCCAGGCCGAACGGGCGCTGCGTGAGCGCTCGCTGCAGCTCGAAGCCATCATCGATTCTGCGATGGATGCAGTGCTGATCACCGACGCGTCGCGCCGCATCGTCATGTACAACAAGGCGGCCGAGAACATGTTCGGTTACCGCGCCGAGGATACGATCGGCGAGGATGTGTTGATGCTGTTACCGGAGCGCTATCGCAGCCTGCCGGCGGAGAAGATTCTTCTGCAGGCGCGACGCCGGGCCAGCTGGCGCTTGCGCGGCGGCGCGCGGCCGCTGCTCGGGCGCCGCCGCAATGGCGACGAATTCCCGCTCGAACTTGCGCTGTCGCGCGTCGAACTGGGCGACGCCACGCTGTTCACGCTGATCCTGCGCGACATCACCGAACAGGTTGGTGCCGAGCTGGAGATCAGCGTACTCAACGATTCACTTGAACAGCGTGTGATCGAACGCACGGCCGAGCTGCAACGCGCCTACAAGGAAATGGAAGCCTTCTCGTATTCGGTGTCGCACGATTTGCGTGCGCCACTGCGCGCGATTCACGGCTACACCTTCCTGCTGATCGATAGCGAGGGTGAGCGACTCTCCGACGAGGGGCGCGGCTTGCTCGATCGGGTGATGAAAGCCTCGGTGCGGATGGGCGAGCTGATCGATGACTTCCTCGATTTCTCGCGCGTCGGCCGTGCCGAACTGACACGCCAGAAGGTGGACATGGGGCGGCTGGTCGCCGAGGTGGTCTCGGATCTGCGCGGGCCGTATCCGGATACCCGCATCTCGGTCAGTCTGCTGCCGCCGGCTTACGGCGACCCGCGGCTGCTGCGCCAGGTGTGGGTGAACCTGATTGGTAACGCGCTGAAGTTCTCGTCCCACAGCAACGAGCCACGGGTGGACATCGGCGTCACGCAGTCCGGCGGCAAGCTTCGCTACTACGTGTCGGACAACGGTATCGGCTTCGACATGAACTATGCGGACAAGCTGTTCGGCGTGTTCCAGCGCCTGCATGCGTCGCGTGAATTCGAAGGTACCGGGATCGGGCTTGCGATCGTCAAACGCATTGTCGAGCGCCACCATGGGCAGGTGATGGCCGAGGGCGCGCCAGGTCAGGGCGCAACGATCTCGTTCACGATCCCCTGAAGCAGGCCCGCTTGGCACGACGATTGCATTGTTCCGGAGCCGAACACCCCGGCCCTGAAACTGCTTGCCCATGCTGAGAGTCCTGATCGTCGATGAGTCCAAAGAACGCGCGCTGGATCTATGCCAGGGCGTGGCGGCGGCCGGCCACCTTGTGGCCGCGGTGCTGGCGGACGCTGCGGAGCTCGCCAAACGGGTGCAGGAGATCCAGCCCGACGCAGTGCTGATCAGCACTGAATCGCCCAGCCGCGACACGCTGGAGCACCTGGCTACGCTGGATCGCGATTACCCGCGGCCCGTGATCGTGTTCGCTGGCGACGACGATGAGTCCATCATCCGCCGCGCGATGCGTGCCGGCGTGGCGGCCTATGTGGTCGATGGCCTAGTACCCGAGCGCGTTGAATCGCTGATGAAGGTGGCGGTTGCGCGCTTCGAGGAATATCAGGCCCTGCGCCGCGAACGCGATGACGCCGAGCGCAAGCTGTCGGACCGCATTGCGGTCGACCGCGCCAAGGGCATCCTGATGCAGGCGCGCGGCCTGTCCGAAGACGAGGCCTACCACGCGCTGCGCAAGCTCGCGATGGAGCGCGGGCGCCGCATCGGCGAGGTTGCGCAGGACGTGATCGAATCGGCCAAGTTGCTGATCGGCTGAATCGCGCCTCTGCGCGCACCCTCCCAAAGCATTCCTTCCTGTTTTCTCCCCGCCATGACGCAGGGCCGGCAGCGTCACGACCAACGCTTCGTCGATGCACCGAACTGGGGCGCGTGCGGCTGGCGCGGGTGCGATCCAGCACTGTTGCTGTGCAGCATTCAATCGGTGCGGCCGCCCGCCTTGTCGCACTGCAAAAGTGCCGGATTAGGTGGGCAGTGGCCGCGATGCAGCCAACGCAACGTCGTTCTTCGGTTCTGCCTCAAGAAATAGTCAATTAAAACAATCGGTTGAAATGTCTGGCACGCGCTTTGCCAAAGGCTTGGCAAAGCAGGCGCCAATGGCGGCGGCTGCAGCGGTCCGAGGCCTGCCAATGGCGGCAGCCCGGGCGGCAACGGACAAGGGCGTCCTCCGAGCGTGCTCAGCACGCACGGCGGGCGCCTTTTTGTTTTTGCGGATTCCCTGACCCTTGCTGCGGAGAGACACCATGATCGATCGCCCCTCGGACAATGAACTGAGCCGTCGCGGCTTCCTGCGCCAGACCCTTGCGCTGGGTGGCGCTGCGGCCGCTTCCAGCGTGATGCCGTTTTCCGGCGCCTGGGCGGCAGGTTCCGACGCGCCGGAGAAGAAGGAAGTGCGCATCGGCTTCATCCCGCTGACCGACTGCGCCTCCGTCGTGATGGCGGCGGTGCAGAAGTTCGACGAGAAGTACGGCATCAAGATCATTGCGTCGAAAGAGGCTTCGTGGGCCGCGGTGCGCGACAAGCTGGTCAATGGCGAGCTGGATGCGGCGCATGTGCTGTACGGCCTCGTGTACGGCGTGCACATGGGTATCGGCGGCCCGAAAAAGGATATGGCCGTACTCGCCACGCTGAACAACAACGGCCAGGCGATCACGTTGTCGAACAAGTTCCGCGACATGGGCGTGACCGACGGCGCAGCGCTGCAGAAAGCCGTGGCGGCCAAGCCCGGTGAATACACCTTCGCGCAAACCTTCCCGACTGGTACGCACGCGATGTGGCTGTATTACTGGCTGGCTGCGAACGGCATCGACCCGATGAAGGATGTGAAGGTCATTACCGTGCCGCCGCCGCAGATGGTGGCCAACATGCGCGTTGGCAACATGGATGGCTTCTGTGTCGGCGAGCCGTGGAACAACCGCGCCATCATGGACAAGATCGGCTTCACCGCCGTCACCACGCAGGACATCTGGACCGACCACCCCGAGAAGGTGCTGGGCACCACGGCAGAGTTCGTGCAGAAGAACCCGAACACCGCGCGCGCGATGACGGCCGCGATTCTCGAGGCGGGCCGCTGGATCGATGCGTCGCTCGCCAACCGCCGCAAGACAGCCGAGACGATTGCGCAGAAGTCCTACGTCAACACCGACATGGACGTGATCCTCGAACGCATGCTGGGCCGTTACCAGAACGGGCTGGGCAAGAGCTGGGACGACAAGAACCACATGAAGTTCTTCAACGACGGTGCGGTGAACTTCCCCTACCTGTCGGATGGCATGTGGTTCCTCACGCAGCACAAGCGCTGGGGCCTGCTCAAGGGCGAAGTCGACTACGCCGCGGTGGCGAAGTCGATCAACCGCATCGACATCTACAAGCAGGCGGCGGCCGCGGCCGGTGTGTCGCTGCCCAAGTCCGACATGCGCACCAGCAAGCTGATCGACGGTGTGGTGTGGGACGGCAAGGACGCGAAGAAGTACGCCGGCAGCTTCAAGATCAAAGTTGCCTGATATCGCCATCGACGCGGGCCGCAGCTTCCTGCGGCCCTGGGACCCCCTGATGGGCGTGGCCGCTGCGTGCCGCGCCGAGGAGCACAACATGAGCGCTGTTTCGATGACTGCCTCCAACCTGGCGGCCGAGCCGCCCACCGCCGAGCCCCGCGCGCACGGCCATGCTGCCGCCAATGGCGCCATGGCGGCGACGGCAGAGACTTCAAATTCCGCGCCAGCGGCGGCGAAACCCGCCGCCGAGCCGCGCTACCGTGCGCCGCTGGGTCATCGCGTGAACGCCGTGCTCAAGAAGGTGTTGCCGCCTTTGTTCGGTATCGGCCTGCTGTTGGGCGTATGGGCAATCGTGGCAATGAAGACGCAGGGCTTCCCTGGTCCGATGCAAACGTGGGCCTCGGCGGTCGAGATCTTCTCTGACCCGTTCTATCGCAACGGCCCGAACGATCAGGGCATTGGCTGGAACATCCTGTCTTCGCTGCAGCGTGTCGGCATCGGTTTCGGTGTGGCGGCGCTGGTCGGCATTCCGATGGGCTTCCTGATCGGCCGCTTCAACTTCCTCAACAGCATGCTCGATCCGCTGATCTCGCTGCTGCGCCCGGTCAGCCCGCTGGCCTGGCTGCCGATCGGCCTGCTGGTGTTCAAGAAGGCCGACCCGGCTGCGACCTGGACGATCTTCATCTGCTCGATCTGGCCGATGATCCTCAACACCGCGCAAGGCGTGCAGCGCGTGCCGCAGGACTACATGAACGTCGCGCGGGTGCTGAACCTCTCCGAGTTCAAGATCATCACGAAGATCCTGTTCCCGGCGGTGCTGCCCTACATGCTGACCGGCATCCGGCTGTCGATCGGCACCGCGTGGCTGGTGATCGTGGCGGCCGAAATGCTCACCGGCGGTGTCGGTATCGGCTTCTGGGTGTGGGACGAGTGGAACAACCTGAAGGTTGAGCACATCGTGATCGCGATCTTCGTCATCGGCATCGTCGGCCTGATGCTCGAACAGGCGCTGCTGCTGATCGCCAAGCGCTTCTCCTACGGCAACAACTGACCTGCACCGGAGCCCTGTCATGAGCAAACCCATGGTGAAAGTCGAAAACGTCGGCATGGCCTTCGACACCAAGAGCGGGCGCCTGTCTCTTATACACATCTGACGCTGCCGACGAATTAGACGGTGTAG